>NZ_JBHVPN010000021.1:0-63858 GCF_042887255.1 Gottfriedia sp. NPDC057948
TTAACTCGGTTCATTCCAATCACTTCAATATCAAATCCACACTCTTCAAATATTTGTCTCGGTAATTTTCCTTTCTTATTTTCCGAAATAAAAATCCGCTTGAACTCATCTGTGTAAGTGATTCCTTTCGTACTAACTGACTTTACGTATTGGTTTTTGGAAAGTAGATTAATTTCTTTATCTGTAAATATTTTATCGCTCATCTAATATTTCCCCGATCCCGTTTTTTCTAATTATAAACAAAAGTACCCTATAGAGTAGACTTTTTTTAAGTGTCTATTGTATAGGGTACATTTTACTTTGTTGTAGACCTTCTTTTTTGTTCAATGTTCTGCCATAGAATACCTACTGATCTTTCGACATTCCTGTAAATACACAGTTTCTTTTGTCACATCACCTCACTACTATTATTCCCTGATTATAAGTAAAAAAAGCCGCAATTGCGACTCGTGATCTTGTTCAACTAAAGCATGCGTTAGTTGCATAAGGTTAGTTCTGTCTTTTTAAAATAATTGTTTCTTTTTTATCTTTCCACTGTATCTGCAATGTAGCTTTTTTAGGTAACCCTTTTTCAATTAATTCTGCATTCAATCCATGTTAGGTTAATCTCATATTTCCTTCTTTTTATAAAAGCCTTCTAAATTTTAAGACCTTAATCTCATTTATTGGTTTGTTAATTTCAATTGACAACTCAGATTTAATAAGTTTATCCAATTCAGCTTCATTTTCTGTATGAGCAACTTCTATTATAGAGCTTCTATTAAAGTTTTCTGCTATGTAATTACGACCGTTCCAATTAAACAACCTATATTTGACTTCTATTTTCATTTCATCACCTCTCTAATCATTTCGACAAAGAGAAATTTTAATCCTTTTATTCAAGAACCACAACTAGTCGAGTAGAAAGGAGTCTTTTTACCTTACGGTAAATCGAACTCCACCCCCTCCCAGAACCGTGCTTGCGCTATTAACGCACACTGCTCCTCCAACTTATCATTCACAGAACCCAGCTAATTTTTATCAGACTTTATTCTGCTATCCTTAGTAGTTTTGTTTCCATTTATTCTACCTATGTGTGTAGTAAATGTGTCCCTATTAAGAGTGATACTTTGGTAACAGCCTTTCCTCCATCGGCATTACCCAACTTCATAGGTACTACGCTGCTATCCGACTCCCTACATCGGCATTTGGTTACCTTACTTGTTATCACTTGTACACCATACTCTTCTATTAAATGAAAAGACCGGTAGGGTCTCCCGAGTTGCTGTATCATATCAATGTGTTACGTGCCAAGGACTCTGACTCCGGAGAGGCTTTACCCTTCTTGGCTTAACGAAAGGTAAAATGTTGCTTTCTGCTATGCGTAAGGCATCAGCCCTCTCGTTTTACTAACATTTCGAAGCTCAATCCCTTCAACCATCTGGCTTTCGGCCCGCAGTCGGGTAGAAAACAAGCGCGCGCAATCAATGATTATTGATTCACGTTTCTTGTAGCCCCCCTACGATCCCGGACGGTCGGATTTCCCGAGTCCGGTTCTGACCTTGGTTATTATCCATACTCGCCTTCCCTAATAACCGCAGGATTAAATGTTGGTACACATATTCCCCCATCAATTATTGGTTTACTTGTATGCTAGTCAATGAACAAATAATAAGCTCTGTGTCTTTGTATGTTCTGACTACCCAAGTGCCCAGAGGTCCTTCGCTACTACGACCTCATGCGCCAGTCCTAAATCATCCTACCATTTTCTTTTAGCCTCTTATATGATAGGTCTCTATTGGTTAGTACCTTTCCAATTTGAAGTAGGACCTTCCCGTCGTTATCTCTGAGAATCTTTCCCTAGATGCTAGAACCCTTGCCCCGGCTGCCCTTACGGTGCTTTTGGCCGTTTCTTCCCGTAAGGCATCGGTCTTCCCCCGTTAGATAAAGGTCGACGCTAAGCAAATCATCCCTCAAAACAGTTTCATAGAGGGGCGTAGATTTCGGGACTGCAGTATTCGTTAATTCCTTCTGGCCTCTAGGTTTGCTCGCCACACAGACTGTTCCGACCTTATTCTCTCTGTGTAGAATAGGCCGCCGAGACTTTTACTTCCAAGCAGAACGTAGTTCGTTACCTCCCTACGCATTGGATATGCTAGTCATCCGAATCGGTCAATTGATGACAGGAGACTTTCACTCCATAAGATTCTCAGCCTTGACGGCTGCTCCACCTAACTGTCTACGCTTAAAGATTAAAGTTACCTTTAATCCTCCAAGACTCGCTACGAGTGAATGGCTAGTTCTTTCTCGACGGGAATCCCACCCGCTATATGATACGACCTAGGCTCGGCCGCACACGCATCAGTTAGTTGTATAAAATTATTTATCTCTGTACTTTTCTAATTCTTCTTCTATATTTTTATCATTAAAATTAGTGTCTTTTTGTTTTAATTGAATTTTAATTATGAGTCTAAGTTTGTTATTGATACTTAATATCGCCCAAGTAAAAAAAACAACAGCACATAACATAATAAACGATATTAAAACAAACCCATCTCCCAATGACCCATCTTCCATAAACTTCCCCCCTATAAATAGATGGAATGATTCACATTATCAATACTATAATCTTATTCAACTATGTTACCATTTACTTCAAAAAAATAAGTTGCCGAAGCAACTCTATCTGTCCAACTAAAGCATTAGTTGGTTAATTCAATTATATTTTAATTAGCTTTAGCAAAACGATTTTGTATAACAAATGCGATAATAACTGATAACATTGTAATAATGAATGGAGATACAGAAGAACTTTCCACAAAAACAACCTCATTTGGCAATTTTGAAATATTACTCCATTGATTAGCTATATCAGGCTGATAAAATACCGTTAAAAGCATACCTGAGAATACATTTAAAGCAACAAATAATAGGATAAAACTTACTGAAAACACAAGAATTTTTTTCATTTTTATTCTCCTTTAGTTACTCAATTTATTATATTCACTAAGAAGATTTTCCTAAGATGATACTACTAACATTAACATATTTTTCCATTTTTAACTATAAATTTGCAAATTCTTTATTGAACTAATCTGCCATTTTGTTGAATAAGAGAAAGCGATCTTCTATTGAAGAATCGCACTGCGTTAGTTGTATTGGGTTCTTAACCTGTTAAGCCCAATTAAGTTTCACGGCTTTGCCATGAAGTAGCTCCCAGGAATGTGATGTATCATTATAGCGATAAACCGCAAGAAGTTCATCTTCAGTAAAGCTGTCAATAACCCCTTGCTTCGTTGCCCCATCACTATACTCATGTTTAATTAGCCAATCAAAATCGAATACTTTTTCCCACCCATATCTTTCAGGGAGAAATTCTTCATTTGGTTCTTCTTCTTCAGTTGTTATTTTGGCATCCATCAGTGGTATATACCAAGCAAAACAACTCTACAACACGTCCTTATCGCTATGCTCGAAGACAAATAAATAATTTTCTTTATAACCTTCTTCAATGTCCCAGTCCAATGAACCATCACGACAAACTTCAGGAATTTCTTCCCAAACCCATATCAGTGCTGATGCACTCGTTTCACGGATGCGTTTCTTGTACTGTTCTAGCATCCAAATGTACGGCGTTCTCATCAACTCATCGAATATGAATGAAGAATCGGCTATATAATTGCCACGTTGACGACAGCCTTTCCACCAAGCTGGTTTTTGAAAAGTGTACAGTTTCACTTAAGCTCTCCTCGTTCTCAATCTCTTCTTTTAGTATATATGAAAAAGCTAATTAGAGATTCTAATTAGCTTTTAAATGCTATAACTTTATGTAACTATCGCATGCGTTAGTTCTACAAGAAATAGATAGTTATTTAAAGTATGTTTATCTTCAAAATTTAATAAAGATGGCTCATTTAGCTCTAAGTTCTATTTTTATTTCTTTTAAATCTCCAACTAATTTCAGTGCTATTCCATATGAAAAATCCTCTACTAAATATAAGGTAGATTCTTTGATCCCTTTAGTAATTCACTTGCTGTAATATTCAGTCCTGAAACATCTTTAATTTTAAATAAATCCTTTAATCCACCAACTGGAGTGTTAATTAATACTATTTTGCATCTATCCGCCCAACTGCGTTCTTCTTGTGTTTCATCTGTTTAAAATTATGAAACCGTTTTTAACCTCAGAGTTAAATTTGAAGTTACTAAAGTAGAATTGCAGGAGTCATATCTTCAGCATATACTACTAAAAACTCTTTTTCATTGTCTCCTTGATGCATAAGAAAAACTTGTCCGTCACCATTATCACCAATAGCTATATTCCTTCCTTTGTTTCCCATCTTTCATTTCTCTCGATAATATCTTTGGTTCCATAAATTAGTACCCCTTCTTCAGAAGACAGACTATATTTTACAATTTATTAATATAGATCATTGCTTGTTTGTTTAAAATACCTTTTGAGGTCACTAAACCAATTATATAAGTTTTTGCTCAGTCAAATATTATTCGGAGTTCTTTTAAGGACCTAAACCCAATAAGTCTTCGCCACGTCAACTCAGTAGAAGCTAACAGATGAACTTCTTTCCAATTAAGGAGTGTTTTAATCGCAATTTGTGCTTCTAAACGTGCCAGGGAGGAACCTAAACAAAAATGAATACCATATCCAAATGCTAGATGTTGATTAGAACTCCTGGCAATGTCGAATAGATAAGGATCATGAAATTTATGCGGATCTCGATTGGCCGCTCCTATTAGGACATAAATCTGATCACCTTTTTTTATAGATGCATTATTAATTTCAATATCTTCAGTAGCTACCCGAGCGATCATCTGTGTTGGACTCTCATAACGCAAACACTCTTCAACAGCTTGCTCAATTAAAAATGGGTTTTCCTTGAGCTCTATCATTTGATTCGGATGTTTTAATAAAGTTAAAACCGAATTACTTATAAGATTAACTGTTGTCTCGTGGCCGGCAATAACAAGTAAAATGCAGGTTGCTAATAATTCCTCTTCTGATAAACTGTCCCCTTGCTGCTCTTCCATTATTAACCTGCTGATAAGATCATCTTCAGGGCTATGTTTTCGTTTTTTAATCAATTCCTTAAAATAATCTCTTAAGTCTATTGTAATAGCATTCCCGCTTTCTAGAGTCTTTCCTGAACGGGTAAAATCAATACTTTGAATTAAGCCTGCCGCCCACTTTTTAAATTGATATATATCCTGTTGAGGTATCCCTATTATTCTCGCAATAATGAGACTTGCTAAAGGAAATGCTAAATCGGAAACTATATCCAATGTTTTCTGATTTTGAAACTGTTGCAATAAATCGTATACCGTATCTTCAATATAAGGACGAAGATGTTCCACCATCCTAGGTGTAAATACGTTACTAACTAGGAAACGCAGCCGCTTATGGTCTGATTGATTCTTAAAAAGCATCATGTCATTTTGAATGTTTTTTAACAGCTCATATTTTTTTGAGGTCTCTGGCAACGGGATGCGATTTTTAAATCGAGAATCTTTGAGAATGGTTATTGCTTCTTCATATCCAGTCACATACCAGCCAGGATACTTTAAAAGATTTCCCTGATAGATGGAATTCATGGATCGAAGATTCTCATAAAATGGATAAGGGTTTTGAAAAAACTCATTAGTAATAAAAGAAAATGCCTGATATTCCGTTTTCATTGTTAGCCTCCCTAAAAAGAATTATTATCAATTTTGAATGCTGCATATTTGGGTAATCTATGAAACTTTTTTAATTTTCTAAGGCTAAAATGGCTTTCATTTCTTCTACTTTATTCCACTATAAATCCTAAGTCATGTAACATTTTGTTATCCTCATTTTCTTCTTGCCCAGCAGTTGTTAAATAACTAAAAAGTAATGTTAGGTCTATATGTTCTTTTACTACTTTATTATGTGTTTCTTTTTGATTTCTTTTAGTTTTGGGGATATACCTAATCGGTACACAACATAACTCTTCATTTATTCTGGGTTTGTTTTTTCAGCAAGATCATATGAAACCTTCAACAAGAGTGACTGAAATTCCGCCAGCCCCTTCAATGATGAAAAAATCGTGTTTTTTTCTAATCTTTTCCCAGTTGCCTAGTACACCTTATTCATCCTTATGATTCTTCCTTCCAGCTTCCCTGCTTCATACGGAGCATGAGGCTCTTTATATTCGAAGGGAGTAATCTCTTCATAAGATAAGGAAGTTTGTGATAATTGTTTTAGAAAGCTTGTATCACATCAGTTCCTGTTACAAATAAACCGTTCATTTTATCATCTTTACCTCTTTTCCTATTCTGTAGAAACAATCCAACAGATAATTTATTTCTTCCGTGGAATGTTCGGAGGTGACAGTTAGCCTGATACGGCTTTCCCCAATTGGTACAGTTGGCGGACGAATCGCAGGAGCGAAAATTCCATTTTCCAGTAGCTTTTCCGCAAAAAATAGCGCCTCTTTGGCATCACCTATAATTACTGGAATAATCGGAGTCAAATCTCCCTTCACGATATATCCCATTTCTATTAATCTAGCTTTTATTTTTTTCACATTGGAAAATAACTTCTGGCGTCTTGAGTAACTTTCCTCAATTATTTCCAATGCGGCATAAGAAGCTGCACAGACTGCCGGCGGTAAAGCGGTTTGAAAAATAAAGGTTCTTGCATGGTTTATGAGAAAATCAATTAAAACGGGTGAACCAGCTACGAATCCGCCTTCGGTCCCAATAGCTTTACTTAAAGTTCCGATGACCACATCTGGGTGGATTCCGAAATATTCACTCGTTCCTCTACCATTCTCCCCTAAAACACCAGTTGCGTGCGCATCATCAACAATGACGTAGGCATGATATTTTTTTGCAAGTGGAATGATCTGATCAAGAGGGGCAATTGTTCCATCCATACTAAAAACACCATCTGTTATGATAAAACGTCGCTGACAGGAAGAAATTCCTTTCAATTTTTCCTCAAGATCACTCATATCGATATGGTTATAAACAATAGTAGTTGCATTTGAAAGACGGCATCCATCAATAATACTTGCATGGTTTAATTGATCACTTAAAATAATATCCCCTTTTACTGGTATAGATGATAACACACCAACGTTCGCCAAATACCCACTTGAAAAAAGGAGAGCCTTTTCCGTTTGCTTAAAAGAGGCAAGTTTTTCCTCAAGCCTTTGATGCCAATCAGTATTGCCTGTCGTTAATCTTGATCCACTACTCCCTACTCCAAAATCATGAAGGGTCGTTTCTAGGGCATTAACTAAGCGGGGATTATTCGACAGGCCTAAATAGTTATTAGATGAAAATACAATTTGCCTTTGACCATCAATCAACATATTAGAAAGTGGAGCCGAATTCATAGTTCGTAATTTCCGATATAAACCAGACTCTTTTGTCTTACGTATTCGTTGGTTTAGCCATTCATCAAGCTCCAACATTTGTCACCTCATTTGTGACCTCAATAATTGCTTTTTTCATAATTGTAACCATTTCTTTTAATTTTTCCTTTCTACAATGTGTGGAGGCATAAAGACAATGACATCAATCTGAAAGGATTTTCGTCATAATCTTTCATTTGTGTGAACGGTAACCAAGTATGCTTTTTATTTTTTTAATAAACTCGTGTTGCATTTTCTCCTTCCCATTGAACGATGATTGGCTTTTTTTCTAAGTAGTCTATGTAAGATTGTAGTTGGCTTGAACCATCCACAAAGAAGATTCGGCATCCGCGTTCATCACCATATTTTTTTAACTTCGTAATTCTCTGATAGCCCAGCTTTTTACTTGCAACATAACCTGTTATGTATTCAGGATCATCTGACCAGCATAATTCTGCGATAGTTGAGTGATGCCTATTCACCTTTGTTGCAAGAACTAGCGCCTCTTTCACTCTTTGACTTCGAGGTATTGTGTAGAAGTCAGCCCACTTTTCAAAATCCATGGTTACCCAGTCCATTCTTGAAACCCGAACACCTTTTTCGTTCAAATCATCAATTCGTTTTCCAGTTCGGATATCAAACAAGATTGCCCCTCTAAGATTCATATATTCAGATATTTGTTGGTATGCTTTTTTAATGATCTCTTTTGGAACCCCTGCTTGTTCTAAAAGACTCTGAGCGATTATTTGACCTTCTTCTACGGAGCCCACTTCATTTGTCTTAACATGTAATGGTCTCAACTTTGTGATAGGTTCATCAATTAATTCAAACTGAATCTGAAAAAAGTCCGGGTTGCCTCTTGAATGTGTTAAAGCTTTCTCTAATAGGACAGTTACTGCATTTTTTAAATTGTCGTAAGTTGAAATTAGTTCGCCGCCAGATATATGTTTGCCACCATTTTCATGTGCCCCATTCTTGGAAGCTCTCATTCTAACACTAAATAAGTTTTCATCAATCATACACGTTACTCTCCAAACCTTGGTATTCGTTTAATAATCTTATAAAATTTAATGCGGGGTTCTTTTTTATAAATTTTTTTTTGTTATTTGCATCATGAGCAAACTTTAGAACAATTTCTAAAAGAGCTTTCGTAAAGCATAAAGAATCAATTTTTGATTTTTATTTTTATTGTTAACCAATTATCTAAAAATGGTTAACAATAAAAATGATAAAATTACACACATAGTTTGTCAATAATATTATTTCAATCCGTTTTGAAAAATCATATTTCCTTTGATTACTTAAACAGCTATACGATTTCAAAGCCGCCGTAAAGTTGATGGATTAACAATGCATTCCTAGAGTTTATGAAAAAGGAACGTATTTCTTAATTCGAAATACGTTCCTTTTTTTATATTTCCATATTTATAAGGTTTTTCATATTTTACTTGATCAAGTATCTAGCACAGGTCAATATGCTGTATCCCCGGATCAATAGAATCAAGTTGATTTGCCCATTTAACGATATTTGCTGCAGGATTGTTTCCGTCGATTTGAATGGATTAGATGTAACTTTAACTGAGTTAGTAATTCGTGGTAGTTTAATAAAATTGATGGATTGGATAAAATCACATGGGTGTACCCATGTCGCAATGGAAAGTACAGGTGTGTATTGGAAACCCATTGTTAATTTAATTGAAGCTGAAGATTTATAGGTTTTTGTCGTCAACGCACAACATATGAAAGCAGTTCCTGGACGAAAAACTGACGTAAAAGATGCAGAATGGATCGCCCAACTTCTCCGTCATGGGTTACTAACCGCCAGCTTCATTCCCAATCGACAACAACGCGAATTAAGAGAACTAGTTCGATATCGTAGAAGTATAATTGAAGAACAATCTCGACATCTTAATAGAATTCAAAAAGTACTGGAAGGTGCGAATATTAAACTGGGCTCTGTTGTTTCAGATATTATGGGTGTTTCATCTAAAGAAATGCTTTACGCTATTGCAGATGGAGAAGAAGATCCTACGAAACTAGCAAGTATGGCTCGTCGCTCATTAAAACGCAAAAAGGATGAACTTGAGCTCGCTCTACGAGGTTATGTTAATCCTCATCAACGTATGATGCTGAAAACAATATTAACTCACATTGATTTTCTAACTGAACAAATTGAAAAACTCGATTTAGAAGTAACCCAAAGAGTAAGCTCTTATCAAGAAGACATAGAACGACTGGACTCAATTCCAGGTATCGCTACACGTATGGCTGAACAGATACTAGCCGAAATTGGAACAGATATAGAGAACCAATTTGGGAGTGCACCCCGATTATGTTCCTGGGCAGCATTAGTTCCTGGACATAATGAAAGCGCTGGTAAAAGGAAATCAACTAAATCAAAAAAAGGCAACAAGTATTTAAAAGCAGCCTTAACTGAAGCCGCACATTCTGTGGGTGCATCCAAAAACTACCTTGGAGCAATGTAACGAAGCACAGCAGCACGAAAAGGTAGGAAAAGAGCAGGAATAGTAGTTGCACATGCCATGTTAAGAATCGCCTATTATCTTCTGACTAGGAAAGAAATGTACAGAGACTTAGGAGAAGATTATTATGACAAACAAAAAGAAGTATCAATGGTGCGTTATTCAGTTCGAAGACTTGAAAAATTAGGGTATTCTGTATCGATCGAAGAAGTCTCTTAATCCATCAATCACTAATATATTTTTTTACTGTTGGACGCTTTTTAAAAATAAAATAAAGACGTCTTCTTTAGTTATGCACTTTTTTACCTGTTACCGTAAGGTTTTTTCATGGTAGTTGAAGAAGAAAAAGCTAAATAAGTGAGTATTCGAGAGATAATCGTATCTAACTGAGGGAGCTTAATTAGAAAAAGCTGCCAAAGGGTGGCAGCCAGATTTAAATATCAAGATCAGTTTAGTGTAATAAATTTAAAATTATCATTAACAAGATGGATATTGATAAGAAGCTAGCCATAAAATACCCAAACTATTTTAATGATTTAGGCAACTTTTTTACAACATCCTTGCTAACAACATTTGAAGCATTTCCTTCTATCTTGTTAAAGTGGTCTATTACATTATTAAATGGTTTGTTTTCTTCCTTCATAAAACAACCCCCTTTACCACATTTTAACATATGTACTATTGTATAAATGCAATTATTTCTTGAACTAAACTGCACGTTTGTTCAATAAGTAAGTTCAACAAATAGAGTGTTAATCTCTCTTTGATCAACGCTCCCGTTGGATATAACAATCTATTAACGTGGATATTTTAGCTTTTTATGACTTTACGATTATTTAGAGATTGAACTGGACGATGATCATCGGGGAAAATCTTTCGAAATGCTTCAATTTGTTCTTTTGACATTTCAATCGGCATTTCAAAAATGGTCCATTTTACCTCTTCTGTACAAGGAGGGGTCGTTAATGAACCCTCATAATGAAATGCAGTTTGATCTTCAGGAAGCAAAGCCTTTAAATCAACTGACTCATTCAAGGGAATATCTTTATCTGTTTCTTCTTTCGGTAGAATATCCCAGACCGCTGCCAGATTTTTATTTTCTTCACCTTCCTGAATCATCACTCCAAGGACAGCAATCTTTCCATTTGAATCTTTATGTACAAGGTGAAGCTCCATTACATAGTTTTTGCCGTTGAATTGATGCTCACTTGGGGTATGGAAATGAAATTGTGCAAGCTTGTACTCCTTCCCCTCAATGAGTATGCTGTTACTACCTCCCGCAGCATTTGCCTGTACAGTATGACCATTGTTCATGAGTGAATATAACGTCGGTTCATAATTAATTTGAAGGTCTTCTGCAGCTTGTTCATTCTCAACTTGCGAAAATTCAATGTTAATTGGCGATTGTTCACTACCATTTACACAGGCTGAGTTAGCAGGATCTAATTCCCCCCAGTGCTCGGGGCTTGTTTCTCCTTCATAGGACCAATGGGAAGTATTTATTTTAGTTACTTCTGTTCCTGCATTCTTTTCAGTTGCCTGTTCTTCTTTTAGTTTGGGAGTTTGTGCATTTTGTGATGTACAAGCTCCTAATACAGAACTTAACATCACAGCTAAAATTGGATAAACGAGTATCTTCTTCATGTCAGTGTCTTTCCCCATTTCCTGTTTTTATAAAACCTATATTAATTAAGATACTAAATATCCAATAAAATACATATACCTAACCTTTAAGTATAACGCTTACATTTGAATTTTGGGTGTATTTTACTATCTCAAATTTTTTGTGTTGATTTTTGAATTTCTTTTCATATCTCCTTATTAAGCTAACCTGCCAATTAGTTGCATAAAGATTAACCCGTCATTCTTTCACACAAAAAAAGACCACATTAATTGTGATCTGTATAAGAAGTCCTCCATCTTTTTTGTGATCTTTACTCCCTAATTATCTTTTTTTCTTAATATTTTTTTTGCAAAAATGATAATTCCAAAGGCTATAGCAGCAAAGATTAGAAGCCATACAATAATTGGGGTAAATAACATTAAGTTTTCCAAATGAGTCCTCCCTTTAATAGGTTACTCCTTGATTCCCTTATATACATAACGAGCACCAATGATAAAGAATACTAAACTTAATAACAATGGAATTGTTCCAATATTAAACAACGCTGTTCCGAAAACTCCTAAATTTGAGTCCCATCCACCTCCAGCTGGTTGAGATAGGTACAAAGAATAGATTGATGCCGAAATAAGTGTTACTCCAAATAATAAAATACTTGCTAAAACTCCAATTCCTCCAACGATTAGATTCTTCATATTTTTTCTCCCTGGTTTGTTTTATCGTTCTTTCCAAATTAAATATTCTATTAGTCTAAGAAGCTTGCAACTAATCCAAATAACATGGTTAAAACGATAAATGTAATAAAGAAATATCCTAAATATCTTATTAGCTTTGGCTTTTTCCCTAATTCGAAGCTTTTTCTTTTTAAAGGAATAACACCTTCCATTTTTTGTAGATCCTCTATTGGTGAAAATATTTTCTGATCATCCACGTAAACTTTGCTTTCAGTCGTTTCTGATTGGTGCGTTCTTTCCATAGATTCCACCTACCTTTTTAGTTAGTATGTAATTTAAATGCCTTTTGCTATTTACTATATTTTACCATTTTTTATTAAAATTTGATTAGATATTTTTCGCCTTTTAATGCATTTCTTCATTAAACACAACCGAAATTGTAAAATTATTCCTTCTTTATCTAACTAGCATTCAGTTAAAATAAGAAATCAACAATCTACTATAAAAAAGCTTTAAAAATAAAAAAAGACGATCAAAGCATTCATTTGATCATCTCTTTCTTCTTATTTAATAATCTTAACCATATGCTCTTCATCGTAAAATTCACCGTTAACAAATAATGCTCTTTTTTCTGTTCCAAAGCTTTCAAAGCCTACAGATTCATAAAGTCTTTTTGCAGATTGATTTGATGAAATGACTGCCAATTCAATTTGTAAAATTTCTTCAATTTCTATAGCATCTTGGATTGCTTGACTTAAAACTTTTTTCCCGACACCTTTACCACGGTAATCTGGTGTAACATACATTCCCCAAATCGTTCCTTTATGTTTCATTTTTTCAGATCTTTTTTGGTAGAAGCCAGCAACACCAACAAGTACGCCTTTGTCGAAAGCACCAATAATAAAATTATCGAAAGTCTTAGGGAAATTATTTGTGTGCTGTTCGATTGATTTTCTCTCATACTCAGTTAAACTTTCCCCGAATGCTTCTGGTGATAATGTTAATCCTTCACTTCTTAATCCAATAAACTCAGGTAAATCTTCAATTGTTAATTTTCGAATTTCCATACTTAATCCCCCTTCGAAGCTTTTACAATTCACTTAAATCATTATCAATTCACTTCGTATCATTCCAAATATAACATATAATTCTGAAGTTTTAGAATAAAAAAAGGACTGATCAAATTAATACATGATCAGTCCTTGCATTGTAAGGCAAATTTCAATACCAATGATTATCAGACTGATTGCAAGTGCTTGTCAACAGTCTGAAAGTTTAATAGAGACTAGTTTCAATTCAGTCATCTCTTGTATTGCATATTTTATGCCTTCTCTTCCATAACCACTTTCTTTTACGCCACCATAAGGCATTAAATCAACTCTAAATGTAGGAACATCGTTTACTAGCACGCCACCTACATGTAATTTTTTAGTAGCATATAATGCTCTTTGTAAGTTGTTTGTATAAACACCAGCTTGTAATCCAAATCGACTATTGTTTACTTCATTTATTGCTTCATCAAACTGTTCATATGAATTGATCACTACTACTGGACCAAAAATTTCCTTACAGGATACATCACTACTGTTCTTTACATTTGTTAAAATAGTTGGTTTATAAAGTCGTTCATCTATTATGTCCCCACCAGTTACTAGATCAGCTCCATCTTTAATAGATTGTTTTACCCATTCATCTATTCTAGCAACATCTTTTTTAGAAATTAATGCACTAATATCTGTTTGAAGGTCTAATGGCGAACCTATATTTAACATTTTAGTAGCATTTTTCATCTTCAATAGGAATTCATTATAAAGTGTATGATGTACAAAAATTCTTTGTAAAGAAATACAAACTTGGCCGTTATAAATAAAGGCTCCCCATACACAGCGATTGATTAATTCATCAGTTAACTGGACATCTTCATCGATGATCAATGCTGAGTTTGCCCCTAGTTCTAACGTTACTTTTTTTAATCCTGCTTTGTTTTTTAATGAGATGCCGACTTCAGGACTGCCGGTAAATGTAATTGCGTTCACGTCAGGATGTTTTACTAAAGCATCACCGATTTCCGAGCCCTTTCCGGTAATCAGGTTAAACGCACCCTTAGGTAAATCCGTTTTATCAATCATTTCAGCTAATGCAATGGCAGAAAGTGGAGTCTGACTAGCTGGTTTTAAAACAATTGTATTTCCTGCAGCAATTGCTGGACCAACTTTATGTGCGACTAAATTAAACGGGAAATTAAACGGTGTAATCGCACCAATTACACCAACTGGCTCTCTGACTGTATAAGTGACTCGACCTTCACCACCTGCTACTGCATCAAGAGGGATTGTTTCTCCATATATTCTTTTTGCTTCTTCAGCGGCTATTTTATAAGTTGCAATCGTTCGATCAATTTCACCTAAAGCAGCCTTTAGAGGTTTGGATGCCTCTAATGCTAAAATTTCAGCAAGTTTTGAACGATTTTCTTTAAATTGTTCAACTAATTGCTCTAAAATGACACTTCTTTCATACGAGCTGAGTTTTTCTATTTGAGTTTTCGCGTTATTAGCCGCTCTGATCGCTTCTTCTAAATTCTCGATCGTTGCGATTGGAATTTCGGCTAACACCTCACCAGAATGAGGGGCAACAAGATTTTCATGTTTAACCCCTTCAACCCAACTTCCATCTATATAAAATTGCTTTTTCATTCTATTTCACCTCAGTTACAAGCTGACTAGCAACTTGATATATTGATTGTTTGATAATATCCAGTCCTTCATCTAATTCCTCGTCAGAAATAATTAAAGGCGTTAAGAAACGTAGTATATTACTATGAACACCTGCGCTAAGAATAATGACTCCATTTTCA
This sequence comes from Gottfriedia sp. NPDC057948, assembly GCF_042887255.1. Lineage (NCBI taxonomy): Bacteria > Bacillati > Bacillota > Bacilli > Caryophanales > Bacillaceae > Gottfriedia > Gottfriedia sp. NPDC057948. The sequence goes on from NZ_JBHVPN010000021.1 coordinate 15,006, forward strand.
CAACATTTTTTTGTTAACGCTGCTACAAACTCTTTTGCTGGTTGACCAGAAGTAGGATCTATAAATTCGATACCTACCATTGCTCCTAGTCCCCTAATATCATAAATTATTGGAAAATCATTTTTCAATTGCCCAAAAAATGATTTGATTTTTTCCCCAATCGATCTAGCTCGAATCCATAATTTTTCACTTTCAATTTTTTCAATCACTTCGAGCGCTGCTACACAACCTAATGGACTTCCGCCATAAGTTCCACCTAATTCACCGGGTGATGCCGCATCCATTATTTCAGTACGCCCTGTCACCGCACTAATTGGTACACCAGCTGCGATTGATTTTGACATTGTGATTAAATCAGGTTCAATTTCAAAAATGGTTGATGCAAATAATTCACCTGTTCGCCCAAATCCTGTTTGAATTTCATCCGCTATGAACAAAATTCCATGTGACTTACAAATAGAATATACTTCCTTTACAAATTTCTTTGGAGGAACAATAAATCCTCCTTCACCTTGGACGGGCTCCATAATAACCGCAGCCACTTCTTCCGGTGATACATCTGTTAAAAGAAAATCCTTAAATTGAGAGATACAAAAATTAATATATTCTTCTTCAGATAACTCTTTTGGTCTATTTGATAAATAAGGGAATTTAGCTTTATATGTAGCTGGAGCAAATGGTCCCATTTTATATTTATATGGTTTTACTTTACTTGTTAAAGACATTCCTAATAAAGTCCGCCCATGAAATCCTCGTGTAAACGAAATAATGCCTGAACGACCAGTGTACTTCCTTGCAATTTTAACAGCATTTTCAACTGCTTCAGCACCGCTATTTAATAGAATTGTTTTTTTAGAAAAATCCCCAGGCGTTATTTCAGTTAATTTTTTAGCTAAATCAATATAAGACTTATACATTCCTACATGAAAGCAAGAGTGAATTAATCGCTCTGATTGATTTTTAATCGCTTGTACAACATTCTTTGGAGTATGTCCTACATTTAACGTACCAATCGCTCCAGCAAAATCTAAAAATTTATTTCCATCAACATCCTCAACGAGTGTACCGTTTGCTTTTTCTACAAAAACAGGTGTATTATTTCCAACTCCATTTGGAACAAACTCATTACGTATTTCAATGAACTCTTTTCCCTTGGGCCCTGGAACTCCTGCTGAGACATTAACAAATTTTCGATTATTGCTCATGCTAACTCTCCCTCTCATAAAATTAATTTCATTTCAATCTATAAAATTATTAAATTATTAGCTTCATTATTAATATACTCGCTTACAAACATTTAAGAATGAAATAAAACTAAGCCAAGGGCTTTTTTGAGGGAAAGGGAAAAGCCACTCAGGTGAGCGGCAAATATTTTAGAACATTAATAATTCGCGAATGTCTTCTTCTGTTAAATTAAATGAAGGTTTTCCATTCGTTTCAATAATTTCTCCTATTAATTGTTTTTTCTTCTCTTGTAGTTCATTCATTTTATCTTCAATCGTACCTTTAGCGACTAGCTTGATCACTTGAACATCATTTATTTGACCAAAACGATACGCTCGATCTGTTGCCTGGTTTTCAACCGCAGGATTCCACCAATTATCATAAAGAATAACTGTATCAGCTCCAGTTAAATTGAGCCCCACTCCTCCTGCCTTTAATGAAATTAGAAAGAAGTTATGTTCACCAGCGTTAAATCGATTGCATATCGATAGACGTTCTTCTGAAGGAGTTTGTCCATCTAGATAAAAAAATTGTTCTCCCATGACTGATAGTTCTCTACCGATTAAATCTAACATTTTCGTAAATTGAGAGAATATCAAAACTCTTCTACCGGCAATTTTTGATGCCTCAATTAGTTGAAATAGCTGTTCAAACTTAGCTGAACTACCTTCATAACCATCTATAAACAAAGCTGGATGGCAACAAATTTGTCTTAAACGGGTTAAACCAGCTAAAATTTTGAGATGATTTTTGCCTAATGTAAATTTATCCACTGCTAAGTGCTTTAGTGTGTCGTGTCGTAATTTTGCTAAATATGCTGCATATAATTTTTTTTGCTCTGGTAACAATTCGACGGATTCCTTCGATTCGATTTTCTCTGGAAGCTCCTTAAGTACATCCTCTTTTAATCTTCTTAATAAGAAAGGACGAACTCTTTTAGAGATTGTTTTTTTAGTCAAATTGCTAAATTCCTTTAACCCTCCAAATAATTCAGGAAAAACTACATGATAAATTGCCCAAAGTTCTTCAAGTGAATTTTCAATTGGCGTACCTGTTAAGGCAATCCGTTGATCAGCATTTAGCTTTTTTACGACTTTAGCTGTTTGAGTAAAAGGATTCTTAAAATTTTGTGCCTCATCAAAAAATACTGTATGAAACTTTTGCTTTTCGTACCACTTTATATCGTTTCTTAACATCGAATAAGAGGTAATTAATACGTCGATATTGACTAGTTCCTTTTGTATTTTCAATCTCTCATTTTTATTTCCATCAATGACAAGCGCTTGAATTTCAGGTGTAAATTTGAATACTTCGCTTAACCAGTTATACGTTAATGCAGTAGGACAAACAATTAGAATTGGTGCATTAAATGAACGGATTTCGTTTAAAACGGATTGTATATAAGCAAGGCTTTGAATTGTTTTACCTAATCCCATATCATCCGCTAAAATTCCTCCAAATCCGAACTTTGCTAAGTTCTTCATCCACTTGTATCCAAAAATTTGATAATCTCTTAACAGATTTTTCATTGTTATAGGTACTTCTTCTACTATTTCATTTGGATTTATTAAACTCTCATAAAACTGATTCAATCGATCTTCAATTTTAAACAAACTAGTTTCTTCTGCAGAATCTAATAAATATAGACCATTTTTTATCGGTATGTTTAAAACACTTTCATAATCAAACTCTTGCTCAGGTACTGCATTTAAAAATCGCCTTATCTCTTGTAATTCTCTCGTTTCAAGCGAATACAAAGTTCCATCATGTAACCGATAATATTTCCGTTTCTCTTTTAGTGCTAATAAAACTTCTTTGATTTGTTTCTCAGGAATGTCTAATTCAAATTTAAATTCCAACCAATTCGTTCGTTCTCTTTTTAAATTGACTCGTATTTGAGGTTTCTTATTTTCTTTAAAAATTCGATTCCGAACAGCGGTCGTTGCATAAATTTCAGTTAGTTTTTCTAGTTTAGGTACTATATTTCTTAAAAAATCGTATTCAAGTTCTTCATTTTGTAAGAAATAGCCACCTTCAGTTTTTGAAAATGAACTATCTTCCATTAATTGTAATATTTCTAATTCTTTTTCTTCATCTCTAATTAACGTTTTACTCAGTTGAATTTCTCTTTTATCTAGAGGATTTATCACGATGCGATCATAATGAAATTCAAGCCCTGCAAGTAATTTATTTTTAATACGATCTAAATATAGCTTTGCTCTTAACGGGGTTTCTGAATATTGGTTTAATGCAACAGGAATTTGTACTTTACCAAGCTTTATAAGACCTGGAATGACTTTCTCAACATAAAGATGGATTTGGTCTGTTGGAATATTTATTTTTTCATGTGCTGTATTTTTAAATATTTGTTTTAACTCAACAAGTCGATTAAATTCCTCAACTTTAAGATTATATATTCTTCCACGATATAAGACTGTTGAATAAGCTTCCATTATTGTTAATTGCTCAATTCCATTTGCAGTTAAAAAGTATTGATTACTTAAATACTCAATTTCAAATTCCAAAGGTAATTTATCTTCGGTAAATGAAATTCCATAAAATGGTATTCCATTTTCAATTATTTTTACGTTTTCTGTAACAGTTAATAAATTAATGAATTGGCTCCAAATTGTCGGAGAAATGAACATGTATTCATTTTTCTTAGTCAAATGATCATTAAACATTTTTTCATCATCTAACAGCTTTATTAAAAGTTCCCAAATTCGATTAACTTCATTTTGTACACAATGTAAATTAGGGTCAAAAATAATATCATCCGAAATTTTACTTGGTTTCCCTTCTTTAATATCCTTTAAAAAATTTCGTAGGTTTTCTACTTTCTTTTTTCTAAATGTCATAGCAATTCCAAGGATTTTATAGCCTTCACTCATTTCAACGACTTCGCAAATAAACTCAAAATCAATTATTTGCCGATCGTCAAAATGATTTAATTGTCCGCTTTTACGAAACGTTTTATCATGAAAAAGTTCTAAAATACCATTCGATCTATCGGAGTTTTCCATAAAAACATCAATTTCTAAAGGATTTCCCTCATTTTTCTGACGTTCAAAAATCGAAATTAAAACTGCAGCTATATGTTGACATTCTGTTTTAATTGAAGCTAGTTTAGGACATGTGCACTTACTATAAAAATCACCATTTTCTTCTTTTATAACATGAACGGTAAAATCTTCATTTCCTATAACTGTTGCTGTACAAGTATCTTCATTAACTTTTTCGATTTGTACTTTATTTGCGCGATAAAAAGAGTCTCCCCTTTTGAAGGAGACTGTACCGCAGCGTTCTTTTATGATTTTATGATTCAATTTTATTTTCAATTAACTGCTCCTTCCAAAATAAATAAAACGAATATTACTATCTTACCATTAATTATTTATTTATCTAAAATATTGCATCAAATCTTCTTTTAAAAATAGAAAAAAAAGAAGCCATTTTTGACTTCTTATTTAAAAAAATCTATTTTTGTTCAACAATTCCATGTCTAAAAGCATAAATTACGGCCTGAGTTCGATCGACCACTTCTAATTTCGTTAAAATATTACTTACATGCGTTTTTACCGTTTTTAATGAAACAAACAAAGTATCGGCGATTTCTTGATTTGACTTACCTTCAGTCATTAAATGAAGTACTTCTTGTTCTCTAGCCGTTAAATCATCATGTAATTCCCGTTGGGTAGATTTTCTCATTCTATTCATCATTTTCCCAGTAACAACTGGTTCTAAAACTGAGCCACCTTTATGTGTCGTTCGTATTGCATTTGCGATATCACTAGCTCTAGATGTTTTTAACATATAACTAATTGCACCAGCATCAATGGCAGGATAAACATTTTCATCATCAATAAAACTTGTAACAATGATGATTTTTGCTTCTGGCCATTTTGAAATTATTTGTTTCGTCGCTTCAATTCCATCCATAACTTCCATAATTAAGTCCATTAATACAATATCAGGACGTTTTTCTAATACAAGTTCTACGCCTTCTTTTCCATTACTTGCTTGACCAACCACTTCAATATCAGATTGAGTACTTAAATATGTAGAAACACCCATTCTTACCATCTCATGATCATCAACTAACACGACTTTGATCAAATTTCCCACCTCTATTCAATTACTGGAACTTTTACTTCAATCTGGGTCCCTCTTTTTGGTATACTTACTATTTTTGCCGTTCCACCAATTTCAGAAGAACGTTCACTAATTGATTGCAATCCATACGAACCAGTTTTTCGGTTCTCGGTATCAAACCCAATTCCATCATCAATCATTCGAACTAATACAAAATCTTCAATTTTTCTAATTCGTATTTCAAAAGTTTTTGCATTTGCATGCCTTAAAGTATTCGATAATGCTTCTTGAATAATCCTAAATAAATGATCCTCTACACCTTTTGAGAGTGAAATATCATCGATTTTCCATTTTAATTGAATAGCTTGACGATTTGTTAATTCAGTTAGAAGCTTTTCTACGCCTTCTTTTAAGCTTTTACCTTCTAACTGAACTGGTCTTAAATGTAATAAAAGTGCACGCATTTCTGATTGAGCATTAATGGCCATTTTTTCAATATATTGTAATTGTTCTTTAAATGTAGTTTCACCCAGTTCATTGATCGCAGAAATCATCATCGAAATCGCAAATAATTGTTGGCTAACTGAGTCATGTAATTCCCTCGCTAGTCTATGTCGCTCTTTTGTTACGACATCTTCAATTGTCTGAGATTCAATTAATTTCTTTTCATCTACTAATTTTTGAACAGTCTTCCTTGAATCTTCAATTTGTTTAGATATTTTTTGAAGTTTTAATTCGATTTCGTTATCAATTGACCGAATTGAATGCTCCGATTCTTTATGATAAATTCCATTTTCTGCCTTTTCTATACCTTCTAATAATGCTTTTTCATTATGACGAATCGTGCTCAAAACAGCTGTACTATAAACAATTGATATGATTATGATTGCTACAAATAATATTAATAATAAAGAAAAATTTCCAATTTTATACAAAAGCAATTTATCAAGAAAAGTATGATCAATGAAATAATAAACAACGCCACAGATTAAAATACTTGATGTAAATGCAGCAAGACAGATTGATAAAAAGATACCTTTGTCAATTTTCATTTATTTGTCACCTCAATATTTCCGATCGCTAAAGAAGTGACAATTTTCAACTTTCTTGAAGCTTCTTTATAATCATTAGAAGTGAACTTACAATTCTTGTTAAATCCGTTCAATTTATTTTTAAGGATATTAATTTTCCCAAATAAAGTAGAATGCTGGATCGAGACTTCTAAATCATACGGCACATACAATGTAATATTACCGATGATTCCATTTAATACCAGCACTGTCTCTCCTTCAGGAATAAATGACTCTGAAAGATCGATTATGACATCACCAATTCCAAAATAATAATCAACATCATCTAATTCAAATGAATCATTTTTTAGATGGATATTTGTGAAAAAACGATTTGAAATGAGAGAGTTTGTTTCAAAGACTCCTGTATTCGTTGTTTCAACTATGTTTGGAACAATGACCTTTGCGTTAAATTTAGAATTAACGAATATTAAATATCCAACATAAATCACAATAAAGGATAATACCCCTAAGATTGATTTCAATTGAAATACATTACTGATAAATAAAATGATTCCTCCGAAAAACGCGATATTCGCAGATGTAGAAGGGTAAACTTTACGTTTTTTTGCCCCATACTGTAATAAATAAATACCTACCCCAGCTGCGATTATTGCAAAAGGATTTAAAAATAGATCAAATAATAATCCTATGCCTGCAATTATGAATAATAATCCAGTTAATTCATTGCTAGACAATCGTCTAAATCGCTTCATATAGCTCTCCTCTATTCACTAAACTAGCTTGTTAATAGCAATCGAAAGCTTTTGTTATTAACTATTCTACTATGTAGTTTATCTATTTTTTGCTCGTTTTGATACAAACTTAAGTATTGTCTTATCTCGGTCTTAAGACTGAGATTTTTTTGAGGAATTATGTAAGTACCCTTGGACTCATTATGAGTAAGGTAAACACGGATTTTTGCCTTTGTACTTCCTCATGAACCTTTTATGAGGCACTAAATCGTGGATTTTTGCCTTTGTACTTCCTCATGAACATTTTATGAGGCACTAAATCCCGGTTTTTTGCCTTTGTACTTCCTCATGAACACCTTATGAGGCACTAAATCCCGGTTTCTTGCCTTTGTACATCCTCATGAACCCCTTATGAGGCACTAAATCCCGGTTTCTTGCCTTTGTACTTCCTCATGAACCCCTTATGAGGCACTAAATCCCGGTTTCTTGCCTTTGTACTTCCTCATGAAACTCTTATGAGGCACTAAATCCCGGTTTCTTGCCTTTGTACTTCCTCATGAACCCCTTATGAGGCACTAAAATCTCAAAAGAAAAAGAAGAGTATAAATACTCTTCTCCCTTACTTATAAGACTTAGTATTCATCATTTTACTAATTTTTTTCCACTTATCTCTTTCTTGTCTAGCTAGTGATGCGTCTTGTTTACGTTCTGCATACGCTAGTTCTCTCATTAATTTACGATAGCTTGTGAGTCTTTGTTGATCTAGTTCGCCGTTTTCGATTGCCCGATTGACTGCACATCCTGGTTCGTTTGCATGTGTACAGTCAGAGAATTTACATGATTTAGCTATTTCTTCGACATCTGAAAATGTCGAGCTTATATGTTCTTCTCCACCCCAAAGCTGTAATTCTCTCATACCTGGTGTATCGATGACCATTCCACCAGATGGTAGGAAAAATAATTCGCGGTGTGTAGTTGTATGTTTTCCGCGATCGTCACCTTCACGTACGTCCTGTGTTATTTGAATTACTTCACCGATTAACGCGTTTAATAATGTAGATTTACCGACACCTGAAGAACCTAGTAAGGAAACAGTCTTCCCGGATGAAATGAGCTGTTTCAGTTCTTCAATACCTTCTCCATTTGTACTATTTACAGAATAAATCGGTACACCAAATGCAATCTCTTCAACTGCTGCAATTTTGGTTGGTAGGTCAGTGCATAAATCCTTTTTTGTTAAAACAATAATTGGATTTGCTCCACTATCATAGGCAACAAGTAAATAACGTTCTAATCGTCTTATATTAAAATCATTATTTAATGCCATTACTAAAAATACGTAATCTATATTAGCAGCTACTATTTGTTCTTCAGTTTTTTCTCCTGCAGATTGTCTTGAGAATTGACTTATTCTCGGCAATACCTTTTGAATAATTGCTTTGTTTTCACCCTTTAACGGTTCAATTACAACCCAATCTCCAACGGATGGATAATCACTTTTTACTTTTGCTTGGAATTGAAATTTCCCAGAAACTTCACCAGTTAGTTCATTTTCTCCATCATGCAATTTATAAATTTGTCTTTGTTCAGATATAACTCTTGCAACTACAGTATTTTGATCCTTTTCTCCGAACGCTTCGTTCCAACCTAATTGTTTTAAATTCATTTTGTCCTCCAATTATATAAGGACAAGAATGAAGATTTACTCCATTTTTTGTCCTCTACTATTTACCTTCTTCTGAACTAATTTAATTAACTTTCCCATATTCATCACTCCGTTTCATATATAGTACTTTTAGTATATCCAAATTTTAGAAAATCGTCCATATGAATTAATTGAATATTAAAAAAGGACAAAACTTTCTTTTTCTTTTCGACATATTTTGACAATTCTCATTCTTTTGTTTAATTAAACTTTTATAATATTAAAGTAAAAAATAATAAAAACCCTTGAAATATTTCAAAAACTTATTATTATTTAGATATAGGTCTTTTTGATTAGACTGTACTAATACAGGTCAATCGACAAAGTCTAAAAATACTAGTTTAGTGGGAAAAATCAGTATTGCTAGATTTGTCTGACAATATAAAAAACTTTACAGAAATAAGCTATTGTGTGTTATACTAAAATAGCAAATTGGTCCCAAGTTATTTTTTGCGGATCTAGATAAAAATTTAGTAGCATTGTTCTGATGAAAATAGTTAGAAATTTTTTTTAACTTAAATTGTCGAAATTTGTTGAATTCGGAAATTATTTTTTACAATAAATTGACAGAATAGTACATGAATTGACGACAATAAATATTCATACAGAAAAATACACAGAATAGCACTTATGAGGGAGGAATTTGAATGAGCGTAGCAGCAAAACAAAACGTTTCATCAAACGAGCAAAATCAAAAAACGAAACACCCACCTGGCCTTTACTTACTTTTTGCAACTGAGGCTTGGGAGCGCTTTAGTTATTATGGAATGCGTGCACTTTTAGTTCTTTATTTAACAACTTCAGTAGTTCAAGGTGGACTTGGATTTAAAGATGCTTGGGCACTACAACTTTATGGATTATTTACTGGACTTGTATATTTCACTCCAATCATTGGTGGTTGGATTACAGATAATTTCCTTGCAAAACGTTCTGCTATAACAATTGGTGGTATTATTATGGCGGCTGGTAATATCGCATTATTCGGTATTCATTCTTCAACTGGTTTATATCTTGGTTTAATTTTAATGATTATCGGTAATGGTTTCTTCAAGCCAAACATTTCAACTATTGTTGGTGAACTTTATGAAGGAGATGACCCACGTCGTGATGGTGCATTCACAATCTTCTACATGGGTATCAACTTAGGTGCATTCTTTGCTCCACTTGTTACTGGTTATTTAGCACAAACTTTATTTATGTCTAAAAATGCTGCTGGCGATGATTTATTTGGTTACCGTTATGGTTTCTTAGCATCTGCAATCGGTATGATTATTGGTCAAATTATTTTCAACGTATTAGCTCAAAAATATTTAGGTGATTTAGGTACTAAACCTAATGCAAAAGTTGTCAAAGAGGGTAACAGTGCTTCAGTAAAGGATATTCCTCTTACTAAAAAAGAAAAACAACGTACTACAGTTATCTTTATCTTAGCTGCATTCGTAGTATTTTTCTGGGCTGGATTTGAACAAGCTGGTTCATCATTAACACTTTATACTGAGCGTTTCTTAGATCTTAAAGTTGGAAGCTTCAATGTACCATCTGCATGGTTCCAATCTGTTAACCCATTATTCATTATGCTTTTCGCTCCAGTTCTTTCTATGATCTGGATTAAAATGGCGAAAAATGGTAAAAACATTAGCGTTCCTGCGAAAATGGCAATGGGTCTTATCCTATTAGGTGTTGGTTTCGCATTCACAATTATGGCAGTTATGAAAACAGGTTCTGATCCAAATCATATTACTGTAAAAGCAAACATGATATTCATGGTTATGACATATTTCTTCCATACAATTGCTGAATTAGTCCTTTCACCAGTTGGATTATCAGCAGTATCTCGTTATGCACCTGCTAAACTTGCTTCATTATTAATGGGTGTATGGTTATCATCAAGTTTCATTGCAAACTTAGTTGGTGGTCAATTAGCTGCATTTACAACAACTCTTGGTATGTTACAGGTATTCTTAGTAGTAGGTGGAGCAGCAATCGTTGCTGGTTTAATCTTACTTGCTTTATCACCAAAACTTGCAAAAATGTTAGACTAATTACAAAAAAAAGAACTCGATCTGCTCGAGTTCTTTTTTTTCTGCATTTTTATTTGCCAGTACTTCCAAAGCCACTTACTCGTTCTTCCCCTGCGAAATCATCATCAGCTAATAAGAACTTTTGGAAAACAGCTTGTCCTATTCTCTCACCTTTTTGAATGATAACAGGCTCCTTTGATACATTTATTAATTGCATCATGATATGGCCATCGTTTGAAGGATTGCTGTAGTAGTCTGAGTCAATAACCCCTACCCCATTTCCTTTCATTAAACCTTTCTTTAACGGTGTAGACGAGCGTACAAATAATGCTAAAAATTCGTCTTTTTGCATATACGCTTTTAATCCTGTACCAACAAGTTTGATCTCGTTTGGATTTATAATTGTTTCTTCAATACATTCGATATCATACCCAGCTGCATGAGTTGTTGCTCTTTTTGGTAGATTCACTCCCCAATTTTCGAATCCTTTTGCTACTTCAAATCCTCTTATTTTTTCCAAAACTTTCACCCTTTACCATTTAATCCATTTCTAGTGTAACATAGATATTTTCATAATGATAAAATTATTAAGTCCATAAAAAAAGAGACTATCTTAAAAAAAGACAGACTCTTACTAATTATTGACTAATTCTATAATAATCTTGAGTGTTATATTGTCTAAATCCACAATCGATATATAATTTCTTCGCGTTACTATTTTCTAGAGCAACTTCTAAATGAATTTCGTTTCCAATTTCGCTTTCTATTTGAATGGTTTGGAGTAATGCATTTTTTCCATATCCCCTACCTTGGTAGTCTGGAAGTATTGCAAAACCATAAATCCAACTCTCATTTTTTTCTCGAAGCAAGCTCATTTTACCAATTTTTTCATCATTTACTTCTATTATAAATAAATCACGATCTGGTTCATTTAAAATGCGTTGGTTGTACTTCTCTGCATCACTATTTTCAAATCCAAAACATACAACATCTAAATTTGAAATAAATGCGAAATCTACTTGCTCTGCTTTCGTGAATTTAACGATTGGTGTAAATTCTTTTACCTCTTGGTTTTTCCAAGCCATTTGATATTCAGAAAAAGAATAGGTACAATTTTTTTGATTTCGAATAAATTCTTTCGCTGGTGCTGAAGCTTCAGGAGCATTTAATAAAATGGTAGTGGCTGGAGCAATTGAATTCAGTGCTTCATTTAACAAACTAGAAAAAATTCCTTTTCGACGAAATTCAGGATGAACCATACCGCAGATTTCAACTTTTTCTCCAAAATAATAAGTCGCTAAAAATCCAACTAATTGATTTTCTTCATAGTGAAAGAAATCTTCTTTTACATCTTTTCTTCGATTTCTTAACATTTCCCAGTTTAACTTTAACGTTATTTCATCAAATTTTTCGCATGTATCTTGTAAAATGCTAATTTCGTTTAATTGTTTTTCTGTAATCAAATTTTCCACCTTCTTCTTACAATAATTCTCTTAGTCCCATTAGAGTTATTCAACAAAAAAGCATTTCTTCCTTTATGTAGAAGAATGCTTTAATCGAATTAATTACTATTTATTTCCTCAAGTAGTAGATCAAGTGCTTCACTTTGATTCGATGAATTCATATTGGTAATGAAAAAGTCCTTTTTAGTTTGAAGTTCTTCAATCGATTCTTGGAGTGATTTAGTCGTTAAATCCTCTTCTTCCATCATTAATGCAAAGCCTTTATCTTTAAAAGAATTTGCATTTAAGATTTGGTCTCCCCTACTTTGATTTTTCGTAAGTGGGATGATTAACATCGGTTTATGTAATGCTAAAAATTCAAATATTGCATTTGAGCCACCTCTAGTGATAATCATTTGAGATGCGGCCAGTACATCTGCTAGTTCGTCATGAATATATTCAAATTGCTTATATCCTTGAATATTTTTTAAATTTTCATCAACATTTCCTTTACCACATAGATGGACAATCTGATACTTTTTCGTTAGATCCTGTAATGATTCTCTAACAGTTTCATTGATTTTCTTTGCACCTAAACTTCCACCCATAATTGTTAATATTGGTATATAACTTTTAAAATTAAGGAATTCTATGCCCTTTTGTCTTGAGCCATTTAATAATTCTTTTCTTATAGGTGAACCAATTACCGTTGTTTTATTTTTTGGAAAATAATTTTTTGCTTCTTCAAAAGAAGTGAAAATTTTTGTAGCAAATCGCTGGGAAATTTTATTTGCAAGTCCTGGTGTCATATCACTTTCATGTATAAAAATTGGAATTTTCAATGTGCTAGCGGCAATGATTACTGGTACAGAAACAAAGCCACCCTTTGAAAAAACTAAACTCGGCTTAATTTTTTTTAATGCTCTTCTTGCGTCAAGACAGCCTTTTATTACTCGAAACATATCAATAATATTTTCAAAATCTATATATCGTCTTAATTTTCCGCTTGAAATCCCGTAATAAGGTAATTCAATTTTATTTATTAGTTCCTTTTCAATTCCTTTTTTAGATCCAATATAATGGATATCCCAATCATTTTTATTTAACTCATTAATAATGGCGATATTTGGTGTTACATGCCCCGCAGAGCCACCACCTGTAAATACTATTGTTTTCTTAGACATATTAACTCCTATCTATTTTCTTATTCAAATCACAAATTTTCACAAAGCCTATACTGGGACCAAAATAGCCTACTAGAATAACTTTATCGCCCCCACTATATTAACTCTCTATATATTCTCAATTTTATATCTTTATGTACCATCATAGCGCAAAAATACATAATTAGTTGCATTTTCTTGATAAATTCACCAAATCAGAGTGTATTTCCTCTAAAAAGCAAAAATGCATTACTTCACTTTTTAGAAGTAATGCATTTGCCCAGTTGCAAATAAATTTTTCAAATAACGCCATTTTGTTGAATATCACTACTGATTTTGCTAAATGTATCGAATGGATAGCGACTTGGCTCCACAATCAATTAAATTGATCAAATGATCCTATCTTTTATCATTAGGATCAACTTCAAACCATTCTGACATCGATAAGTTGGTAGTAGAGTCCTCCCAATCATCAATTGATAAATCAGAAAAATCCGTTTCTAATAATTGTTCAGATGTCTTCTTTTCATTAGAGACGTTACCATGGTTGTTATGTTGGTGTTGTTCTTCATTATGATTTGTGAAATCAGATGATAATTCCGAATAATTTTTTTGATTAATACTCGTTATTCCAGTTATACCGCTCGTTTGACTTTCGTCCATTGTACTTACAGAATACTGGTTTATATCTTCTATATTTTGATTATTATACTTTTTCCTATTAGCTACTCTTGAGTTATGTTGCTTTTCCTCAAACTGTTCATATCCTGAATGCTCTTGTTGCTGTTGTTGAGGATGTTCATGATGATTTTGATGATCTTGATGTCCCTGATGCTCTTTATGACCTTCATGCTTTGGTTCAAATATACTTGCTGAAAATTCCTCCACATTATGTATTAAATTTTCAGCCCAATTAGGATGATCAGGATGGAGTTCATGACCTTTGTGATGCTTTTGATGTCTGTTTTGCTCATGATGTTCATGATGCTCGTTTTGCTCGTCATGTCCTTTATTATGATCTATATTGTGATGTGTGCTTGATTCAGTTTCACTGCTAATCATTGATAGTGTAGTTTTTAAATCTTTTTCTATATTAACAATTTGATGGTCAAAATTATGTAATTGCTTTTTAATTTCTTCCATATGAGATTCTATTTCATCTATTCTTTTGTTAACCTTATGCAAATTTTTTTGGTGTTCATTTTTTTTCAAATCAAATTGCTCTAATAATTTATCAAATGAAAGATCCATTTTTCTCACCTATTTCGTTTTTTAATATTATGTGTAAATCTACTGTATCCAAATCCTATTTAATGTAAAATTAACATTTATACAAGTTGAAATTGTAAAATACAAAAGGGACTCCTTTTAGAAGTCCCAATTAGAATCAGTATCATTCATATAATTTAAATAAAATTTTACCAGTAATAACTGTTACATCGTTCTGGTTCTTTGCGTTTACTTTAAAATGTAGGTTGTTTTCATCAACTTTATCAAGTATAGAATTTAATGTGATGACATCATTTAGAAATACCATATTTTTAAATCTTATTGAGTAATTCTCAATAAATCCTACTTCTAAATAATCTGAAAAAAGCTTCGCTAAATTCCCCATTGTCCACATGCCATGTGCAATAATCCCAGGTAAACCAGCTTTCTTTGCTTCTTCATCAATTGTATGAATAGGATTGTAATCACCTGATGCTCCCGCATATTTTATTAAATCGATTCGAGATACTGGTTCAAGTATGACTGGTTTTAACGTGTCGCCAATATGTAAATCTAATAAAACCGTCATACCGTTAACACCTTCCTAACCTCTTCAGTTATAATAACAACTGATTTAGTCGTAAAAATAATATTGCCTGCTTGATCCTCTCCGTTATCTGACAGGACTAGAAAGCCCATAAATCCATGCCCACCACGTTTTTCATAATAGTCCTTTATCTCTGTATAACAATTAATGGTTTCGCCAACTAAAAGTGGCCTTTTATATTCAAATGTTTGCTCACCATGAATTAGTCCAACATTAGGTAAGTTAAAATTCTCTATTTTTCCATACTCAAATACTCTAGGAAATGTTGTCGGAGCAATATTTTGTCCATATCTAGTTTGTTTTCCGAATTCTTCATCAACATAAATTGGATGTAAATCCCCAATTGCTTCAGCAAATTTTTTCACAGCACCACGTTCTACCGTATTTTTGACTGATTTAGAGCGTTTACCAATAAACGATTTAAACATTAAATTCACCTCATTTTTTTAAGCTTTCGGTCCGCCTGCAACATATAAAACTTGCCCATTTACATAGGAAGACTTTTCATCGGCAAAGAATGCAACTGCATTTGCAATATCCTCTGGTTTACCTGTTCTTCCCGCTGGTATTTGGCTTAAGCTTGCTTCAACAAGCTGTTCAAACGTAATACCGATTCGATTTGCTGTTTCTTTCGTCATTTCAGTTTCAATAAACCCTGGCGCTACAGCATTAGAAGTGATTCCATATTTACCAAGTTCAATTGCAAGGGTTTTCGTTAGACCTTGTAGACCAGCCTTTGCAGTTGCATAGTTAGATTGGCCACGGTTTCCAAGTGCAGATGTTGAAGAAATATTAATGATTCTTCCATATTTTTGTTTAACCATATAGGCTTGTGCAGCACGTACAACATTAAAAGAACCTTTCAAGTGAACATCCATAACAGTATCCCAATCAGAGTCTGTCATTTTAAATAATAAATTATCGCGAATAACACCTGCGTTATTGACTATAATATCTATTGAACCAAATGTATCATGTACCTCTTTCATAGCAGTTTCAACTTCATTGGCGTTAGTAACGTTTGCAACTTTAGTGTATATTTCATACTGTTTAAATTCTGAAGCAGTTTGTGAAAGTGCTTCTTCATTCACATCAATAATGGCTACTTTTGCTCCTTCATTTGCAAATAATCCGACAATTCCCTTTCCGATTCCTCGACTACCACCTGTTACAAAGGCTACTCTACCTTCAAATCTTCCGGCCATATTCCTCTCTCCCATCTTTTAAACGTATTGTCCTAATTTAACATGTCCTTTTAGTAAATTACGTGAAATGATTAAGCGTTGAATTTCATCAGTACCGTCGTATATTCTCCATAATCTTGCTTCACGGTACCATCGTTCAATCGGAAGTTCTTTCGTATATCCAATTCCACCATGAATTTGAAGTACGCGGTCAACAACTCGATTTCCCATATTCGAACCATATAGTTTCGCCATTGATGCTAAATGTCTATTGTCTTCTCCTTGATCGAGTGTATATGCTGCATTTAATACAAGCCATTTGGCTGCTTCTATTTCAACAGCAGAATCCGCTATTTGCCACTGTATAGCTTGTCGTTCGGCAATTGGTTTTCCGAATGTTTCCCTTTCTTTTGAATAATCTATGGCCATTTGTAATAAACGTTCAGCTGCTCCAACTGCAGTGGCACCTACAATCCATCTTGCAAATCCGATCCATTCAAGTCCTAAATTATAGCCACCATTTAATTCACCAAGAATATTTTCTACAGGCACACGGACATTATCAAATACTAAACCAGCTGGTCCCCATTCGCCCATTGTATGGATAAATTCAGATTTCCAACCCATTTCTCGGTCGACTATAAAACAAGTTACACCATCTCTTCCACCAGTTTTTTGATGTCTTTCTTTATCCGTAATTGCAATGACCATTACAAAATCTGCTTCATTTCCGCCTGTAATAAATGTTTTCTCACCGTTTAATACCCAATCATTCCCATCCTTTACAGCGGTCATTTTAATGTTTTGAGTATCAGAGCCCGCATTAGGCTCCGTCATTGCAAAGCATGATTTTTTGTCACCATTTATTGTCGGAATAAGGTATTTCTTTTTCTGTTCTTCGTTACAATAAAATAAAATATTATCAGCATAACCACCAAATTTAAAAGGAACGAAAGTTTTTGAAATTTCCATATATATAATTGCTAACATCATTTGGCCTAAATCAGCACCGCCATATTCAGTAGGTGTATTAATTCCCCAGAAACCAGCTTTTTTGGCTTTTAATTGAAGTTCCTTTTCAATTTCGGGATCTAAGCTTGGTCTTCCTTCACGCTCATTTCTAAGTACTTCATTTTCTAAAGGAATTAATTCTTTTTCAACAAATTTTCGAATTGTTTTTTGAATCATTTTTTGTTCGTCAGTCAGGCGTAAATGCATTTAAATTTCCCCCGTTTCATCTGATCAAAGTTTTTCATATCAAAAATTCATTATTTTCTCGGCTCTAAAATCACTTTTCCTACAGTTTTTCTTGATTGCAATATTGTATGGACATTTGATGCTTCACTTAATGGAAATACTTCTCCAATCGTGATCTTTAATTTTCCTTCAGCTAAATAAGTAAATAACTCTTCTAGGCTTTGTTTAATTAATGCCTTTTTTCTCAAAAGAGGTGGTAGGAAAAACCCAATGACTGATTGATTTTTTGCCATTAATGAAGATGGGTAAAATTTACTTTGCTGGCCACTTGCTACACCATAAATAACTAATCTTCCGAAATAAGCTAAACAATCTAACGTTTTATAAAAAACATCGCCACCTGCCATCTCTAAGGCAACATCTACACCATTTCCATTTGTAGCTTCAAGTACTTTTTGTTCCCAGCCTTCTTCTGTATAATTGATTAATACATCTGCGCCCATTTCTTTTGCAAGCTGTAATTTTTCGTCTGTACTTGCTGTTGCGATTACTTTGCCGGCTCCAAAAAGCTTCGCTAATTGTACTGCTAACGTACCTAGTCCACCAGCTGCCGCATGAACTAAAACGGTTTCTCCTGGTTCTAACATACCCATCGTTTTTAAGATATGGTAAGCACTTAATCCTTGGACAGGTAATGCAGCGGCTATTTTAAAATCCATCTCATTCGGTAAAGGAATAATCGACCGCTCATCTGTCAAAGCAAAGTCTGAATATCCACCACATTCCAACATGGAAACAACTCGATCACCAATTTTTACTGAAGTAACCTCATCTCCAATTTCCACTACGACTCCAGCAACTTCAGCACCAGGTACATATGGCAAAGTAGTTTTGACTACATATTGATTTTCTCTTCGCGCAGTATCAGCATAATTGACACCTGCTGCATGCACTTCAATTAATACTTCTTTCCCCTTTGGTACTGGTCTTTCAAGTTCTACCTTTTCTAATACCTCAGGACCACCAAATTGTTTAAATTGAATTGATTGCATTGTAAACTTCCTTTCAGTTTTTTATTTACTAGTAAAAATCGCTTTTCTTTTTTCTTTAAATGCAGCAACACCTTCTTGATGATCTTCAGTTGCGACCATTAATGGCTGAGTAATTCTTTCAAGTTCTAGCATTTCATCTAAAGTTGATGTAAAGGATTGATTAATTAATTTTTTCATCATCCCATTTGCTTTTCCTGGACCTGCGGCTATAATATTTGCAAATTTTACTGTTTCTTCAACTAAGTTTTCAGGTGGTAAGAGTTTGTTAATCATACCTAGTTGATACATTCTTTCAGCAGGAACTGGCTCTGCAGTAAAGAAAAACTGTTTTGCTAAATATGGACCGATTAACCTTGGTAGGAAATAAGAACCGCCTCCATCTGAGATTAATCCCACTTGAGAGAAGCTTAATGCAAATTTACTATCGTCTGTTGCGATGATTAAATCACAAGCTAAAGCCAAGTTAAAACCAGCACCAGCTGCAAAACCATGTACTGAAGCAATTACAGGCTTTTCGATTTCACGAATCGTTTTAATAACAGTATTTAGGATTCCTATATGCTCATATACTGCATTTGGCGTGACGTTTCCCATCGTTTTAACATCTCCACCTGCTGAAAATGAACGACCTGCACCCTTTAGTACAATTGCTTTTATTTCTGGATTCAGTTTTGCTTCATTAAGCGCTTCAGTAATACCATTTAACATTTCATAACTAAAAGAATTTAGACTTTCTGGTCTATTTAGCGTTAAAGTTAAAATCCGCTCTTTAACTTCTATTAATAAATGTTGATTAATCATTTATTTCACTCCTTTTATATGAATCTATTTAACTGCTAGATCATTGGCAATCCTAATCAGATTTTCTGCGAATTGATCAAACTTTGCAAAACGTTGATCACTTGTTTGACCTGCTTTAAATCGATAGAAAATTTGTTGAACAATTACTGCTAATTTAAAATAAGCGAAAGCCATGTAGTAATGAATGTTTGATAAATCTCTTCCACTTTTTTTTGCATATGCCTCAATAAATTGATTTCTTGTAATAAATCCCTCTTGAATCGTAACAGGTGGTTTACCTAATCCAAATTTTAATAAATCTGGATCATCATTTTGAATCCAATAGCATAAAGCGACACCTAAATCAGCTAATGGATCACCAATTGTTGCCATTTCCCAATCAAACAGTCCAATCATTTCTTTTAAATCGTGACTAAACATGGAATTATTTAATTTAAAATCATAATGAATAATTGATGAATGATGATTTTTTGGTACATTATTGATTAACCAACTCATTAGTCGATCAACCTCGGCAATTTCACTAGTCTTTGCCCTGTTATAACGTCCAATCCAGCCGTTAACCTGTCTTTCCATAAAATTCTCAGGTTTCGTTATTTCTAGGAGTTTTGTTTTTGTATAATCAATGGAGTGTAACTCAACCAGCTTATTTACCATTACATTAGATAATCTTTTACGCTCTTCAATTGTTACATTTAAATGTGGATGAAATGATGAGTCAAATACTTCACCATTTTTTCTTTCCATAATGAAAAATGGACTGCCTACAATTTCTTCATTTTCAGAATATAAAATGGGCTTAGGTGCAGCCGAAAAGTGTGGATGTATTTCTGATAAAATACGAAATTCTCTTTCCATATCGTGTGCTTTTGGAGCAACTGGGCCAAGTGGCGGCCGTCTTAACACAACTTCCCAATCCCCAATTTTTAGTAAATAGGTTAAATTTGAATGCCCTGCTGAGAACTGACGAATCGCTAATTCTCCATCTGGGAGATCATCAATATTTTTTGCTAAAAATTTATGTAAAACTTGAGGATTTAACTCTTCACCTTTGCGAACTTGAATCGTTTCTAATTCTACCTTTTCAGCCATATTTATCCCTCCTTCATTTTAGAAAATTCAGTTTATTTTACAACTAAATGCCTTTCTAGCTGTTCTCTAAAAACTTCTGGAAGTACTTCACTACGCTGTTCTTTAAAATTAAAAAATACGATGATCGCATTACCTGTGGCAATCATCTTTTTTGTCTCTTCACAACAAATTTCATGTTCTAGATAAAAGCTTTTGTTTCCTATTTTTGAAATATAGGTCGATACTGATAATTTTTGATTAAAGTGACCTTGATTCACAAAATCACATTTTGTAGACGCTAGAATAAATTTCCAATCATCTAGATTCATTGAATAGCCAAGCGATTGGAAGAATTTAATTCGCGCTTCTTCTAAATAAATAAAGTAACTAGTATTGTTAATATGACCTAATGCATCGGTTTCACAAAATCTGGGTGTAACGGTGAATTTTTCCATAAAAAAACCTACCTTTATCAATTATTTCGTATTTACCAATACTAACTGGTCGGTATGTAAAGGAGAAGGAGACAGTAGATTACTCCCCTACCTTAATCCCTTTTAAGATCATTTCTTGGAATGACTTCGCTATTTCAAATGCATTTTTTTGTCCTTCTGCGTTATACCATTCATAACTCCAGTTCATAACACCCAAAATACCGAATGAAACAATTGGTACGTCTAAATCTGATCTTAAATCACCATTTTTAATTCCTTCATTAAGAAGTTTTTCAATATTAAATCTGTATAAATCTCTTTTTGCTTTAATTTCTGTTAAACTTTCAGGATTTAAATGTCTCATTTCACGATAAAATACTTTTGCACTTGGACCTTGCTTTTTAATATCCATTAGGCTTAAATAAATGACTTCAAATAGCTTATCTGAAAAGCTTTTATTTGAATCATTAATAACTTCTTCCTGCTCATTTAATACTTCATCAATAAATTGAAGGTGAATTTCCATAAGAAGCTGTTCTTTGCTTGTATAATAGTAGTAAAAAGTTCCTTTTGTCACTCCGATCGATTCGACGATATCTTGAATGGATGTACTCGTAAATCCTTTTTTATCAAATAGCTGTATAGAGTGTTCCTTTATTTTTTGTTTCATTAGATGTCCTCGCAATCTTAAAAATTCAATAGAATTATATCATAGTACAAGGAAGGTTTTATCATAATCTAATTTTTATATGTTGATAAATAAGTATGTGTGGTTGATTTCCACTATGCTCACTTTTAAGCTTAGGTAATTGTAGTATTAACGAATATTAACAATACCCTATCTTCCATTATCCTTGATAGATAGAGCTATCTTCTTCTCTAATAGCTCTTCTTAATATTTTGCCAACATTGGTTTTAGGAAGTTCGTTTCGGAATTCGATTATTCGTGGAACTTTATATGTCGCTAAATGATTTTGGCAGTATTCCTTCATTTCCTCAATGGGAAGATGTTTATCTTTTTTAAGGACAATCACTGCTTTAACTGTTTCACCTCTATAGGAGTCGGGTACACCTATTACAACAGCCTCTTTAACGTAGGGATGCTCATAAATTACTTCTTCGATTTCACGAGGATACACGTTAAAGCCACTTGCTATAATCATATCCTTTTTTCGATCTAAAATTGAGACGTATCCATCTTCATCAACGCTCGCGATATCACCTGTATATAACCAACCATCTCTAATTGTATTTGCCGTTTCTTCTGGCAAATTCCAATAGCCTTTCATCACTTGAGGTCCTTTAATAATTAATTCACCAATTTCACCGACTGGAACTTCGTCTAATCCGCTAGCTATGTCAACGATTTTTGAATCAGTAGATGGATAAGGGATGCCCACGGTGCCAGGCTTTCTTTTAGCAAATGCAGGATTACTATGAGTAGTTGGGGATGCTTCAGATAATCCATAGCCTTCTAAAATAGTTGCACCTGTCTTTTTTTCAAATTGCTTCATGAGTTCTACTGGCATCGGTGCACTGCCACTATTGCAAAGCTTAATTGCATCAATCCCATATTTTTCAGACTCAGGATGATTTATTAACGCAATATACATTGTAGGCACACCTGGAAATAGTGTAGGTTGTTCATTTTTTATCGTATTTAAAACTTCTTCAATTTCAAAACGAGGTAGGATGATCATTTCGTTTGCCATAAAAACACTTAAATTAATACAGACAGTCATTCCATAAACATGGAAAAACGGTATGATGGATAAGACCCGCTCACAACCTGGATCAAATGCGCCTTTAAAAAATTCACTTTGCTGCATTATATTTGCGTATAGATTTCGGTGGGTTAGCATTACTCCTTTAGAACGTCCAGTAGTACCACCTGTGTATTGAAGAATTGCAACATCTTCATGAGAATCAATCGAAACAGGTTTCAATTCTTGATTTCCACTTTGCAAAAAACTTCCAAATGATATTGCTTCTTCATCATTCTCTGCTGTACCAGTTAAATTTACTACTATAAGTTTCCGTAAGTTCGTTTCTTCAATTAACGGTTTGACTTTTGGGTACAAACTATTTAATACAACAATCGTTTCAGTTCCAGAGTCATTTAATACTTCCTTTAGTTCCCTTTCAACAGACATTGGATTTATTTGGGTTACAATACCACCTACAGTTAGAATTCCATAATATGAAATAACATATTGTGGACAATTTGGAAGCATGATTGCTATTCGGTCACCTTTTTGAATGCCATCTTTTTGTAAAGCAGAAGCAAATTTCTTTACTGCCAATTGTACTTCTTTATACGTATTCTTTTTACCATAAAATGATAGACAAGAATGATTAGGGTAGTTTTCGGCAACTTCGTTAAACATTTCTGGAATTGATTTTGTCGGAATTGATAGTTCTTTTGCAATATATTCAGGATAGTGAGCTAACCATACTTTATTTGTTGACATACATAACTCTCCATTTCTGATCATGAATATAGTTTTAAACAACTTTTCAAATCTAATAGATTAGAATATTAATCCTCCACCATCAACTGATAACGTTGCTCCAGTTACGAATGAGGCTTCATCAGATGCTAGAAATAGTGCAGCTGATGCGATTTCATCTGGAGTCCCTATTCTACCAAGAGCATTTGCACGGGATAAAATCGGCCACTTTCTTTCATCATTTTTCCATTCCTTTATAATATTTGTATCAATTATTCCTGGAGCAATGGCATTTACTCGGATATTATATTTTCCGTATTCTAATGCTGCATTTTGCGTTAATAAAACCACTCCTCCTTTCGAAGCATTGTAAGCACTTACATATTTCCTTCCTTTTAAACCTAGTAAACTAGCTGTATTGATAATCACACCATTGCCTGATTTTTTCAACTCTGAAATAGCATATTTTATGCCTAAAAATACACTTTTTAGATTAATATCGATTACTTGGTCCCATTCCTCTTCTGCTAAGTCTACACTTCTTACTTCGGAGTTTCCTATTCCAGCATTGTTAAACAAAATATCAATTCTACCAAAATGTTCAACGGCTCTTTTCATCAAATTTTGAATGCTTTTGCTTTCGGCTACATTCGTTTTTACGAAAATAGCTTCTTGATTTTGTTCATTTATTTCACTTAGCGTTTCTTCGCCAGTAACTTCATTTATGTCTGCTATAACAATTTTTGCTCCCTCTTTTGCGAAGCGGATAGCAGTAGCACGCCCGATCCCACTACCTCCGCCTGTAATAACTGCGACTTTATCTTTTAATCTCATATTGATCCTCTCTTAATCTTGTAATTTATTTTGAATTAACTTTTTATTGTAGATAAGTTTTTTTCAGTAGCATGTTTTTTTAATTCTAATCTTGCTAACTGCGCTCGATGTACTTCATCTGGACCATCAGCTAATCTTAACGTTCTCGCATTTGCCCATTGTGCAGCTAACGTATAATCATCAGATACACCTGCAGCTCCAAAGGATTGAATAGCGCGATCAATTACTCGTAAAGCCATTGAAGGTGCGACGACTTTTATCATTGCAATTTCTGCTTTCGCTTCTTTATTACCAACAGTGTCCATCATATATGCGGCCTTTAAGGTTAGTAATCTAGCTTGCTCAATTTCAATTCTTGAATTAGCAATCCACTCTTGAATAACGCCTTGATTTGCAATTGGCTTACCAAATGTTACTCGATTTTGAACACGCTTACACATTTCTTCGAGTGCACGTTCGGCAGCACCAATTAATCTCATACAATGGTGGATGCGACCTGGACCAAGTCTACCTTGTGCAATCGCAAATCCTTTCCCTTCTCCCCATAAAATATTGCTTTCAGGAACTTTTACATTTGTAAACGTAATTTCTGCATGTCCATGTGGTGCATGATCATAACCGAATACTGGTAATACCCTTTCGATTTTTACACCTGGTGTATTTAATGGGATTAGAATCATAGATTGCTGTTCATACTTAGGTGCATCCGGGTTCGTTTTGCCCATAAATATTGCAATTTTACATCTAGGATCCCCCGCTCCTGATGACCACCATTTTCGACCATTAATAATATAATAATCACCTTCTTTTTTGATCCTCGCTTCAATATTTGTTGCATCAGAAGAAGCGACCTCAGGCTCGGTCATTGAAAAGCAAGAGCGAATTTCACCATTTAAAAGTGGTACTAACCATTTTTCCTTTTGCTCTTTCGTACCATATCTTTCTAAAACTTCCATATTTCCTGTATCTGGTGCACTACAATTAAATACTTCCGGTCCAATCATTGATCGCCCCATAATTTCGCATAATGGAGCGTATTCTAAATTCGTTAATCCTGCTCCTAGGTCACTTTCAGGTAAAAATAAATTCCATAATCCTGCTTGTTTTGCTTTATGTTTTAATTCTTCCATAATCGGGGGTACATCACTCCACCGAGTTTCTTGAGCATTTAACTGTTGCTCATATATTCGCTCATTAGGATAAACATAGGTTTCCATAAATTTTGTTAATTTTAATTGAAGCTCTTTAATTTTTTGAGAATATAAAAAATCCATTCAATCATCCCTTTCACAACTAGTGTTTGCCTAACATATTACAGCGTTTAATAGAACAATATTTAAATAGTTTCCTTTGAAAAGTTGACATTAATAACGCTTTTACCATCTGCAAATATCGGTACAACATTAAAAATACTTTTACTAGAAACAAATTTTAATTCCTCTTCAAATCCATAGCGAAATAACATTTTACCAACATTCGATTCCGCTAAAATCTCATTAGATTTTTCTTTCAAACCTAAGTAAAAATAATGGGCAGACTTAGCTGCATCGGATAAATCAAAAGGACATGATTCATTTACTAAGCAATCAATAAAATAACCTGCTCCATAAAAGTCTTCCATATTAAATTGTCCTGACGACCCCGAACATACTAAAATAACAGACTCATCTTTGTAGGATTGTCTTAAGTGATTTGCAACTGCATTTGCATTCAAAATCGATGCCGCGTACACTCTCTTTGCATTTTGGGAATTTTTTAACGCCACAGTTCCATTCGTTGTTGATAAAACGATTGACTGATCAGCAACGATTTTCTTTAATGTTAATGGATTAGGAGATAGAAAACCTTCAATTGTATTCCCTTCATATTCCCCAATTAATAGATATTCTTTGTCCAAATTTTTATTTGTGAAAAGAACTGCCTCTTGTCCATTCATAACAGGTATGACCTCTTTAGCACCAAAGGCTAAAGCCGCTGTAATTGTTGAAGTAGCAAGCAATACATCAAAAACGACTACTATCTTTTCATCGTTAAGTTTTTGATCATCAATTTCTTCTTTTTTCATCAAAAGATGAAGTTTGCCCATTTACAAAACTCCTTTTTGATTATGATGTTTCAAACATTAAACGATCGATGTTCCACCATCAACAACTAGAACAGACCCAGTCACATAATTCGAAGCTGGCGCTGCTAAAAATAAAGCCGCGCCTTTTAACTCGTCTTCATTTCCAAATTTCTTAAGTGGTATTGATTCTAATATTTCATCTGTTCCGTGGGAAATAACATCTTTAGACATTTTTGTCGGGAAAAATCCAGGAGCTATTGCATTTACATAAATGCCACTTGGACCCCATTTCGCAGCTAAATCTTTTGTAAAACTAATCACTGCACCTTTACTTGCACTATAACCAACAGCATTCATTACGTTTGGATTCGTTCCCACTAAGCCAGCAATCGAAGCAATATTAATAATTTTTCCGGACTTTTGTGCTAACATGATTTTCCCTACTGCTTGAGACATTAAAAACGTACCGGTTACATTAACATTCATTACTTTATTCCATGCCTCTAATGGCATTTCTTCAGCTGGTGCGCCCCAAGAAGCACCACTATTGTTTACTAAAATATCAACTCGGCCAAATTTCCCCTTCGTTTCGTCAACTACTCTTTGCACATCCTCTTTGTTTGTTACATCACACTTCAATGCAAAAGATTCTACACCTAAACTTTTCAATTCTTCACTAATTTCCTGGCATGCTTCTACATTTCGAGAGCAAAGTACTACATTCGCACCTGCTTCAGCAAATCCTTTCGCGATTTGTTCACCTAGACCTCGTCCACCACCAGTTATAATTGCTACTTTACCAGTTAAATCAAATAACTCTTTTACGTGCATTTCAAATCCTCCTAAAATTAGTATTTATTTTATAAAGCCCCTATTTTTGCTCAAAACTTTCGCTTCATTTTAAACAAATGTTAGATACTAACCAGTCGGTATGTTGGTTAATTAAATAATACAAGAAAAATTCTGAATATTCAATATTAAATGTTGTTTAAATTTTTTATGTTACTTTTTATCCATATTCAAATTTACTAGAATTTATATTTAAGATACATATTTTGAAATGACATTTTTTAAAACTACTATTTCTAGGTATATCTAACAACAAAAAAACTTTTGAAATGTTTAAACTAATAAATTATTGACCATCCTTCATTTATACGGCTCCTTTTGTTTGTAGCTCTACAATTGGCTTGGGTAGGATTTTTCATCCCACTTATTAGTTCCAATTGCAACCTACGATCAGCAAAATGGAGCCGTTTTGTTCATTATGAAGCACTATTTCTAATAAATTTTTCATTATTTATGATGTTTACTTTGCAGGTTTTGGGCAGGATCATACTAAAGTTTAACCGGATTCATTATCGGTTGATGGTGGATTGGCTGTGGTATTTGATTTTGGATTGCTGTTATACGTGAACGTGTAAAGAAGAAGAATGAGGATTAGTATACATGCGACAATATCTTGAATGAAAAAACTCGTTTTATGATTTGCCCAAAGTGTTTTGCTTGAACTCATTTTTTGTTTCGATTCATGAATATATCGTTTTACTTCTGGATGGTTTGGATAGATTTGTTGGACAGCTTCGAATTTTGACAGTGCATCTTTGTAATAGCCGGCCCAGTAGAAAGTTAACCCTTCTTTGAACAATTTATCAGTTTGGCTTTTTGTGTCATGTACTTCCGATTTATAGACAACTTTTTTCAATGTGTTCACAGGTACAGCAAAATGAAATCCTTGTACTTCTTGATCATTCACCGTATCTCCTCGGAAGGTGAGTAAGCCAATCAATTGTCCCTTGTTGTTGATGATCGGTCCTCCACTATTCCCATGAGTAGATGCTGCGTTGATTTGAAGGACCGGGCTACCTGCTAATGTAGTTTTTGAGATCGCTGAGATTTGCCCTTTATTCATCGTGGGGATAACATAACTATGCATGGATAGCAATTCTGAATCTGCCGCAGCTGGGTAGCCAATTACCCAAATATTGTCTTGATCTTGAATGGAATCACTGTTTCCAAGAGGGATCGTTGGATAGTTGGAGCCATCGATTTTTAAAAGGGCCACATCTTTTCCATGATCGGTAGGTTGTTGATACTTTTTGACGACTGCGCTAATAGGTTCATCTACAGTCGGTAAGTACACGTCGACGCCTTTTTGGAAGATTTCGTAACTAGTATACTGTTTCAAGTAAGCATCTGTGTATTTGTGCGTCCAATTGTTTTCCGTTGCAACATCATCCACAAGAATTGAAAATGCCTCAGAAACTATATCATGATCGGACAATTGATGAGAATAAACGAGAACATGAGCGTTTGTCACAATATAGCCGTCCGAATTAATGATAGCGCCTGATCCAAAACCGTCCAGTTCAGTTTTATAATCCCATTTCTTCAACACACTCATTACTCGTTTATCATCTAATGTAATCGTCCATTTCACAATCGCATAATCAACAATTCGAACAACCGCTGGCTTTGTCGTTTCAGCTAATTGTTGAGGTTTGAGTATGTAAGGGGCCGATGGTTTCGTTGAAGTGAGCACAAACGATGTAGCGATTAAGATCGCCAATACAATACAAAATGGAATGGTCACGAATGCCTTTTTTTTCATTCCAAACACCCTTTCATTTGTTTTGCTTACGATCATCTCCCATTAGGAGTACATACACTAAAGCAAAAAAATGACAAAACACCCTTACTCATATTTGTAGTATAAAATAAATTATTTTTTTCCATTGGATTCATGCTAAAAATCAACTAAATTAATATCTTTACTTTAATGCAATAGAAAAAGCCGCATTTATGCAACTTAGAGTATGTAGACAAAGTAAAAATAACCTGATTTTCAGACTGATTGCAAGCGTTTGTCTTTCGAGGCGCGAAGCCTGGTGAGGAGTGGAGTTACCCTAGACGGTAATGAGCACCGCAGACAGGCGAAGCAACGAAGAAAGCGAGCGTTTGTCAACAGTCTGAAAGCCGCATTTATGCAGCTTATTCTATTTTACTATTGTATGGTCATTAAATATAAAAAAGATTTAATTATTGAAAATTTCTTCGCTAATCACTCATAACTTCTTCTTTTGTAAAAATACGTTTATTCAAATGTTATTGTTAAAAAAATTAAGGAATCGTTATTAAATCCACATTTATTAAGCATTTATCGATTGCTGATTTAGGATAGTAAAACTGAGAGCCGATTTTTATATGAGGAAGTTCACTTGAATAACTACCTTCTTCATCATCTAACTCTGTTAGTTTTTGAATTTCTTCTTTACTTAAACCTAAATAATTAACTAATTCCGTCTCTGTTAATAGTTGATGCTGTACAGGACGACTCGTTGTAGTTTTTTTTCCCATTCCATTTGAAATCATCCAACTTCCAATTACGATACATACTCCTAAAAGAAAGATTGATTTAGCTATAATATCATTTTTCATTTATTCAACTTAGGCACACATTACCCTTTTTTATTAAATGATTCCGTATTGTAAACCAAAGGTCTAAGGTTTATAAAATATTATTCTTCTTTTTCACATAAAGGCAAAACAGTAGAATTCTTGATTTCTCTTAAAGCTAAACTTGTTTGAATTCTTGTAATTCCGAGTTGATTTAACTTCCGAATAAAGCTCTCTAATTCTTTTCGTTCTCTATTCGCAACTTTTAATAGATAGTCATACTCACCTGTTAATAAGTGACACTCTAAAACTTGAGGCATGGATTTTAATTGTTTCTCTAATACTTCTAATTTATCGGCTTGATGGATATTTGTATTGATAAAAATAAAACAAAGTAAGTCAAATCCTAGCTTTTCTTGATTTAAAATTGCAACTTGCCGATCGATGTATCCTTCATTTTCCAATCGTTTGACTCTCGCATGTGTAGCAGGTGGTGACAAATTTACATGTCGCGCTAGTTCTGTATTGCTTATTTGGCTTTCCTTTTGTAGCTTATCTAAAATTTTAACATCTACTTCATCTAACACTTTATTTCCTTGATATTCCACTAATATCTACTCCCTTTCAATTATTCGGAAAACAGTCTGAATCCAACAAATAAAACGAATTTTATTCTTTAAAACGATATATTTAATTAAAATTATTTCGCATTTATACCATTATACAAAATATTCTACGGTAAAACACACAATTATGTTAAACTATTTAAAAAATAGTAAGAAATCACTGTGTAAAGTCTTTTTTAAAACATAAGAACAGTGAACTAGGGGGGTTACATATGCCAATCTTATATATACTGTTGTTATTATTAACAAGTTTTTTATGGGGAGGAAATTTTGTCGTTGGAAAATCCCTTGTTGGTCATGCTTCTCCAATGACCTTGACGACTCTAAGATGGGGAATAGCAATTATCGTATTATTACCAATAGTATGGTGGAAAGAAAAAAAGATTTTACCACCACGTAAAGCTATTCTTCCATTAATCATGATGGGAGTAACAGGTGTTGTTCTTTTTAATCTTTTTCAATTTATGGCATTAGAAAAGACATCTGCAACGAATGTTGGGTTAATTTCGACCTTAAATACAATTTCCATTGCTTTATTTTCATCTTTATTTTTAAAAGAAAGACTGAACTTTTTACAAATATTTTCGATGATTATATCGTTCTTTGGCGTTATTCTTGTGCTTTCAAAAGGAGATATGAATCTACTATTCTCAATGAAATTAAATTTAGGAGATTTATGGATGGTCATTGCCGTATGCATATGGGGGATCTATTCGGTTTGTAGTAGATGGGCGACAACGCATATATCACCTATGATGTCTACACTATACTCAGGGATATTTGGACTCGTTGTAATCTTCCCTTTTAATCTGACAGATTTTACGCTTGTAAAAATGAATGGCTCATTTATTTTTACAATATTATATACTGGGATTATTTCAACAGTTTTATGTATGCTCTTTTGGAATATTGGTGTCCAAAAAATTGGCGCAACTTCAGCAGGTATTTTCCTAAACTTCAATCCAATTTTCACAGCCATTTTAGCGTTTTTCTTATTAAATGAAAAAATGACATGGATTCAAGGCCTTGGGAGCATAATCGTTATACTAGGTAGTTTCTTGTTTACTTACTTTAAAACAAATAGAATGTCTAAAAGCAAACGGATTGTAAAGAAAGCAATGAAATCTCCAGCATAAAGTGTTATTAGCTGTAGGTTAGTTGATTTAACAACTTTTAAAAAATCCTGCATCTAAGCTAAGATACAGGATTTTTCTTGTTTTCTTATAGCTCGTTAATTAATAATTCTTTTTCTGAATCCATCAATATTAATAGAACAACTACTCCTACTTAAAATAACTCCCCAAGGACAATCATAAATTCTCCTTAATCTAAATATGACATATACTCATAAGCTGTTGTTCCATATACGCTCTTGAAATGTTTATTTAAATGAGTTAAATCTACAAAGCCACATTCCGATACCGCTGAATAAATATCTCTATTTTTTTCGATCAATTGCTTTGCCCGTTCGATCTTACAGTTAAGAAAGTATTGATACGGTGATATTCCGGTATGAGACTTAAAGAATCTAATAAACTTGAATTTAGATAAATTAAGTTTGTTACATATTTCATCAAGCTTAAGAACATTTTCCAAATTGGTATGAATCAAATTCTTCGCTTTTTGCATTAGTGCGTTATCTTTCTTATACGCTGATGAAAGATTAGTTCCTATAAGAAGATCTGTGAGAGATACTAATAATTCA
Source organism: Gottfriedia sp. NPDC057948 (assembly GCF_042887255.1). Taxonomy (NCBI): domain Bacteria; kingdom Bacillati; phylum Bacillota; class Bacilli; order Caryophanales; family Bacillaceae; genus Gottfriedia; species Gottfriedia sp. NPDC057948. Next base: position 47,049 of record NZ_JBHVPN010000021.1, read on the forward strand.
CTACAAAATGCCTCATCCTTACCACTTAAAATAGCATTAGAAAGATTTAATATTTTTTGTTCAAGAATTCGATCATACACTATGGGGTTTGAAAAACGAACTAAGTCCTTGTTCTCATTCACTTCCAATAGCAATTGTGGATCAATATATAGCATGACATAATCAAGGCCAGACTCATCATGTGCCATTCCGTCATGTGCTTGTTCTGGATTAAAAAGCATGACACCATTTTGATGTGATAACTGTAAAATTCCATCCAGATTATACTGTTGAATACCACGTAATGTAACACCTATTGCATACTCCTTGTGAGAGTGTTTTTTATACTTAAAATCAGTAATACTTGCTGATAGTGCCGTAATACCTGATGATTTTTTATAGATAAATTTCTCCAGTGAACTCACCTCTTTAACAGCTTACTTACATCCATATCATGACTGCAGCATAAACTAAGGATAATGCCAGCACGATATTAACAGTCTTTTTGTGTTTCTGTAAAAACACCTTGAAGATTGAACCGAAAAGAACCCATGTAATAAATGCTAAGAATCCGATGATTGTGATCACCATAACACTAATTGTAACTGCAGGCATTGCGACATAATAGGGTAATATATAGCTAGGAATAACTGTCATTGTAAACAGTACTACCTTTGGATTTAAAAACTGCATAAGAAAGCCTGACTTAAAGGTACCTGTTTGCTTTTTGGATGAATTGGATGAATCCATTTTATAAATCTGAACAGCAAGATAGATCATATAAACACTTCCTATAACCTGCATAAGATGTAAAATTTTGGGAATAACCCCTATCAGCAAAGTGTTTAACATTGCAGAAATTAATAGCAATATACCAAAAGCAAGCGTTGCACCATACGCATATTCCAATGCCTTCTTTGTCCCATTATTATGCACTGTCGATAATATTACGATATTAGTAGGACCTGGTGTAAAAGTAACAATAAAACAATATAATACAAAAGATGTAAAATTCATGAGGTAACTCCTTTCAAGTTATTCTCATTTCATCTTACATTTTAAATTTAAAAGCTATATAGTATATTATTGCAGGTTTATTCTATAAATTAAAACCATATATATTAGGTGCTAATCCCTTAAACCCCTGATTTACTTTATTAATTAGGGAAATTCTATGAACACCTTTAATTATGATTTAAATATCTTGATAATCAGCTAGTTAAATAATTTGTAAAAGAAGTAAATATTAATTTAATAAAATAGCAGCCTATGGCTGCTATTTTTGTTCAACTAATGTAGCGTAAGTTCAATAGGTTCTATAAAATAAGTTATTAATGAGACCAGCTTAAATTTATGAAGCACTTTGAACTTATTTACTTCTAATAAATCCTTGATATCTTGTTCCTTGAAATGAAAGCTCTCCATTATCGCCTTCAACAATCATTCCGTATTCTGTATCCTTTACCTCAAATTCTAACCGATCTCCACTTTCTACTTCGAACGTTACAAAATAATTACTATATGACGAATGTTCCCTTCCACCACTTACTTTAGTTCTTTTAGTTATTGCTTTGGCTTTTACATTTAATTTTGGTGAATTGTTATTTTTGTTCCATTGCGTAACTCCTTTTATAATTGAGAATAATAAAATGGATATAACAACTACAAAAGATATACCAATGAAAATTGGACCGAACGTAAAAATAAAATCTTCGCCTTCAAACATTTTACCCCTCCTAGGATCATTTCCATTTTCATGCTGTGAACTAACTATGGATATTTTATCGAAATTAAAATAGCTTAATTGAAATTTATTTATATTTTTAATTAATTTATTATTGATTGTAAAACCCGTCTAAATAATCATTTCGCTTGAAGTATCTATAGGCTTCTTCATGTTTATTTTTCATTTCATTAAGGCTATCATTTAGATGTTCGATTGTACTTTTAGAGAATTCTTCATTTCCCTTAGTATCACCGCTACTATAACTCATCAAATCCATTAAGTAGGCATCTTTAGATGAAGTTGCACAAATAATCCATAATAAAAGACCCTTATCAGGCGTTTTTTTAAATTTAAAATTCTCTAATACTTCATCTAATTTCCCGATATCCTCCATCGATTTTTTTTCCAATTCACTTACTTTATTTTTATCATTTTTATTTACTAAGATTTTTTCTAGCTGATTTAAATCTGATCTTACAATTATAAGAGATGAGTTTATTTTTTCTACTTTAGTTTCATTAGTTTTTGATATGGATATGATGAATTCGATTTAAAATAAATCAAAATTCCCAATCCAATAATAATAATCATTGAAGAAATGACTATTAAATTTCTGACAAATACTTTTTTCGTAGTTTTCATGTTGAAACCTTATCCTCCATTTTTTTAATGTTTTTTTAATTGTATCAACTAGATAAGTTTTTGTATTTGGGGAATTTGGTCCTTTTTTACAATAATTTTCAGATTATCCTTATACAGCTAATCTGTCATTTATCTCTAAAAAAATGACTTTATATAGCCGATCGTATTGATTCAACTAAAGCATCCTACTTAAAAACTATCAAACTAAAAAATATAAGATTTACAGACACCCTATTCTCCCTCTATCATAGATAGACTATAATCATTTTATAGGTCAAATGTATGCTTTCGTTCAATTACAATAAAGACATATAAATGTCTTCTTATTGAATATATTTATCACTCTATTCATGTTTAACTCACAAGTTAATTAGAAATTACTGAAAAACTGTAAAGTAATTAGTGTATAATAGGTATGAGGTGTTTATATGAGTAAAGCTAAAGCTAAAGGCGGTACAGGTAGAGGTACAGATAAGAAGGGTTGGAATAGGTGGCAAGCTAGTGCAAAAAAAGCAAAGAACGCGAAGCCCTATGTTAGCAAAGGAACTAAAAATAAGGCCAATTCCAAAACAACTAATAATAATTCAAATGACTAATTATATTCGATAATTATTAGTAACTTCATTTTATATGGTCTATAATACTTTAAACCATTTTCTTTACTAAGATATTCCCCTTATTCTTTATGGAATAAGGCTTTTTAAATTTAAAAGACATAAAAAGAGTCGGATTCTACTTTATAGATTCCGACTCTTTTTTTCAATTAAGCCTTTTTAACATTAGTTGCTTGTGGTCCGCGTTGACCTTGTTCTACTTCGAACGTAACGGCTTGACCTTCATCTAATGATTTAAATCCATCAGTTTGAATTGCTGAGAAATGTACGAATACATCATCACCATTTTCACGCTCAATAAATCCAAATCCTTTTTCTGCATTAAACCATTTTACTTTACCATGTTCCATTTTTGTAACCTCCCAGTGTGGCTTGCACACAATGTAATATCCTAATTTTAACAATTTAGTTATGAATTATCAAATTTCCATGAAAAAAAATAAAATAGCTGAGTAATATGGCTGATTTAAAGTTGATTATTGTATAACTAACTCTTGCTATATTGATTAAGAGAGTATCCTTATTTCTTCTCTAAATTACTTATTCTTTGCTCTAATTCTTCTATTTTTTTATTTGAAATATACAAATTATTTGCTGCAAATAATCTTACTTTTTTAATAATAATAATCACGATATATACTACTACAATTAGAATGATCAATTGTAGTAACGTATTGAGTAAACTAAAATTATCCATTTTGCATACTCCTTTTCAACATAATACATTAAAATTGCTTGTTCAAAAGCGACATCCTTAAACACTTTTTCAAGTGGTGAAATCAGTCTTGTGCATCCAAACAACTTGCCCACTACTGTAACAAAAGTGTGTTAGAGATATTTCAATTTTTTTCCAGCAAGACGTAATTAATTTTAATAATTCCATTTAAGATTATAAAATCCTTTATTTATTAAACGATCCTTACATTTACTGAAAATAAAAAAACTGCAATTAAGCAGTATATGATTTTCACCTAAGCATGCGTTAAATGAACTAGTTTAATTTATTGATATAATCTATTTCAAATTTCAAATCACTATTTTTTCCTTGTTTATTTCCTACTTTATTTGTCGCTAATGGAAAGCGTTGCTTATTTTCCAAGTAAAATTTTAACTCTAAAAATGTACTTAATGGAAATTCGTGTGCATGCCACATTTCTTTATATCCAACAATTCCGTACTCCATGAGAATCATTTCAACTTCTTTTAAAACTTCTTTTAAGAAAACATCATAAGGACATTCTTCATTTAATACTACTGTTTCATCTTCATCATCGTCACAGTAAATAAGATTAATAAGTATATTTTCGTTATCTAAATATTTTAAGTTCCATTCTAAAATATCAGGCTCGGCATCCCACATATAATATGAACCATTTTCTTTAAAATCGCCAACTGGATCAAATAAAGGATGTATTTCTTTTATTGCATTTAAAATACCACCTAACGCATCTGTCAAATACCCTGGACCGAAACTGAAACTTTTATTATTAATCTCTATCTTAAAATTTGCCCAACCTGAACCCCTTAATTTATATTCAAACTTCATTTTTCTAGCATCCTTTATGGTTATTTTGAAAATAATTATATCATTCCTTATTCAATTTAACTGCCATTATGTTGAATAATAAAACTCAGCCTTCACTATTATTTATATATTTCAAACAACCACAAAGATAAGAGTTACTACCTAAAGGATTTTTAAACGAAGTAAAGAATAAATAAATGTAGAAGAAAATGATAGAATTGACATTTTTACTTGAAATTTGAATTTCCTCTTTAAATTTAGGTATAAAGAATCAAAAAGATTTAAAACGATGACACGTAAATGTAAATCAAAGATAAAATCACTATGCTTGGATTTTTCTAAAAAAGCTTCATTCCCATAAGTTTTAAACTATTACAAGTTCTTCTTTTTTAAGTATTCAATGAATCAATTGAATAATATTGAAAGGTCATAAGGAGGAAAAGGATGAAAGAAAATAACAAGACTCTTATTTTAATAGGACTAATGATTGGAGTCATCTTCTCAGAGCTTGATGAGACAGTCGTTTCAACAGCTATGCCAACAATTATTAGGGATTTAGGAGGGTTAGCGCTTTACGGTTGGGTTGGTGGAGTTTACATGCTTTCAATGACCTCCTTTATGGCAATACTCGGCAAACTTGCGGATTTATATGGTCGAAAAAAAATATATTTATTTAGTATGGGTTTATTTATGGCTGGCTCAATTATTAGTGGTACGGCTCATTCTATGGAAGTCCTTTTAATTGGTCGTGGAATTCAAGGGATTGGTGCCGGTGGGTTAATGCCACTTGCGATGGTCATTTTCGGAGACAGTTTCCCAGTTGAACAACGTGCAAAGCTACAAGGTATTTTCGGAGCTGTCATGTTTATACCTCAACTACTTGGACCGCTCATTGGAGGATATTTTGTACAGCATATATCATGGCACTGGATCTTCTTAGTAAATATTCCAGTAGGAGTTTTAGCTGCAATTTTATTAGCTTTAGGATTAAACGAATCGAAAGTAGACAAAAAAATCAATATCGACTGGTTTGGTGGGATTTTACTAGTTACCACGTTAATCAGTTATCTACTTACTCCTGTACTTCATCAAACAGAAGGATATGCATGGAGTGATCCTAAAATGATCGGTTTACTTATTTTAGGAACTATTTTACTTGGATTATTTATATTTGTAGAGTCAAAAGCAAAAGAACCAATTATCCCATTGCACTTATTTAAAAATAGAAACTTTGTTGTCATTTCAGCTCTTGTATTTGTATTTGTTCTTGCGATCATGGGGTCACTTTCATCCTTCCCATTCTTCTCGCAAAATGTACTCGGTTTAACACCTACTGAATCTGGCTATTTAAATTTACCAATTATGGTTGGTGCGATGGGTGCAAGTGTAGTTGCTGGTCGAGTAATGAATAAATTCTCGTATCGAAATATTTACGGTGTTTCATTTATTATACCAATGATCGGTTTCTATTTACTTACAGGTATTACAGCTCACACTTCAATTATTACTTTCGTTATTTATTTCATTATTCTTGGACTTGGATTCGGTGCATTATTTAACAATGCATTAATTGTTCAAGAATCAGTTGAAAAGGAAAATGTAGGGATTGCACAATCTGCCGTTATGTTATTTCAATCCATTGGTATGACGATTGGCTTTAGTTTATTTGGTTCTCTATTAGCCTCTAAAATTACATCAGGGATGAAATCACTAGCTGGTAGTCTTACTGTGGATCAATTGCTACAATTAAAAAATGTACAAAATGGTATGATTCCCTCTAATCTTGATCAAAACCTACTTGAAAAAGTAAAAACAGTCTTTAGTCATGCATTCCAGGATTTATATTGGGTATCTTTCGTGCTTGCCATTTTAACATTTCTAATTTGTTGGGGTCTGAAAAAGGAAATTTTAATAAAGAAAGATGAAGCAAGTGAAGTAAAAGAAGTGAATTCTATTTAACAAAAGAACCATTCCAATTTTTTGGGAATGGTTTTTTATCTATTTATTTGTTTGTTATATGCTTAATAACCTCTTCTAAAGATTTTTCTGCCATCGATGATATTCTTAAACTGTGGTTCTCAAACTTTAAATGTGATGTAACTTGATTCGGAACAATTACACAGTGTAACCCTGCTTTCGTTGCTGCAATTAGTCCATTCAACGAATCTTCAAATGCGACAGCCTCTGATGCTTGAACTCCAATCTCCTCAATTGCTTTTAAATATAGCTCCGGATCTGGTTTAACTTTCTTTACATCATCTTTCGTCTTTATTACTGAAAAGTATTCATAAATATTTAATTTTTTTAAGAAGCTTTCTACCCACTCTCTTGAGGAGCTAGAAGCCAAAGCTATTTGTAATCCAGCATTTTTTGCTGAGATTAAATAGTCCTCTACGTTTTCTCTTAGTGCCGGCTCGAGTAGCTTCTCATCAACTAACCCTTTAGCCATTTGTTCGATCAGCTCTTTTTCTATTGGCTCTTTTAAATTTGAATTAATAAAATCGAATAAAATTTCATCACTTGTTCCGACAACTTCTGAAAACTTTTGAAGAGTTAATTCCACTTCATACCGTTGTAGTACTTCCTTATATGCTTCGAACCATACAGACTCAGTATCGACAATTAGACCATCAAAATCAAATATTACAGCTTTAATCATTCCATTTCTCCTTTTCCTTAATTAGACAATTTTACTATTTTATTGGTATTTCAGTTTAATATTGTTTTTTTATTTTTGCCAATCAGGTTTAATGAGAGAAAATACGTTTAAATCATGAGACTGATTCCCTTGAACTAAATAACCTCTCAGTAATCCTTCTTTTTGAAACCCTAACTTCTCAACTAAAGTAGATGAGGCTGTATTATCTGGAAAAATATTAGCTCCAATTCGATAGATTCCTAGTTTATTAAAGCAATAAGATGAGATTTCCTTAATCGCTTCTGACATAAATCCTTTTCTCCAATATTCAGGTAATAAATCATATCCAATTTCAGTTTTTCTAGCGTGTAAGACTAAATTATTTAAACCAATTGTCCCGATTAATTTTTTTGATTCTTTTTCAACTATTCCCCACCGCATTCCTAGTTGATTTTCAAATCTAGTTTGAAAGGAATCGATCATTTTAACCGCTTGATCTTTTTCAGTAAAGGGGTCTATACCATAGTATTTAATTACCTCTTCATTTGAAAAGATGGAAAAAATCTCATCAACATTTTTTTGTGTAATTTGTACTAAAGATAATCTTTCTGTTTCTAAAACTGGAAAATCCATCATGTTACCCCCTTCTAATACGTTGAATAATCTCATAAACTCAGTTTGTTTACTTGAAGTACCTTATTTTACCATATATAATGATTTAATTTTCTTAATTTTTATTTGATTTATTTCTTTTTCATTTATAACTATTTCCTCATGAAAATCATTCTGTACAAAAGTATTCTTTTTTTGAGTTATCCAAAATTTGGGAATAATCCATTTTCACAGAAATAGAAATAAATAGACTCATTTCATTCATAAGGGAGAACAGTTGTATGAACAATCAATTAAAAGTGAATCCACAGCAATTTTACAAAGACCCATATTCGTATTTTAGTAACGCTCGACAAATAAGTCCTATGCTTTATACCGAGCTATTTCAGAGAACTGGATGGCTAGTAACAGGCTATAGAGAAGCCGAATTCATACTAAAAGACCCCCGTTTTATAAAAGAAGCAACCAAAGTCACTCCACCTGAGCAAATACCTGAAAGTGTTATGCCTGCAATTGCAATAAATCGAAAAATGATGTTATTTCGAGATGCTCCTGATCATACAAGATTGAGGAATCTCGTGAACAAAGCCTTTTCTCCAAGAATGGTTGAAAATTTACGAACTTCGGTAAATGAAATTGCTGATTATTTAATAGCAAATATGAAGGGAAAATTTACCCACGAACTAATCCGTGATTTTTCATATTTACTACCTGTATTTGTCATAACTGATCTATTAGGTGTTCCGAAAGAAGATCGAAATTTATTTCGCAATTGGTCTGATGCATTTATTAAATTTATTGATTTTAATACGACTATGGAGGATTTAGAGTTAGTATCAAAGGATATTCTTGATGCTTCTAATTATTTCAGAAATCTTATATCTAAAAGAAGAATTGAACCTAAAGAGGATTTAATTAGTAATTTAATCGTAGCGGAGGAATCTGGTGATAAATTAAGTGAAGATGAAATGATCGCAAGTTGTCTTCTTTTATTAATAGCGGGTCATGAAACTACTGTTAATTTAATCACGAATGGATATTATTTATTATTAAAACATCCTGAGCAATTTGAGCTATTAAAAAATGATTTAACGTTAATTCCTTCAGCTATTGAAGAAATATTAAGATACGAATCACCCGTTATTTTTACTTCTAGGTGGGCTAGAGAAGACTTTGAGTTCGCTGGAAATTCGATTAAAAAAGGCGATTACTTTATGGTTTCATTAGGTGGAGCCAATTACGATCCAACAGTCACAACTAATCCTGAAACATTTGATATCACTCGAAAAAATATAAAACATTTATCCTTTTCATCCGGCCCGCATTTCTGCTTAGGTGCCCCACTTGCTAGATTAGAAGGACAAATTGCAATCGAAAAACTGATTAGACATTTAGTGAATCCAGTTCTAATAGAGGAGCCAACTCGCCGTAAAAATGTTGCATTTCGAGGGTTTGAAAGCTTAAAGATTCAGGCAAGTATCCAGTGAGGTTTCTAGCAAACTGTGTACTTTTGCAGACAGAAATTAAATTTTAATTTACTATGATGTAGAACAATATATAACCTAAAAAAGAGCATCGAAATCTCGGTGCTCTTTTTTACTTGCAAAATCTTCATTAAAAGGGACAAATAAGGTTCTAAGTGAAATCAATGTTGGCTTATTTTTAGTAAAATATTTAATCCCTGTTTTAATTCTTCAAATGACGCGTAGGCATAAGAAAGACGAATATGATGTAAATCTCTTGGTTCGTATATATAACCTGGATTAATCAATATATTTTCTTTAAGTAATTTTAAAAATAAAGTTTTATTTACAATTGGATTATGAAACCTGAGCCATATGTAGAAACCACCTTCAGACTTTTTCCATGAAGCTATTTTTTTAAAGTCCTTTTCTAAAATTTCTTCTACGTATTTAGCTCTTCTTTGCAATTGTTCACGAAGGTTAACTAGATGCTTTTCGTATAGACCTTTTTCGATCCAGTATGATACGATTTCTTGTGAAAAGGCACTTGAACCATAATCTGTTTGCATTTTAATATCAGCTAATCGTTCAATTACGGGTGAAGGTGCAACAACCCAACCAATTCTTAATCCTGGACTTAGTGTTTTGGATACACTCCCTATATAAAGAACTTGTCCTGAATTATCAAACGATTTTATAGCAGGAGAAGATGATTCAAAAAGCAATTCGTGATACACATCATCTTCAATAATCGGAATTTGTAGCTCTTTGCATGTATCAAATAGATTTTGCTTTTCTTCCAACGACCAATTATAGCCTGTTGGATTGTTTAAAGTTGGAACACAGTAAAATAAAGATTGCCTCTTCCCTTTATGTGCCCGTAAATTATCTTTTAATTGATGTTCTCTTGAGACTGAAATCATTCGCATACCATTCGATTGAAAGGGATGAACTGAATTTAAATACGAACATTGTTCTTGAAATAAAATGGACCCCTCTTCCAATAATCCAACTGCAATTAATTGAAGTGCTTGAAGTGCACCCGAAACAATTAAAATGTTCTCTGGTGCTGATTCAATACCGCGTTTTTTTAAATAATTACTTAAAATTCCTCGGAGCTTTTCACTTCCTTGTGGAGATGAATAGCCAATTGATTTGGAATCAAGTGAAATCTTTCTTAACGAATCTTCTATTTGTTTAGTTGGTAATAATTCAGGTGATAATTCACCTGTTCCAAGACGTATGATATGATCCATTTGCTCAAATTCATTTATGAGCTGAATCGTATGGTAATTTGGTTTATGAATACTTGATTCAATATGTCTCTGCCAATTTGGTTGATATTTGCTCAAAAGTACATTCCAAGAATTGTTAGCCACATATACCCCTGAACCCATTTTTGTTTCGATTAAACCATCTGCCCTTAATTCATCAAGTGCAAGTTGTACGGTACTACGATTCACATTAAATTGCGTTGCTAGTTGACGCTGTGTTGGAATCTTTGTGCCAACAGACCAATCACCTCGTTCAATTCGAGATTTTATCCAATCTACAATTTGCTCTTGAACAGTCAAATGAGAATCACGATTTGGTTTCCATTTCATCTAACTCCCCCTAAATTGGGTGGATATAAAACCATCCAATTGGTTGTTTTTCTTTTAGTTTTATCATAGTACGATAGTAATTGAAAGGGAGTTGATTTGATGGAAGCTATTATTCATGGTCTAGTCTTAGCATTCGGACTTATTTTACCTTTAGGGGTACAGAATGTATTTGTATTTTCACAAGGTGCCACACAGCCAAAACTAATTCGAGCGCTTCCTGCGACTTTTACTGCTGCTGTGTGCGATACTTTTTTAATTCTATTAGCTGTTTTCGGACTTTCCACTATCGTTCTACAATTTGAATGGCTAAGAATTAGCCTGATGATTGCTGGTATTTTGTTTTTAATATACATGGGGTATGTTATTTGGAGATCTAAACCTGCAGCAAATGAATCAAACAGTGCATTACCTAGCCGACAGCAGATCATTTTTGCTTTATCAGTTTCCTTATTAAACCCTCATGCAATCTTAGATACAGTCGGTGTAATTGGAACAAGTGCATTAAAATATGTCGGAAAGGAACAAGTTTTCTTTACGATTGCATGTATTACAGTATCTTGGATTTGGTTTATTGGTTTAACGGTCGCAGGCTCAGTCATGAAGAAGGTAGACAGTACAGGAGGTTTAATGAACATATTCAACAAATTCTCCGCCTTGTTTATTTGGGGAACTAGCATTTATCTTTTAATTGGATTAACTTAATGTAGAGTAGAGGATGATCGATTAAATAATGATCATCCTTTATTAATAGTTCAACTTAAGTATAGAGTAATTGATAACCGTTTTTAAAATTATCTTTTTTCAAACGGTTTAGCGAAAATAATTGATATTAAAAATCCAATAAATCCACCGCCAATAGAACCGGCAAATGCTGAGTTAATTTCGCCATCAAATAAGAATACTTTAACTAAAAAATACGATATAGCAAAAGAAACTGCGTAAATCAAATATACATAAATGCTCTTTTTAGAAATCATCTAATCCTCCTTAAATCATCCAGCACTAATTAATTAATTCAACAGCTATTTTAATAAACCTTTAAACTATTGAATTTAAAAAATAAGAGCCCTTGCCCACGTCATTTAAGAAGAAAAATGACAGACTAAAATATTATACTTAGTCTGTCATTTCACTTTAACTATTCAATTAATTAGAAGCAACTAATTCTATTTGGGACTGATAATTACCAACTTTAATTTCTTTTCCATTCACTTGATTTTTCACAACTAGTTTACTCATTAATAAGTTTTCCTCAAGCATTCCTTTAAACTTTTCTATGATTTCAATAAACTCTGGATTAGCTGTTATTTCAATGTCTACGCGCATATTAATTGGTAGATCTAATTCTTTTCGGTATTCTTGAATAGACCTGATTAATTCTCTTACAGTACCTTCTTGGATAAGATCTTCTGTTAGTAATGTGTCGAGGGTCACTGTATATTCGCCATTCGTCGCTGATGCAAAACCTTCTCTTGCGCTTTTTTCAACTAAAATATCTTCTGTGTCGACTTTAACAGTTTCTCCTGTTTCAATTAATACATTAGCGTACCCGCTCTCAATTACTCTTTTTGCTTCTTCATTTGTTAATGTTTGAAGTGATTGATTGACTAAATTTGAAAGCTTTCCAAATTTTGCTCCTGATTTTTTAAAATCTAATTTCAATTTTAAGATTGAAAACTCATTTTCGTTGTTTACTTGTTGGAATTTTTTTACGTTTAACTCATCTAAAACAATTTCTTTATATAAATCCCAATCAAACTCCACATTGTTACTAACTAAAGTTAAACTAGCTAGTGGCTGTTTAATCTTTAATGAATTTGCATTTCGGATGCTTCTTCCAAGTTCTACAACTTTTAGAACTGCATCCATTTCCTTTTCAAGCTGAACGTCAATTAATGTTTCATCGCAAACTGGAAAATCAGATAAATGGACGCTTTGTTTTGTTAAATTATAATAAACATCTTCCGCTAAGAAGGGTGTAAACGGTGCTACTAATTGACTTACTTTTGTTAATACATCAAACAGTGTATAGTAAGCCGCTGCCTTCTCTTTATTCATTCCATTAGACCAAAATCGTTCTCTTGATCTTCTTACATACCAATTGCTTACTTCATCTACTAATTTAGCGATGTCTCTTGCAGCATTTGTAAATTGATAATCCTCTAAATTCTTAGTTACATTTTTGACTGTGCTATGCAAACGTGAAATGATCCATTTATCCAACGTACTTGATTGATACTCATATTGTTCTGTTATATTAAATCCATCTAAATTTGCATATAAACTGTAAAAACTATGAACATTGTCGATTGTATCGATGAGTTTCGATTTCGCCTCTTGAACGACTCTTTCAGAAAAACGCTTCGGATTCCAAGGCGCACTGTCTACCAATAAAGCCCATCTTAATGAATCAGCACCATATTTTTGAATTAATTCTACTGGATCTAGTGCATTCCCTTTACTTTTAGACATTTTTTGTCCATTTTCATCTAAAACATGGCCTAGAGATAATACTCGTTTATACGGTACCTTCCCGGTAAATAAAGTAGATACTGCAAGTAAACTATAGAACCAGCCTCTCGTTTGATCAATCCCTTCAATGACAACATCTGCTGGGAATTGTTTTGCAAATTTCTCCTTATTTTCAAAAGGATAATGATATTGGGCAAATGGCATCGAACCGCTATCGAACCAGACATCAATTACTTCAGGTGTTCTTTTCATATTCCCTTTACAATTTGGACAGTTAAGAGTCACTTCATCTACAAAAGGTTTGTGCAGTTCAATTGAATTGTCAATTTCTTCAACCGAATGGTTACATAATTCATTTATACTTTTTGGTGCTAATTGATGATTACATGAAACACATTCCCAAACATTTAATGGGGTGCCCCAATATCTTTTTCGGCTAATATTCCAATCTACCATTTGTTCTAAAAAATTACCGAATCGACCGTATTTTATATGATCTGGATGCCATGTAACTTCTTCATTATTTTTAATAAACTCATCCTTTAAAGCGGTCGTTTTAATAAACCAACTTTCATTCGCATAATAGAGTAAAGGTGAATCACAACGCCAACAATGCGGATAGCTGTGCTCATATTTTTCTTTACTAAATAATAATTCGTTTTCGGCTAAATACCTCACTATATCTACATCACACTCTTTAACAAAACGACCTTGAAAATTAGGTACTTCATCAGTATATTGGCCCTTTTCATTCACTACATTTACAAAAGATAACCCATTTTCTTGTACAACCTTGTAGTCATCTTCACCGTATGCAGGTGCGATATGAACAATTCCAGTACCACTACTTTCAGTTACAAAATCTGCTTTCACAACTTTATGACCAACTTCAACCTTTACAAAATTAAATGGTGGTAAATAACTAATACCGATTAGATCTGTCCCAAGAAATTCAGATAAAATGACGTAATCAGCTTTTAGCACTTTATCTACTAATGCCTTAGCAAGAATATATACTTCCTCACCTTTTTTAGCACGAACATATTCCATTGTTGGATTTACAGCTAAGGCTACATTAGCTGGAAGTGTCCACGGAGTTGTCGTCCATCCAAGCAAATAGACATTTTCTTCATCTTGCAATTTAAACTTAACGGTTGCAGATAAATCCTTAACGTCCTTATATCCTTGCGCTACCTCATGTGAGCTTAGTGATGTTTGACAGCTAGGGCAATAAGGTGAAACACGATGACCTTTTACTAGTAAACCTTTTTCATGAATTGTCCCGAGGATATTCCATACACTTTCGATATAAGAATTGTCCAGTGTTACATAAGGATCATCCATATCCACCCAATAACCTAACTGCTCAGTAAAGTCTCGCCATTGTTTCTCGTAAGTAAAAACACTTTCTTTACATTTATCAAGAAAAGCTTTTACACCATAACGTTCAATTTCTGCCTTACCTGAAATGCCTAACATCTTTTCAACACCGAGTTCAACTGGTAAACCATGCGTATCCCATCCAGCTTTACGAACAACTTGGAAACCAGCCATAGTTTTATATCTAGCTACCACATCTTTTATCGTACGACCTAATGCGTGACCAACGTGTGGTAGTCCATTTGCAGTTGGGGGACCTTCATAAAAAACAAAAGATTGATTATGTTCTCTTTGTTCAACTGATTTAATAAAAGTATTTTCTTTAGACCAAAGTTCACTAATCCTTTTTTCACGATTTTGAACAGATTCTTTTATGTTTTCTTTTTTCATTTGATATCGCCTCTCTTCTTTTTTTTAAGCACACAAAAACCCGCCCCTATAATAAGGGACGGGTTTAACCGCGATACCACCCTAATTCTATTGAAAACATTCCGCTCTTCAATAGCACTCAGTCACGTACAATCATACGCATTCCTTTTAACGGTAGACACCCGTTCAAACCTACTTATGTTTTCAGTTTGACTTCTCGGAGAGGATCTTCATTTAAGTACTATTCACCGGATTTCAGCTTCCCCGGCTCTCTGTAGAACAGTAACGAAAATTACTTTTCTCGTCATTGAATTCATTTGTGTGCTTTAATTGTTATTTATTATATCCATCGACTACTAAAAAGTCAAAGTTTTCTTAAATTTATTTTTTACTTAATTTAAATTCCGAACTCCAATTGCAAAAGAAACTTCTAAATGTCAAAGTTAATGATCCTTTTGATCGTAAAATATCTTTTTATCACTTTTCACTATTTTCCGCCACTAAGGAAAGAAAAGCAGCCATTATTTCTCTACCTTATTCAATTCTAATCTAATTTTACAATTTTAAACTAAACAATCTTTTGTTAATCGTTAATACTTTCTCATAATTTTTTTAAAAACTAATGGAGAATATTGTGTTAAACTGATTTTGGAGAAAATTAAAGAGAAAAAGGGGTGCCGAAATGATCAAAACGATGGCTGTATACAAGGACGGAACCCATGCGTTTGATGTATCAATTGAAGAATTAAATTCCGAACAAATTGATTGGGTTTGGGTCGATTTTGGAAAACCTGAAAAAGAAGAAATTGACTTATTGCAAACTCAATTCCAATTCGATGAAATAGCAATTAAGCATTGTGTAAGTTATAAAGAAAGACCGAAAATGGATTATTACGATGGCTATCGTTTTATCATTCTACAATCATTGCAGGAGAACATGGAACAAGCTGAAATCGATCTCTTTTTGTCCCACAAGTACATCGTTTCATTTTGCTGGGAGGAGTCAAATGCGATACAAATTGTGTGGAATAAACTAAAAGGATTAAAGAGTACAAAAGGAATAAAACCAGAACGAATCCTGTATCACATTTCTGATGAAATTGTTGATAAATTCTTTCCAATCGTCCAAAAAATTGAAGATGACATCGAAGAGATTGATGAATTAGGAACAAATTCCGATTTAAGCATGATCGATGGAATTAAAACACAATTAAGCAAATTATCAAAAGTAAGAAAAACAGTTAAACCAACAAAAGATTTAATTTATCGTATATTAAATTCAACCCACGTTGAAATTGACAAAGAAACGACAAAGAAATTGCGAATCGTCTACGATCATTTATTAAAACTATTAGATGACATTGCAGATAACAGGGAAATGGCAAATGACATCAGAGAAAGTTATATTTCAACAAACTCACACAAAATGAATAAAACGATGAAAATGTTAACATCGGTCTCGATTGTTTTCATGCCACTTACATTCATCGTTGGTGTATATGGAATGAATTTTGTTCACATCCCTGAGCTTCAATTAAAATATGGTTATTATTATTGTTGGGTGATCATGCTAATCATCGTGATAGGTTTAGTGATGTGGTTCAAGAAAAAAGATTGGTTCTAAAAATACTCGTTATAATAAGAAAAACTATCCAACAAAAATAAGATGATCTCTGTAGAGGTCATCTTATTTTTCACGCTGTTGAAAAAAGACTTCGTCAAGTAAATGCCACGAATTTTTCGTGGCATTTTTTGTTTTAGTTGTCCATTTAGTCTGTTTTTTGGT
>NZ_JBHVPN010000022.1:0-55983 GCF_042887255.1 Gottfriedia sp. NPDC057948
CTTTAGCCCTCCAAGACTCGTTACGAGCGAATGGCTAGTTCTTACTCGACGGGAATCCCACCCGTTATATGATACGACCTAGGCTCGGCCGCACATGCATCAGTTAGTTGTATAGGTTAATTCCACTCGTTTACCAATAGACCGTAGATAATATGGTCTACATAATGGTCATACAACCACTCTGCTTGCCTGATTTTACCTTCTTCAACAAATCCAAATCTTTCAGGAAGTGCTCTACTTTTGTTATTCGCAACAGCGACACTAACTTCAATTTTATTCAGTCCAAGGTCTTTAAATCCATAATCAATTAAAGATTTAAATGCCTTTGACATAATTCCTTTACCTTGGAAGTGTTCCCCTAACCAATAGCCAATCGTTCCAATTTTATTTGACTTATTAATGTCGGTAAAACCGATTGTACCTGCTATTTCTCCTTTATAAATAATAGCGAATGACCTTGGTATTCCACCATTATCAACAAATGATTTTAACCTTGCATTAATATTTTGAACAGTATCTTCTACACTTTCAATGAAATCTAACCAACCAAGCCATTCTTTTAAATAAGCCTTCGAACTGATCGTTAAATTATAAAATTCTTCAGCATCATTAATATTCAACATTCTTAACGACACATCTTCGTCGACCTTATGTATTAACATTTCTTTCCCCTCACTTGTAAAAACGTTATTAAATATTTTACCAAAAATAACCTATTACTTCATTTTTCTTGTTCAACTAAACTGCCATTTAGTTGCATAAGAACATCAACTTTATTCTTTAATAGAGCCAAAAATAAGACAGATTTCTCCTCCTTACTGACTTGAGACAAAATTAGTTATGTTTCAATTTAAATAAGAAAGGTAACTTTTTTTGTCTCAAACTTTTATAAGAAGCCAATACGTTTTCTTATAATTTTCAGACTGTCTACTTTCCTCTCGTTTACTTTCAATTACATAGGCAATGTTGTTTTCTTCAAAGAATGAATTGATAGTTTTCATACCAGCTTTATTTGAGCCATTCTTTGCCCTCAATCCATACTTGTTGCAGATTACTTTGACTAATTCTTGCTGCTGTTCCTTGAAGATTTTTTTATCGATGTAGTTATCAATTATGTCTAGCTGAATATAGTCTTCTCTTTTAAGTTGTTCCAAATCGATGTATTGGATGTTAGGAAAATATTTGTCAAAGAAAGATTCAAATCCAAATTGACTCATAAATTCATATACTTCAAATTGATACTGAAGATAAGCTAATCCAGTTTGATGAACTCGTAAACAAGTATAATTTTGGTGACTAATCGGATCAACAACAGTATCAAGATAGAATGCTTTCATTGACTTATTAATTATATCTAACCCATATTCTTTAACGAATTCGGTTTCACCGAGTTCTGTAAATTTGTCATAGTAATCAAGCTGTTTATCAAGATAACGAAGCTTAGTCTGAATAGATTTTTTTGAAATACGTTTATAAAAAACATTTACTTTATGATTTCTAACTCTTGCTGTAGATTGAACGAAAGTATCAATTTCACTAATCCCATTTATCACAATAGTTTCAACTGAATCATCTTTAATTTCTGTTGCTTCAGTCATAAGCTTTGTAGTATTTAAAACAGTACATTCAAATTTCTGAGTTTCAGCAATCTGTTTGAACTCCAAAGAATTTTCCCGGTTACCTGAATAAAGAGTTTTGCTATTACTTAAATTGAAATCCGACATTGAATCTATGGAATTATGAAATATAAGAACTTTATTACCTTTTTCAACTTCCTTATCGATTACTGCTAAAACCGTTTCATTTTGTTCGTAGCGATACATATCTTTAACATTGTTGTTATAGTAGTTAGCTTCATTTAATACTTCTAATTTATTGTTCCAAGGTAGATAACCAAGTCCTTCAGATGTTGCAGTCATAAAGATTTTTATAGCTTTCTTATTTTGATTTAAGAAGTTAAATGCTAACTCTGTCTTCGTATTGAATGAACTGTCACTTACAAAGTAATGAGCTTCATCACATACAATATAATCGAATGAATTCACCATAATATCATTCCGTTCAATCATCTTTTGAAATGCTTGATAAGTTTTACTTTCAAACATTCCACCTTTAAATTGTCGAATACATTCTTGTTTGTATTCATCTAAGTAGTTTTCTTGTTGTCTCATTGTCTGAGCTCGATGTGATAAAAATAATGTTCTTTTGTTATTATCCAAAGTGTATGGAAGAAGTACTTTTCTCACCCAGTAATTTTTTCCACTATTCATTTCAGAACCAATAAGATAGTTTTGTCCTTGATTCAGTTGTCCAACAATATCAGTTGTAATTTTATCACTTACATAAGTTGTTTCTTCCACTTTATTTTCCTCCAATTGATTATTTATTTATTTATTTATTTATTTGTATCTGTACTTTGAAATACGTAAATCAATTGGACAAATTATTTAGAGTTAACAACGAATCATCCACTAATATATATCTATTAAAAATTAAATTCCACTACCTCTGAGAGCTTTTGGTAGCACCCACTTAAGTAATATAGGTAATAAAATATTGATTTTATTATAAAAAGAAAAAGCCGAGCAATTAAGCTCGACTCCAACCAATCCTATATTCTCTAAGTAGTATGAATTCAGCATGTTCTTCAGAAATCCAAGACTCTTCTCGTTTAAGACGTTTATAACATCTTCTCCACATTTCTTTTTTAGTAATTCCCATTGAAGTTAGCATTCCTTTGTCTTTGTTCCAATTATCTTCAAAGTAAATCATTCCTAAAATTACACTTGGTCGTTTTTCCGTTCGCATAAGCTTGTCGAACTCTTTAGTTTTTATAAGTTGTGTGATATTAAAAATGTTAATTTTCATTTTCTCTTCTCTACTCATATTATTTGACCTCCATTGGATAGTATCTGTTGAATTCTGTACATCCAAGAGATTTGATTTTTTCTAAGACGATTTTGTACTGCCAGTACTCATGAGATTTTGACCATTGAAGCTCCCGATCAAAAACTGCTTTTTTATCGGCTACATTGATTTTTTCAGACTTCTGAGCTAGGGCTCTAATATTGATAAGGATCGGTATCTCATAAGTATCAAGCCCATAATACTGTTCCTGACGAATACGTTCAGCTTGTTCCAACATTTGTTTTGTGATTTGCATAATAATGACCTCCAGTTATTATTATTTTGTTTAACTGAAAGTATTATATATTCTCAATCAAGAACGTAAAGCAAATGAGTAAAAAAATAATAAAAAAGACTGACATAATTGTCAGCCTAAAATTCTACATTAACTTTTAGTGTTCTACTTGAATTGTAATATTCATCATACAAAATATCGAGTAACTTCCATCTCTCTTCGTTATCCATGATTTTTATCGCATTTAAAATTTCATCTGAAGTCATCTTTTCTATATGTAAGTCCAAATTAGAATCTTGATCTTTTTCAACTTCAACTTTCTCGCATAACATTTCAGACATTCTTTTTTGTTCTTTTTCTATCGAACTAATTAAACTATCAATAGAATCAATTTTTACTTCCATTACAACTGTACGTCTACCAATTACAGAATCAATCAAAGTAAATCGTTCATAGTTAGTAGCATCCATTTTTTTAAGAAATTCCATAATCTTTTCATTTGTTACTTTTTCATTTGTCATTTTCTCAATCTCCTTTAATAATCATATTTTTAAATTTAAGGACAAGATTACTATTTATGAGTATTTATATTTAATGAAAATTAAAATACAACACGGGTTAAGCAGGGGCTTCTGGGAGCTATCCTAAATAACTCTTAGTATTCACAATTTACACCTATGCCTTGTGCCATAAGTTGTTGACGCATTTTAATAACTTCTTCCTCAGAGATATTAGATTCATTTTCAATAAAATCATCTTGAAGCCACTCTGGTACAATTTCTTTTCTAATAGACTTCTTATTAAAAAAGTTACTTTTCTTTTGAGGTATATAATTCTTTAATCTATAAAGAAGAACAGAATAATATTGCTTGTCTGTATTAATGATCAAAGTTCCATCTTCAAGAACTTGTTTTATCACTTCTTCAAAGATGGTTGGATAAAGTTCTTTAAGTTTAATATTAATTTCTTCTCTACTACTATTTTTATTTTTAATAATTTTATTTTTATCTTTTAGTTTTAGTGGTTCATTTTGATCTACCTCATAGTTCAATTTGACCTGCGCTCCTGATTCATTTTGAGCTAGCTCATTTTGACCTAGGTTATTTTGAGCTACGTCATGATAATCGTTAAGTATGTAGATCGAGGTAAATCCAGGTCTACTTTTAATATCTAGAAGGTTTAACTGGCCTAAGTCTTGAAGTGTTCTTTTAACTGTTGAAATTGAACAACAAACTGCTTTTGATATTGTTTCATGTGATGGAAAAATTGAAGAGCAATTCTTTAAAGAATACAAGTAAAGATAGCATAACTTTTGATTAGCATTCTTAAAAATAGTTTTTTCTTGTAGTAGGTCATTCGTAATTACTGTAAATGGTTGTTTTGTGTTATTAATAAAATTTCCCATGCTTGTCTCTCCCTTGACACAGAAGAAAAACAATTGCTATCATTACATATGTAGAAGTTTTCTTCTGCGTGTTTTTTCAGGAGATGGTTGGGGTCCAATCCAAAAACCATCTCTCTTATTTTATTTTAAAACACGAACACACATTCGTAAAATATAAGTATGATTTTAAAACCAGTATTAAAACAATCCCGAAAAATCTTCTTTTTTCATAGCTTGTTTCTCTAAGTCTGCTCCCCATATCTGAACATATCTTTTTGTTACTTCTAGTGTTGAGTGTCCAAGCAGTACTGCTAAACTGAATGGGTCCATCCCTTTCAAAATTGCCTTTTTGGCATACGTTCTCCTACATACATGTGGACTAACTTGTTTTTTGATTCCACAAGCTCTAGAAGTCATCCTAAGTCTTTCTTTATAAGTGTTATTACAAAGCCTCCCGTTATCTTGATTAATAAACAAATAATCATGATAAAGAGTTCCTCGAACTTTAATATAGACTCCTAACTTTTCCTGCATACTTTTAGACAAATAAACTATCCGTTGTTGCAGGTTCTTTGATTCGGTAATTACAAGCCGTTTTCCATCAATATCTTGGATTTGTATGTTAAGACATTCGTTGATTCTTATTCCAGTATCTAATAGTAGTTGAAATATAACTAAGTCACGAAATGAAGGAAATGTATTTTTCTTTTTTAAGTAGTCAGCAATTTTTTTGATTTCGTTATCTTCAAGTGTCTCATGGATTTTTTTTCGATCACGAAGTAACTTAACATTTTTAGTAGGATTTTTCTTAAGCCACTTCTTTTCCTCTAAGAAAGAATAAAACGGTCTGATACCTCTAAGTTTACTGTTTATAGTTGTTACCTTTAAATTCTTCTGCCAATGCATGATAATTTGTTCAATATCTTTTTCAGTAAGTTCAATCAGCTGCTTATTGATGCCTAAATAATTTAAATCTCGTTTCAATACATGAAAAGCATCATAATAATATTTAATTGTCGTATCACGTACATTTTTTAAAGTCCTACTTCTTATAAATTCTTTTATTGCTTTTTCGTCATCAATTTTAGTCGCTTTATTAATAATTTCTTTCTCAAACTGGCTAAGTTCTTTTCTTCTCATGAACAACCTCCAACTAGATCGTCGTGTTAGATTCTTACGAAAAAAATCTTGCTGAAAAACAAAAAAATCCCTACGTAAAAACGTAGAGATTAATGATGTCATTGGTATGTGTTGATGTTATATAAAATTATGTATGTCCTTGTGGACCCTCAACCTAGCGCGTCTGCCATTCCGCCACGACCGCGAATAAACAAAAGTGAGCCATGAAGGATTCGAACCTTCGACCCTCTGATTAAAAGTCAGATGCTCTACCTACTGAGCTAATGGCTCGTAATAATTAAAAGTAATTATAACTAAATACAATATATCTTTAAACCAACTTACTGTCTACACGATCGCATCTAAGATAAAAGCAAATCCCCTTACCTTAAACATATTAATAAAAAACTAAAATGGCTGGGCTACCTGGATTCGAACCAGGGCATGACGGAATCAAAATCCGTTGCCTTACCGCTTGGCTATAGCCCAATGAATTATCATCACGAATCTACTTCTTAGAATAACCTTCGTGAACCCGCACCGCAGGATTTATTTTTATGTTGAAATGTTTTAACCTCTCGAATTTACTCCTAAAGATAAAAACAATCCGACATTTCAAAATATTTATTATAGAATAGCAATTAACTCTATAACCTTAACAATAGAATCTGTAGAAGCTTATTGTCCAACTTTGGATCTAACTCTCAAAATAGAAACAAGCTAACTCCAAAAAACCACTCTTACTATTTTTCTCCAAATAAAGAAAAAAATACTACAATTTGTAGTAAATAATGGCGGTCCCGACCGGGATCGAACCGGCGATCTCCTGCGTGACAGGCAGGCATGTTAACCGCTACACCACGGGACCATATGTAATTAATGGTGGAGGATGACGGGCTCGAACCGCCGACCCCCTGCTTGTAAGGCAGGTGCTCTCCCAGCTGAGCTAATCCTCCAGGATAAAAATGGTGACCCGTACGGGACTCGAACCCGTGTTACCGCCGTGAAAGGGCGGTGTCTTAACCGCTTGACCAACGGGCCTTTATATGGCAGAGAAGAAGGGATTCGAACCCTCGCACCGCGTAAACGATCTACACCCTTAGCAGGGGCGCCCCTTGAGCCACTTGGGTACTTCTCTATAATAATGGCTCCGCAGGTAGGGTTCGAACCTACGACCACTCGGTTAACAGCCGAGTGCTCTACCACTGAGCTACTGCGGAAGAATACTAATCTTTTCATCAAGTGCTAAAACGTGATGACAAGTATTAATATAAACTAAATGCCTATTAGATGTCAACACTATTTATAATAGTTTTAATGGACTTTTGCATGATCCACATACATAGCGGCTTATGTCCACTTTTCTTTTTCTTAAGAAAGCTTGCCCACACCCTGAACATCTATATTTATACTTATAAGAATGCGTTCTTTTTTTTATTGAGTTTAGTGGTTTACAATACCTAGGAGCACCTACCTTTTTTAATAGCTCTTTAAAATCTCTATCTTCGTGCTTATATCCTTTCTTCATAATATGAAGATGATAATGACATAGCTCGTGTAATATGATCCCCTTTAACTCTTCAATTCCGTGTTCTTCATAATAAAACTTATTTAATTCGATATTACTTGTTTTTAATAAATACCTACCACCAGTTGTCCTCAATCTAGTATTGAAAGAAGCTTGGTGGAGAAATGGTCGATCGAAATAAGTGATTGATAGTTCTTCAACTAGTTTTTGTATCTCCTCATTATCCATTTATGAATCGCCATCCTTTTTTCTTCTTTATTATAACTGAACAACTCACAAATTCTTGGGTATGCGCATACATTAAACTTACAAATGAGAATTTCAAAAGATCTTATTAGTACGATTTATGCTAAATGGGCTGCTCTTAGTAAATCTCTCTACAACGGCGTAATTTTTACTATCAAAATGAACAATACAGTTATCCTTTTAATACAGTGTATCGGAAGGTTACCCCTCACTCATTTATTTCATCGCCCATCCTCAAAAAAGATGGGCGAAGATTTTTAAGTTGGAGGTTTTCATCATGGTAATGCCTAGTTGGCTTAAAACTCAAATGCAAAAAGCATTTTATGAAAAAAACCGTTATCAAATTAAATTATTGAATCAATGTTGGTTTTATTATCAAAAAATTAAGCTTTGACGATTTCTTTCGATTCAATTGGTAGCATAGATAAACCTACTCTTTGTTTCTTTTGGTCTACTTCAGCAATCCATACTTTTACTACTTGACCAACCGATACAACATCAAGAGGATGCTTAATAAATTTGCTACTTATTCTAGAAATATGAACAAGGCCATCATTCTTTAGCCCAATATCAACAAACGCACCAAAATCGACTACGTTTCTTACTGTTCCTTCAAGTTCCATTCCTATTTTTAGGTCTTCAATTTGAAGTACATCTTGGCGAAGGATTGGTGCTGCTAATTCATCTCGTAAATCTCTTTCAGGTTGCATTAATGATGCTAAAATATCTTTTAGCGTAATTTCACCAATATCTAGTTGTTCTGATACTTCTTTTAAATTAATCGTTTTTAACTGATCTTTCAATTCATTTGAACCAATTTGGCTCGTTGAGAAATTTAATTGCTTTAATAATTTTTTTACTTGTACGTAGCTCTCCGGGTGAATACTTGTACGGTCTAAAGGCTCATCTCCTTCAAGAACACGTAAAAATCCAATACATTGCTCATATGTTTTAGCGCCTAATCTCGGTATTGTTTTAAGCTCTTTTCGGTTTGTAATTTTCCCTTTTTCATCACGGTAATTAACAATATTTTTCGCTACTGTTTTGGACAAACCTGATACGTATTGAAGTAGTGAAACTGATGCTGTATTTACATTTACACCAACTTTGTTAACAGATGTTTCAACGACAAATGATAATGATTCATTTAAGCTCTTTTGAGATACATCGTGTTGATATAATCCTACCCCAACAGATTTCGGATCAATTTTTACTAGTTCTGCTAACGGATCTTGTAGTCGTCTTGCAATGGATACTGCGCTCCGCTCCTCAACTTGGAAATCTGGGAACTCTTCTCTTGCTAGTTCAGATGCTGAATAAACACTTGCGCCAGCTTCATTTACGATTACATAATAAGTATTATTGTTCATTTCTTTTAAAATTCCAGATATAAACAGCTCTGTTTCTCTCGAAGCCGTACCATTTCCAATTGCGATCATTTCTATTTTATATTTGACAAGAATATCTTTAATTTTTGTAATTGCTTGTTCTCTTTTATTTCTTTGAACCTCTTCTTTTTCTCCTCTGAAAGGATGAGGGTAAATCACATCTATTTTGAGCACTTTGCCTGTTTCATCTACTACTGCTAATTTACAACCTGTACGAAATGCCGGATCTACTCCTAGTACGATTTTCCCTTTTAATGGTGGTTGCAATAATAATGAACGCAAGTTTTCTGAGAAAATATTAATCGCGTGTGAATCAGCTTTTTCGGATAATTCTTTACGAATCTCTCTTTCAATCGAAGGCTGAATTAATCTTTTATATGCATCTTCAACGACTTCCATTAAGATTGGTCTTACAAAAGTGTCCTTTGTAATAACCCTTTTTTCTAAATATAAAATAATCTCATCAAAAGGAGACTGAATAGCAACTTTTAAAATATCTTCTTTTTCAGCACGATTCATTGCTAGTATTCTATGAGGAACAATCCTTGAAATTGGTTCAGAGTACTCGTAATACATTTCGTATACTTTTTTCTCGTCTTTTTCGGAGTCTTTTACCGTACTGTCAATCGTTCCTTTTTTGAAGGTAACTTCACGAATCCACTTGCGATAAGTAGCATCGTCTGCAATCCATTCTGCAATTATATCTTTTCCACCTTGAATAACTTCATCAACTGTATTAACTTCTAGTTCAACATTTATGTATTTTAACGCTTCATCCGCAAGTGAACCTTCATTTGGCATTGAAAATAACCATTCTGCAATAGGTTCTAACCCTTTATCTTTTGCTACTGTAGCACGAGTTCTTCTTTTTTCTTTATATGGTCGGTATAAATCTTCAACTTCTTGTAGCTTTGTAGCTAATGTAATACTTTTACGTAAGTCATCAGTCAGTTTCCCTTTTTCCTCAATTAAACGGATTACTTCATCTTTTCTCGTTTGAAGATTTACTGCATACTCATATTTTTCTAAAATGGAATGAATTTGCACCTCATCTAGAGAACCCGTTTTTTCTTTTCGATACCTGGCAATAAAGGGAATCGTATTTCCTTCTTCCTTTAATTCAATTACGGTAGCTACTTGTTTTGTAGTAATCGATAAATCAGATGCAATTTTATTAATCAATTGTTGTGACAAAAATAACGCCTCCAATTTTTGGGAATTTTAAAGGACCTAAAATAACCCTTTCAAGACGAAAGGGTTACAAAACAATTTATTATAATCTATGTAGGTAAAGCTGCTATAAAAGCAACTTTAAAAATCAACAAGTCCTAAACTGATTTGCAACGCTTCGTCAACCTGATCCATCATCTCATCATCAAGATGTGTTATCTTATCGGTTAATCGTTGTTTGTCAATCGTTCGAATTTGTTCTAGTAGTATAACCGAATCACGTTCAAATCCATATTTTTTAGCATCGATTTCAACATGTGTTGGAAGCTTTGCTTTTTGGATTTGTGCTGTAATCGCAGCGACTATAACGGTAGGACTAAAACGATTACCGATATCATTTTGTATTATGAGAACCGGACGAACTCCACCTTGTTCTGAGCCAACTACAGGGGAAAGGTCTGCAAAATATACGTCGCCACGTTTTACTATCAAGTGATTACCCCCCGCTAACTAAGCGCTCCACTTTAGAATCCGCTTCAGACTCAGCATAGAATGACTCAGAAGATATTAATAAGTTGATTTTAGCCATTTCCATGTATCCACGTCGCATTTGTTCGCGACTTTGGCGTCTTTTACGATCTTTTAAAAACATCTTAGTCGCTTGATAAATATACTCATTTCGATTACCGTTTTCTTGCTTTACTAATCCATCTAGTTCGCTTACTACATGTTTTGGTAAACGTACTGTTATTTCAGTTGTCGCATTTAGTTCGGACAAGTTTCAGCACCTCCAGAATCAACTATTACCCATATATCTCCCTACACTACATCATACCATTATTTTCAGTGATTGGAAAGACACATATCTTCGTTTATCTTAACCAAATAACAGTGTTTCATACTTTAATACATCAAATTACAATTAATCTGATACTAGATAATTACTTATGGACTTAATATTTCCATTCTTTTTATATACCCTTGGTACCCTATGATTGATAAGGCAAGTTACTTCATAATTGATTGTATTCATATGTGTAGCGACTTCCTCAGCCGTTACTGCTCCATCCTTACTTTCTCCTATTAAAGTCACTTTTGTACCAACAGGATAATGTTTAGAAAGCTTGATCATACACTGATCCATACAAACTCTACCAACGATTTCTGCCTTTTCACCTTCAACCAACACAGAAAATCCTTGCATATCTCTAAGCCAGCCATCTGCATACCCAACTGGCAACGTCGCAATCCACTCAGAATCAGAAGTAAAATACGTTGCACCATAACTTACACCACTATTTGCTGGTAATTGCTTAATATGAGTGATTTTCGTATAAAACGATAGTGCTGGCTTTAATGTAAATGGTAACATTGGTTTTATTTCTAAAGATGGAGTTAAACCATACATGATAATACCAACACGTACAGTATTAAATAAGTTTGTTTCTAATGCAGCCGCTGCACTATTTGCACAATGAATTAGCTCTGGAGAGAATCCACTGCTCTTAACCCATTCTATACATTCATAAAATTTATCTACTTGCTCATTAAAATAGGATCTATTTAGCTCATCAGCAGTAGCGAAATGTGTAAACAAACCTTCCAGTATAATTGATGGATTTTTTCGTAAGATCGATGCAGCTTGCTCCCATTCAGAATTTGTTTTTAGGCCTAATCTACCCATCCCAGTATCAAATTTAATATGAATCATTGTACGATCTGTGCTTTTTAAATTTTTAGAAATACCTTCTAACCAATCAACATTATATGCCGTTAAAGTTAATTTATTCTTGATTGCCACGTTAATATCCTCTGGTCTAGTTGCTCCTAACACTAATATCGGCGCCTCTATACCCGCGTTACGCAGAAAAATCCCTTCATCAATAAAAGCAACTAATAATCTTGTTGCTCCAGATTTCAATGCTTGTTTTGCTACTTCAACATAACCATGTCCATATGCATTCGCTTTTAAAGCTACATATATTTCTTGATGATTAGGGTAAAGCGATACAATATTTTTGATATTTTCCTCTATTGCATCTAAATCTACTTCTACCCAAGTGTCGCGATAAAATGATGTTTCTGTCATGAAATACACTTCCTTATCGATTTACCCATTACTCTTTTTTTATATGTTTAAAATTATTTGCTTATTTTACTATAAATGTCAACCAATATACTACTCATTTATAGTTTATTTAAAATTTAAAAAGGCGTGATAAAGCATCATCACGCCCTTTTAAGTTTGAAAAAAATATTATTTTGTGCCTGTATCTCCGACTGATTGGGCAACTTGAATTAACTCACCTTGAGTTAAGTTTTTAGAAACAATCGTGAAATCTGTTCCACCGTATGACCATGTGATCATCTTATCTGATAACGCTCCTACCGTTTTACCTAAATCTACTGGTTCACCAGTGATTTCCATCGTTGTTCCAGACTCTGAAATTCGTGCTTTTTCCTCTATTAAAGTAAACGATTTTTTATCACCTTTATATGAAAGTATAACCTGAACACCATTGGCTGTTTTTACTTCTTGTTGATCATCTAACACAACACCCTTCATTAAATAATTAGGGTAAAGTGTAACTAATAAATTAGGATCATTATTTGGATTTGTAGATGTAGGAACACTTAAACGGGCGCTTGTCATATTTTTCTTCACATCAAAAGCATCATTATCAAACTTCGCATTGTATTGTACTTTATCGAATTTAACATCCAACACAACATTTTTATCTGTATCTAATAGTTTTACCGATTCAGGTGTCAGACCCTTTTTATTAAACGTAATTTCTTGTGTTGGGAGCAATTGTCTATTTGTGTAATTTGTTTTTGTTTCAAACACATATCCTTGCTTAGTTGTTTTAAACGTTGCATTCTTATCTTGTACCAAGTCATTAACTAAAGATTCCGGTAAATATGGCTGACTGCTGTTTGATGGCCAATCGCTTTGGAAGCGATAGCTTTTATTTAATGCTGGCGTTAAAACAAACACACCCTCTTTGTTTCTTAAAATAATTTGGTTTTGATCACTCTTAGCATTTTTTAATTGAACACGGTAGTAAGATGGCTTTTTATGCCAAATGACTACTTCATACTTTTGAGGATCATTACCATTATTAATTGTTAATGTTGCATCAGCCTTATAGCCATTCATTTTTTCCATCTGATTACTAAGAGAACCTACAACATCATCTTTCGATTTCTTGCCACATGCAGCCAATGATAGTACTAACATGATTGTCAAAAGCATCGCTACAAGCTTTTTCTTCATCTCCCCAGCTCCTTTATTCCTCTTAAATTGTAAAAAAGAGAATTTTATGCAAAGGCTTATGAATAAATGTGCGCGAGTAGCTTAGAAGTAAAATCTAGATTTATTCATGCACGTTGCAACCTTGCTCTTCATATCCTCATGAAACTATATGAGGTCAAGCTCTAAAATATGCAGACTAGCATGACAAGCTAATTTAAAAAATTTAAAGAAAACGCCCTAATCACCAAGAGCTGTAAGTGAAGACAATGGAGTAGTTACACTTATTAATTAATCCTTATAATTTAACTATTACGTCAAGTACAAAAAAGAAAAGCCACTCAAAGGAGTGACTGTTTAAAAGGGTATTATACTTGCTGTAAGACCACTTGAGCAGCAGCATAATGTTCAGTATGCGTAATTGATAAAAACGGTATAAACGGCAAATCAACGGTTAAAACAGGCTTACCTTTTTCGTCATTTAAGATTTCAATATCATGAAATCCTAATTCCTTCCCAATTCCTGTACCAAAAGCTTTCGAACATGCTTCTTTTGCGGCGAATCTTCCTGATAAAAATTCAAGTTTTCTTCGTTCTGATAAATTTTCGTATATTTCATATTCTGCTTCAGTTAAAATCCTTTTTGCAAACCGTGGCTGCGAGCTTATAATTTCTTTCATTCGTTCAATTTCTACTAAATCTAATCCAATACCTACGATCATATTTCCTCACCCTAACTTTCGAGTACTACGGTTTAAAATAAAAGCTTGAATCATTAATCATTTCAATAGACGGATGAGCTTTCATATCATCCATTAGTTGAAATAGTGCATTATCTTTTTGTTTTGCTTCAATCATACAATCAATTTGCCTAACCGAGCCATAAATTTCATTTAAAAATGTCATAAACATGTTCGGGTCCACAAAATCAGCATGAGCACGGATGTCTTTCTCATCTCTAGGACTTGATATATGCATTTTCATAGGCAAGCTCGAAGCTTTCCATGTATCGACTGCATAACTCCAATTTTTAACCCAATCTTCATTTGTGTGATTGACTAGATGATGATGATAGTCAAATACAAGCGGTACTCCTAATTTTTCACAAGCAAATAATGTTTCATCAAACGTAAAGGTAGTATCATCATTTTCAAACATTAGCATTTTTTGAATTTGCGCAGGTACAAGGCTGAAATTCTCTATTAATTGTTCTAGTGATTTTTCCTTATCATCATACCCTCCACCAATATGTAGTACACATCGTTGTTCTGTATTAATCTTCATCGCTTTTAAAAGCTGATAATGCATTTTTAAGGTTTTTACTGATGTTTTTAATAACTCTTCATCAGTTGAGTTCAAGATAACGAAATGATCCGGATGAAAATCAATCCTCATTTCATTCGTAATCGCAAATTTACCTAACTCAAGTAAACTTTCCTTTAATGGCTTTATATAATTCCAATCTGCTACTTCTTCATGATTTGCTAACGGGACTAATTTACTACTCAGGCGAAAAAAAGATATATCATGTGCCTTGTTGTGCTTTAGTAGTCTTAGACAGTTATTTATATTAGTATTAGCAATTTGCTCTAGCTTACGAATAGCCGCATCTTTATCCTTTTGTTTTAAAAACTGAGCAACCGTCATTGTCTTTGATGGGGAGGCATTTTGTAAATTCATACTCATTGCGACATATCCAAGTCTTACTAACATTATCATTCCAACTCTCATAAGTTTTTAGTTAGTGTATGGAATCTGTCCAAATTCACACGTTACGAGAAAATAATATTATAAACAAAAAAGGTACATGGATTTAACCATGTACCTTAACTAGTTACTTATTTACTGCTGTCTTGTGGTTTGCGTTGTCCACCACGGTTGTTATCACGAGAACCTTCGTTACGTTTGCCACGGAAGTTTCCTCCGCCGCGGTTATCACGGTCTCCACGACGTCCATCTCCACGACGATTATCGCTACGACGTCCATCTCCACCGCCACGTCTATTTTCGCCACGACGGTATCCGCCGCCGCCACTGCCACCGTTTCCTCCGCGTCCGCCACGGTCACGTTTGACCATTGGTGGCTCATCAGTTAAACGAATTGGTGTTTCATTTGGCTCTTTTGTTAGCATTTTTAAAGCTGCAGCTACAACACTTACAGAGTCATGCTCTTCAAGTAATTCTTCTGCAATACGTTTGTAGAATGCTAAATTATCACTTTCCATAGTCGAAGTTAATTTTTCAGCAATGATACGTTGTTGACTTTCAATTGCTTCGTCTAATGTAGGTGCAGTCATACGTTCCATACGACGTTTAGTTGTACGTTCGATATTTTTTAATTGATTAAACTCACGAGGAGTAATAAATAACATCGCTATACCCGATTTCCCAGCACGTCCTGTACGTCCAATACGATGAACATAGCTTTCAGGATCTTGTGGAATATCAAAGTTGTATACATGTGTAACTCCAGAAATATCTAATCCACGAGCTGCTACATCAGTTGCAACTAAAACATCAATTGATCCAGATTTAAATTTACGAAGTACTTGCTCACGTTTTGCTTGTGATAAATCACCATGAATACCTTCTGCAGCATATCCACGTGAGTTTAATGCTTCTGATAATTCATCAACACGACGTTTTGTACGACCGAAAATAATCGCTAATTCTGGTGTTTGAATATCTAGTAAACGTGTAAGAACGTCAAATTTTTTCTTTTCTTGAACTTCAATAAAATGTTGTTCAATGTTAGGCATTGTAACTTCTTTTGCTTGTACTTTTACGATTTGTGGATTTGTCATGAAAGTTTCTGCAATGCGACGAATTGGATCAGGCATAGTTGCAGAGAAAAGAAGTGTTTGTTTGTTTTCTGGAACTTCTTTTAAAATCGCTTCAATGTCTTCAATGAATCCCATGTTTAACATTTCATCCGCTTCATCTAATACAACTGTATTTACATTGTTTAGGCGAATTGTACGACGGTTAATATGGTCTTGAATACGACCAGGAGTTCCTACAATAATATGTGGGAATTTTTTTAAAGAACGCATTTGACGATTAATATCTTGTCCACCGTATATCGGAAGGATTTTTACACCTTTATTCATACCGATTTTGTGTAACTCTTCGCCAACTTGAATAGCTAGTTCTCGTGTAGGAGCAATAACAAGTCCTTGGACATTGTTACTATCTACATCAATTTTTTCTAGTAATGGAATACCAAAAGCGGCTGTTTTACCAGTACCAGTTTGCGCTTGACCAATTACATCATGGCCTTGTTTTGCTAATGGAATAGTCTGCGCTTGAATTGGTGTAGCTTCCTCGAAGCCTAATTTTTCAATCGCAAACAGGATTTTACTACTTAATCCTAATTCTTGAAATGTTGTCAATTTGGTTAATCTCCTTTGTATCTCAATTGATCTATAAAAATTTAAAAAATTATATGTTTCGTGACTGTTTCATATGGAAGGTTCGTTTTTAGTGGAAAACAATAGTCCGAAGTTTCATGAAAAGGAAACAATATCTACCCATTATACGGACATTCTATCTAAAAAGCAAATGAAGTTATATTCTAACAATTTGGTTTCCACACTATATTTTACCCTTAAATTATCTTTAAATTCGCCATAAAATCATATTTATAGCCTTCTTCATCCCTTATATTACGAACAGTTTTCATTTGTTAAATTACTTGTATAAAGTTTTCACTTCGTATATTTTTACACACAAGAAGCGAAGAGCAAAACCAAGTGAATAAGGAAAACTTTTATTCCTATTTCTCCTACCTTCCCCTTCCCTGATTATATGCTTACCCCTGATTTACTAATGCATTTACAACTTCTTCTAATTTCATTCCCCTAGAAGCTTTAACTAATACTAGGTCATTTGGTCCTACCTGTTGTAATAAATCTTCAATTAACTTATTTTTATCTTCAAAGCTTTTTACATTTGAAGAGTCCATTTGTTCAAAAGCTGACGTTGCTGCAAATTTACTTAATGGTCCAAACGTATATAGAAAATCAAAATGAAGATTTACAACTTCTTCACCAATTTCTTCATGAAAAGCAATTTCTTGATCACCTAATTCTAGCATGTCGCCAAATACAACAAATTTTCGATTATAACCTTTTAGTTCTGAAGCAAATAAAAGAGCCGCTTTCATAGATGTAACACTTGCATTATAGGCATCATTAATAATTGTTATTCCATTTTCATTCTTTAATAGTTCCATACGCATTTTTGTCATTTCTAAATTCTGCATACCAGAACTAATTTCATCCCATGTTAATGAAAACTTTCTCGCAACTGCAATTGCTGCCATTGTATTACTAATATTATGTTTGCCTAGTACGCCCAATTTGAAACGGACATCCTTAGCTTTATTTATTTCAAATTCACTACCAGATTCATTCATTTCAATAAATGTTGGAAATACATCATTACTTTCGTTTAAACCAAAAGTTTCGATTGTATAGACTAAGTTTTTGTCTTTTGTACCTTCGATTAATAATGGTTCATCACCATTAATGACGAGTAATCCATTTTTTGATAGTCCGCTAGCAATCTCAAGCTTCGCTTTTGCGATTCCAGCTCTTGAACCAAGTTCCTGCATATGTGACTCACCGATGTTTGTAATTATTGCCGCGTCAGGTTCAGCTAAATTAGATAAAAATTCAATTTCACCAAAATTGCTCATACCCATTTCTAAGACAGCAACCTCTGTATCTTCTGCCATCGCTAATACTGTTAACGGAAGTCCGATATGATTATTAAAGTTCCCTTGTGTTTTATGTACTTTATATTTTGCTGAAAGAATGCTAGTTAAAATATCTTTTGTCGATGTTTTCCCATTACTTCCTGTAATACCAACTATTTTACCATTCCACTCAATTAAATATGATTTAGACAGCTTTTGTAATGCTTCTAATGTATCATCCACTAAGATGACAGATGCGTTTGTTGGTACATTTGAAAATTTTCTAGAACAAAGCACTGCACTAGCACCATTTTCAATTGCTTGAGGTAAAAATTGATGTGCATCGAATTTTTCACCAATCAGCGGTATAAATAATTTTCCATTTAAATCAACACGAGAGTCTGTTGAAACTCCGTTGATCGTTAAATCTTCACCCTTTAATTCGCTACCAGGGATCATGTTAACGATTTGAGATAAAGTACGTACGATTGACATTGTCACCGACTCCTCTTCTATAGCATGTTTCTTCTATTCACATGAAAACACTATTCAACCATGAATAGTGTTTTCAATTGTTAAATATTATATTTAATTTGTTGTTTTTGTTCGTAACGTTCAATTGCTAGGTCTATTAATTTTTCAATTAATTTTGGATATGTTAATCCAGTAGCCTGCCATAATTGAGGATACATACTGAACGGAGTAAATCCAGGCATTGTATTAACTTCATTCATTAATACGCCACCATCTTCTGTTACAAAGAAATCAGCACGAGTTAAGCCTGATCCATCGATTGCTTTGAACGCAACTTCTGCATAATGCTTAATTTTTTCATATGTTTCAGTTTCTACAGGAGCTGGGATAATTAGACCAGTATCGCCACTCTCATATTTTGCGGTATAATCATAAAATTCTACTGATGGTTTGATTTCGCCAACAACAGAACATTCAACTTGATCGTTTCCTAATACAGCA
Source organism: Gottfriedia sp. NPDC057948 (assembly GCF_042887255.1). Taxonomy (NCBI): domain Bacteria; kingdom Bacillati; phylum Bacillota; class Bacilli; order Caryophanales; family Bacillaceae; genus Gottfriedia; species Gottfriedia sp. NPDC057948. Next base: position 18,905 of record NZ_JBHVPN010000022.1, read on the forward strand.
ATTTCAATTTCACGGCCAACAATATTTTCTTCAATAATTATTTTACGGTCAAATTGGAATGCTTCTTCAAATGAAGCCATTAATGCTTCACGATTCTTAGCTTTCGTAATACCAACACTTGAACCTAAGTTTGCAGGTTTAACAAATACAGGATAGCCTAATTCTTTCTCGACTACTTCATAGCAAGACTCTGCATTTGATTTCCACTCTGTTTTTAAGAAATGTACATATTTAGCTTGAGGAATTCCAGCCTGAGCAAATAAGTTTTTCATAATCACTTTATCCATACCAGCCGCTGAAGCTAATACACCATTACCTACATAAGGAATATTTAATAGCTCAAGTAAACCTTGAACTGTTCCATCTTCACCATTTGGTCCATGTAATAATGGGAAAATAACGTCAACTGGGCCAGTTGAATCTTGATTTGAAGCTGCAGGAATAATTGATGAAGTTAACGCGACAGGAGCGATTTCATTTACATGTTGATCTTCATTTGAGAATTTTAAAGCTGCAACACTTTCTACTTTCCCCTCAATTTGTTTCCCTTGTAACCATTCGCCTTGTTCTGTTATATAAATTGGATACACATCAAATTTTGTGTGATCTAAGGCAGAAATAACGGCAAAAGCTGTTTGTAATGATACTTTGTGTTCAGCAGATTTACCGCCATATAATAATCCTAACTTAATCTTCATGATGTTCCCCCTACTATTTTTTGCTCTCCCTATTGTACCACTTTATACAAATGTGTATAAGTTTTTATGGGTAGAAACCTATTTTTCTTTACAACATATGCAATGATATCTTTTTTGTGATTTCTTTACAACTAAAAAAAGCATAGCTCTACTTAAGCTATACTTAGTTTATAGACAAGAATACCAAAACTTGAATTCCAGACTGAGGGCAAGCGTTTTCAGGCAGTCCAAAAAGAGCAATAAGTACTGCTCATTTCACGATTCACCAAAGAAACAAGTGCCCTTAGAACTATTGCGCTATACCCTGTTGATTATCTCTAATCGCTACTTTTTTATCAAGTGAGCGATACATTATTCCTGATAGTACAACTCCTGTTCCTAGAATGATAAAAAGCCATATTCCAAGTTTTAAATCAAATAAAAATCCACCTAATAAAGGTCCAAGAAATCCACCAATCGTCCATTTCATACTACCAACCGCCATATAGGTCGCTCTTAAATCTTCAGGTGCAATATTCGCCACAAATGTCATTTGTACTGGCGACATGACCATTTCCCCAAAAGTGTAGTAAATGAAGATCATTGCCAAGAAAAATAGAATCATCCATTTACCTAACCCAACTGTAAGTAATAATGGAGGTGCAAGGCCGATCGATAAAATACCTAAGCCAAATAAGATGGTTCCATAAAACATTGTTTTTCCAATTGAACGATTCGATAAATAACTTGAAATCGGAAATTGCAAGAGAACAACTAACAATCCATTAAGCGACATTAAAAATGGGTAAGGATTCCACATACCAAATTGAGATTGAAAGGTTTGTTTAAAATAAAGTGGAAGCATTCCCTCAATTTGTGAGAAACCCATTGAAATAATTACACCTGTTGCTACGTAAAAAATTAATAATTTATCAGATCTAATGATTTTCATAACCTTTTTAAAAGGTATTTTCGTTACTTCATTCTTTTCTTTAACATTCTTTACTGCAGGAAGTGTTTCTTTTAATAGAATTAATTGTGCAATACTATAAAGTCCTAAAGTGATTGCTGCAATATAAAATAAACTATCTTTTGAAAAGTAAACAACTGAACTTCCTAATAATGGACCGATCACAGTACCTACATTACTTCCAACCCTTAATAATCCATATGCTTCAGTTCTTTTCTCTGGTTCAGTAACATCAGCTATCATAGCAGAAGCTGCTGGACTAAAGAATGAGTTACTTATACCTAGTAAAATTGATAAAATTAAAAATGCTGTATAGCCTTCTGCTAAAGCAAAGGATAATAAAATAAGAGATGTTCCAAGCGTCGAAAAAACCATCATACGTTTTCGACCATATAAATCTGCTAATCTACCACCAGCCATCGAACCAAATAGTGATGCTATAGGTGAAATTGACATAATAAATCCTACCTTTAGCATTGAATCAACTTTTCCTTCTAGGTATAGTGCAAAAAACGGCATAAGCATCATCATTGCACTACTCGTAATCGTTTCTCCAATCACTCGAATCCACACATTACGATCCATACCTTTTAACTTTTTAAAAAAATTCATCCTTAAGCGGCACCTCCTAGTGCATCATAACTTCCATATTTTAATCGTATCGGAAGAATTTTAAGTTTCAAATTACTTTATACACGTATCCGATAAAATATGTTATACAAAACAAAAGGGCGTTCAAATTGACTTATCGCCATTTGAACACCCACTCTTTTTTTAACTTTTAAACTTGTTCTTTTGAAGAAATTGAGAACATCAATCCCAAAAAAGTACCTAATAGAAATAAGGTTGAACAAGAGCCCATCAATACTATGCTCACCGTTAAGCTTACGCCTGTATGTAAGAAACCGCTTCCAGTGAAATATAGTAAAAAAAGAATAAGACCAATAAAAAAGGCAATACCAGAATATTGAGTATATGTTTCAACGATTTCATAATCAGTTCGCTTCATAATGATTAACCTCCTGTTTTCATCTTTTTCGTAAATTGCAATACCTAATTTGTGACAACTTTGTGACACTTTTATATTAACACACTTATTTTATAATTGTAAATATTTTCAGAAAACTTTTTAGAAAATATTTTGGACAAAATCAAGAAACAAATGAATAGGTAGGATAAATACCCCCATTCTAAATAAAAAAACCGAGACGAATAGTCATCTCGGTTCAAATTAAAATTTTTTCAATTAGTTCGTATCTAGTTAAATATCCTTAGCGTCTATTTAAGAAAGATACTCTTATAATTACCATAGCCCTCTTCATCCATTTTTTCATACGGAACAAATCTTAGTGCTGCAGAATTTATGCAGTAGCGTAGGCCCTCAGGTCCAGGTCCATCATCAAATACATGCCCTAGATGCGCGTCAGCTTCAGAACTTCTGACTTCAATACGCAACATTCCATGGCTATAGTCCTTCTTCTCTTCAATTTCACCTTTTAGAATCGGCTTTGTAAAACTTGGCCATCCACAGCCTGAATCAAATTTGTCTAATGAACTAAATAAAGGAAGTCCTGATACGATATCAACATAAATTCCTTTTTCTTTATGATTCCAGAACTCATTTCTAAATGGTGGTTCAGTTGCATCTTCTTGAGTAACAGCATACTGAATTGGTGTTAGTCTTTGTTTAAGCTCCTCTTGACCCGTTTTCCAATGTTCCTTTAAAAATTTTTGACGACCAGATCCTTTAAAGTAAAGCTGGTAACGAACCGGATGCTTTTTATAATAATGCTGATGATATTCCTCTGCTTCATAAAATGATTTTGCAGATAAAATTTCAGTCACAATTGGTTTCTTGAAAACGCCACTTTTCTCTAGTTTATCTTTCGAAGCTAAAGCTTGCTCTTTTTGATTTTCATTGTGATAAAAAATTGCTGTTTTGTATGAACTACCTCGATCATTAAATTGCCCACCTACATCTGTTGGGTCAATTTGTTGCCAAAATAAGTCCAATAATTTTTCATACGGATAGACTTCCGGATCAAATGTAATTTGAACAGCTTCATAATGACCTGTTAAATGAGTGCATACTTCTTCATATGTTGGGTTTTCTTTTTCCCCACCTGTATAGCCTGAAACAACTTTTATAATGCCATCCTGTTGATCAAACGGTTTTACCATACACCAAAAACATCCACCAGCAAATGTAGCCAATTCTGTGCCCATACCTTTACTCCTCCTAAAAATTGTCATTAATTATATTTACCATATCTAGAGGGTGATATAAATATTTTTGCTTAAAAAAGTCCAATTGCTAACTTGAAAGAATTAAGATTTGTATGTAAACTTATACGATAATTACACAGGAGGATATAAGATGTTAGAAGAATTTAAGAAGTTTGCTTTAAAAGGAAATGTACTTGATTTAGCAGTCGGGGTAATTATTGGGGGTGCTTTTGGTAAGATCGTATCTTCTTTAGTTGCTGATATAATGATGCCTATTTTTGCACTGATCATAGGAAAACAAAGCTTTTCTGCTTGGCATTATCATGAAATTAAATATGGCTCATTCATCCAAACAGTAGTCGACTTCCTTATCATCTCAATTTCAGTATTTTTCTTTGTTCGATTAATTAATAGACTTTCATTTAGAAAGAAGGAAGCAGAAGAAGCAAAACCTGTTGTTCCTACTAAAGAAGAAGCTCTACTTATTGAAATACGTGATTTACTAAAAGAACAGGTTTCAAATCAAAAAGGTATAAGCTAAACGCTTATACCTCAGACTGCCCGCCAAACGCTCGCTTTCTTCGTTGCTTCGCCTGTCTGCGGTGCTCATTACCTTCTAGGGTAACTCCGCTCCTCACCAGGCTTCGCGCCTCGAAAGACAAGCGCTTGCAATCAGTCTGAAAATCAAGTTTTTAGTATACTTTGTCTACACACTTAGGTATAAGCTAAACGCTTATACCTTTTTGGTTTTCCTTAAGACAATATAAAAAACCTCGTACTATACTAAATATAATACGAGGTTAATAAACTATTAGAATTTTCCATAGCCTAAGAAGTGAGAACGAACCCAGCTATTACTTAAGCTGATTACGCTGATCCCTTTACTTCCAGCATGAACCATTTTATTTCCACCAATGTAAATACCCATATGTGAAGGACCATCAATATAAGTATTTTGTAAGAATACTAGGTCACCAGGTTGAGGAGAGCTGATTTTTGTCGCATTGCTCCAATATGTTTTTACATTTCCACGAGAGATGCCATATCCATTATGTGAGTATACATACCAGATGAAACCACTGCAATCGAAACCGCTTGGAGACGTTCCACCAAATACATAAGGTACACCTTGGAATTGTAAAGCATAATCTACAAGTGAGTTTCCAGTTGCTGCTGAATCATCATTATTTGAATCTGATTTAGGTTTTGAATCTGAATTTGAACTAGAATTTGAACTAGATTTCGAATCAGAATTTGAACTAGATTTAGTAGCTGGGGTGCTAACGCTGTCATTTTCCTCATCATCGCTAGATAAAGCAGCTAATTCAAGAGATTGTTGCTCAAGACGTTGAACTCTCTCATCTTCTTTTGCATTCTCTAATTCTTTAACAGCTAACTTTAAGTTAGCTTCAGCAGTATTTAATGATTTTTGTTTTTCAGCTTGTGATTTTGAAAGTTCACTTTGTTGAGCAACTAAATCTTCTTTCGCTGTTACTAAAGATTCTTTCTTCTGATCAACAAGTTGTTTTTCTTTTACTACTTCTGCTTGTTCAGACTTTTGTTCTTTAATGATATTTTCATCAGCTTGAAAAAGTGTTGAAATTGAGTTTACTCGATTAAAGAAATCTACGATTGAGTCAGAATTAAATAGTACGTCTGTTACTAGATTAACTTTTGGTTGCTTTTGCATTGCAACTAAACGATCCTCTAATAAATCGTTACGTTTTTGAATTCGGTCTTGTAAATATGTAATTCTCGCTTTTTTATCTTTAATAATTTCTTCAGTTTCAGAAATTTCTGCTTTTTTTGCTTCTATGTTTTGCTTAGTTGTTTTAATTTGTTGATCTATTTTCTCTATCTCGTTGCTTAATTCTTTAAATTGTGATTGGAACTTATCTACTTCAGCTTGCTTTTTTTCAACTTTGCTATCAGCTAATACTGAAGCATTTGGCGCTAATGATAATACTATTGTACTTGCCATCGCCAGCACTGCTAGTTTTTTTCTTAACATTTCAGCGTTTCTCCTCTCGCTAATCTACGTAAATATTTATACCATAGATTCCCGAAGAGAGTCGCAATTGTTACAATATTGTAATATAAATGATAAATATGTCTTTATATGTCGATAAATTAACATCTTTTATTAAAGGAAACGAAATAAAACACTTCTATATTATATAGAAGTGTCAGTATTGATACAAATAACACAAAAACGTTAATTATATCTATCTACGAGAGTTTTCGATGTAAACTCTGTCATTTCTAACTAAATCTTCATATGTTTCACGACGGACTACTTCTCTTGAAACACCCTCTTTAACAAATACTACTGCTGGGCGACGGATACGGTTATAATTATTAGCCATTGAATAGCCATAAGCTCCAGTGCAAGATACAGCTAATACATCATTGTTTTGTACAACAGGTAAGTTACAATCCCAAATTAGCATGTCGCCACTCTCGCAGCATTTACCAGCAATCGATACAACTTCTTTATTCTCATCATTTGCTCGATTTGCAAGCATCGCTTCGTATTTTGATCCGTATAGTGCAGGACGAATATTATCAGTCATTCCCCCATCAACAGATACATATTTACGAATTGAAGGAAGAGTTTTTGTTGAACCAATCGTATAAAGTGTTGTTCCAGCTTCACCAACAATACTACGTCCAGGCTCTAACCATAATTCTGGTAATTTGTAGTCTAGCTCTTCACATTGTTGTTTAATAATAGTAGTAATTTTTTCTATATGTTTAGCAACAGCTAAAGGCTCATCTTCCGAAGTATAACGAATACCAAAGCCTCCACCTACATTTAATATTTCAGCTGTAAAACCTAAATCATTTTTAAGTCCATTTAAAAAGCTCATTAATACATTGATTGCATGAACAAATCCATCTGGTTCGAAAATTTGAGATCCTATATGTGAATGTACTCCTAATAATTTTAGGTTAGTTGATTTTAAAGAAACTTCCACTGCTTCATTAGCTTGACCAGACATAATATCGAATCCAAATTTAGAGTCTTCTTGACCAGTCATTACATATTCATGTGTATGTGCTTCAACACCTGGCGTAACACGTAATAAGATTGATACTTCTTCATTACGTTGTTCAGCTAAAGCCTGTAATACTTCTAGCTCAAAGAAATTATCGACTACAAAACAACCTATTTTTGCATTTAAAGCTTCTTCAATTTCTTCAATTGTTTTGTTGTTTCCGTGAAAGTGAATTTTCTCAGCTGGATAACCTGCTTGCAATGCTGTATATAACTCTCCACCAGAAACAACATCTAGACATAGACCTTCTCTTTCTATTAAGCGGGCTTGTTCAACACATAGAAACGCTTTACTCGCGTAAGCAACCTGATATTTCATTCCCGTTTCTCTTAAAGCTTCATGGAATTCCCTACATTTTGATTCAATTAATGCTTCGTCATAAATGTATAGAGGGGTACCGTAATTTTTTACTAAATCTACAGTATCACAACCTCCGATTTCTAAATGTCCTTCATTATTAATTCGACTATTACCATGTAAATACATTCGTATTCTCCCTTCAAATCAAATGTAAGATCATTCTAAGAAGCTTCCTTCAATGTATTAGTGTATTAAAAAAGACACATGAAGGATATGTTCATGTGCCTATCGCTTTTTAAAAAAGGACTTAGCCAATCACATCTCTTCAATAGCTCTTCACAAACACATGTGACAGTACTACATTTATTAAATGTAGTCCCAGAAATAAAATGTGTGGCAATTTATTTCTTCGGCATAGGATCCTTTCTCATTTCGTCATAGAACCCACAGTTCTCTAAAATGATACTCATATACAATGCAACCTCTACGAATAGACTGTTATTTTTTATATTAGTCTATGTATAACACAGTCTAAAAATAGATGTCAAACCATTTTTGAATAATATTGTCGATTTATATTCACTTCATACACACAGCTTTTCCTTTTCAAAATAATATCTATAATATAGAATATGTTTTATGCGAGAGAAAAGGTGATTCAAAAATGAAAAATCATTTCAAAAAATATAAATTAAATCTAAAAAAAACAAACCACTAACAAACTGTTAGTGGTTTTTCTTTTTTGTTGCCTTATTACAAAACTCTTAACTTAAGTAGAAAAAATTGGACAGGGGTGAATAGATTGCGTTCAAGCAAAATAGCTGTACTCTCAATATGTAGTAACTCATTCATCGTTTTATTAAAATTAATTGTCGGGATTTTTACTGGTTCCGTAGCAATTATCTCTGAAGCAATTCATTCTTTGTTGGACTTAGTTGCTTCAGTCATTGCCTTTTTCTCTGTAAGGATTTCAAACAGACCACCTGATAAGGAACATCCTTATGGTCATGGTAAGTTTGAAAACATTTCAGGTACAGTCGAAACCATCTTAATATTTGTAGCTGGTATTTGGATTATCATTGAATCTGTTGAAAAGCTACTTCATCCTACCCCAATTAAGATGCCAATTATCGGTGTAGTCGTCATGTTTATTGGAGCGTTAATCAATTGGAGAGTAGGAAAAATCGTTCAAAAAGTAGGAAATGATACTCATTCAGTTGCAATGCAATCAAACGCTTTGCATTTATTAACAGACGTTTATTCATCACTCGGAGTTGCAATAAGTTTAATTTTAGTCAGTCTTACTGGTTGGGAATTTCTCGATGCATTGATTGGAATTGGAATCGCAATTTATATAATGAAAGAATCAATCGAACTTGGACGTAAGTCGTTTACCCCCCTACTTGATACTGGGCTTTCGATAGATGAATTAAAACAAATCGAAAATGTATTATATTCTTTTAAATCCCAATTTATCGAATACCATGACTTACGCACGAGACGTTCTGGTGCTGAGGAGCATATAGATTTCCATTTAGTATTGCCATCTCACATGAGCATTGAAGAAGCCCATATACTATGTGACAAAATAGAAGAAGAAATAAAAAAGGTTTTAGTTGATCCAAAAGTATTAATACATGTCGAACCAGAAAATGAAAGAATACAAAAACTTGATTTCGTAAATACAGCATCTAGAGAAGAGCAGGAATTGCAAGGAGTAGGAAATTCATTAAAAGGATAAATGGACATTAGAAAACCCCACAAGGATTTTATAACTTGTGGGGTTCATTCTATTTTTAGGACATTTACTAAATAATAATTTCATCGGAGGGTTGCTCTGAATCGTCTCCTTTTAATTTTTGAGCTCTCATCGTAACCATTGCATAGCCGATCGCCATAATTATGCCAAAAACATATCCACCAATTGTAAAGATAATTGTACGTGAGTAATATGCTTTTAATCCATACGTATCAACCATCCACCATTGTGCAACAGCAAATACGATATCTTTAATAATCCATGCGACAAACAAGTACTGGAACACTTTGAATAGTGAAGGATGTTTATATAATTTTTTACTTTCTTCACGATCTTGTCCCTGTATTGCAGCAATATCAATCATAAAATAATATGGTAATGGCTTTTTCAAAGCCAATAAAACTAAAAATACAACTACAACACCAAAGTGATAATACACATTGTACAAAATTAAGTTTTTCGCAGAACCTAATGCCATTAGATCAACGGCAGTACTTACAGTTAATGTTGAGATAATAAATATACCTGTAACATTAAACTGTTTAGTATACCAAAAACGAAATAAAGTATATAAGATCCCTGGAACCGTTGGTAAGAGCATCGCCCAATAGTCACTAAAATAGTGTTGTAAAACTTTATATAAAACAAGCGGAAATACTAAATACAAAATTAGATCGTAAATAATTAAATTACTTTCTTTCTTCATTTATACAACCTCGTTTTTTTAGGCCTTTTTCGTCATAATCATTGCTAGTTAATATTATTATTAATGTTACTAAAAAACAAAAATCAATTAGAAAGTGCCATATTTTATTTTTTAATTACCACAATTTTCAAACTATCAAAATAACAAATTGTTAAACATGATTATAACAAAAAAATCTAGGAGCATAAACTCCTAGATTTAATGTGTGGACAAAAGTCAAAAATAACTCTACTGGCCAAGTGATCTTTTTAAACCGTTTACTAATCCTGCATGTAGCCCTTCATGGAAAATATTAAAGCTAATCATGTCTCGAACTGTCTTTATTTCAAAACTCCCTAGTTTCATCTCTTTTGAAATGATTTCATCTAAGCGCCCTTCATATGTAGAAATAACTTGTTCAACTTGCTTTTCTAATAAAGTAACAATTTCCTCATATGATGGTGGCTCCGCTTGCCAGTCACCTGGTTTAGTCCCACCCTTGAAAAATTCAATGAATTCCTTTTGAAGTTTCCCAGCATCAGCAGTGTTAGCATAAAGTAATTGCTCATATGCCCCTAGCACATGACCTGCATTCCAAAGAATATTATTATTGAATCCGGCTGGTATTACATCTACAGCTTCTTTTGAAACAGAACCAAGAACTTTCAATGTATAAACCCTTGTAAACCTAAGTTGTTCAAAAATAGCATCCGCCATCTTGATCCCTCCATATAATGTCATTACTGATATTATCGTATCACGAATGAGGGATATTTTTCTTAAAAAAGATGTTATCACGATAGAAACAGATGACTGTTTTTAACGATAATTAAGAAACAAAAAAAAGAGCCTCAATATGAGACTCCCTCCAGTACTATTAACTATCAATCCCTTAAAATAAAACCATTGATCCTGGACCAGTGAGCAATAACCCTACTGCAGCTGCAATAATTAATAGATTAAACTCAAATCCGTTCGAAGTATTCCAGAATCCATTCTTTATATGAACCTTTAATACTGCTACTGCCATCACTACTATTATCAACCATGCGCCTATTTCTGTATATACACCAGCCGCTACAAAGAATCCACCTACAATTTCTGCCGCTCCTGTTATAAAAGCAAAAAATGCTCCAGGTTTGATTCCAATCGACTCTAACCATTGTCCAGTTCCTTTAATACCGTAACCACCAAACCAACCAAATACTTTCTGCACCCCGTGACCTAATAAAATAATACCTAAAACAAGTCGAATAACTAATAGGCCTTCATCAAGCATATCTCCACCTCAATTCTCTTTAATTTGAGATATTTAGTGCATAATTATTTTTATTCATTTTTTGACATGTTTATGACCTTTATTATTAATTTTTAAAAAATGAATCAGTTTTCTTGTATTTGAGGAATAGAATACTATTACAGAAGATTTTCTAACTTAAAAGGAGAGCATACATCATGAAAAAAGTCGTTCCACTAACTGTAATCGGCTTTTGGATTTTAATGCTACTACTCGCCATTCGATATCATTTATTTCATTTATCATTGCAAGATATAAAACATTTTATTGCTAATTCTTCCATCAACCCAATGCTATTATTTGTCGCTATTTTCTGTGCAAGAATCTTTCTATTCATTCCTAGCTCTGTATTAATTGTAGTAGGTAGCTTGTTTTTTCACCCGTTTGAAACCATTCTCTTATCATTAATCGGAATGGCTATCACAGAAACAATTATTTACCTATTAAGTAGAAGTATATTAAGTGATTCGATCCAGCAATTCATGGAGAATAAATATCCCTCTCTATTTGAAGAGCTTATTTCGAACCGAAAGAGATACTTATTCTTAACAGTTGCAACTCCACTAGCTCCAACAGATGGTGCATGCTTTATCGCAGCCTCCACTAATATGAAATACTTGTCCTATATCGCAATAGTGCTTACTGGTAATATTCCAATTGCAGTTCTTTATACGTTATACGGAAATTTCTTGCTTGGCTCACCATGGATTACAATCTGTATTACTGCTACAATCTTAGCCGGATTTTTCATTTACATTTCTTTAAAAAAGAGACAAAAAAAGGATACACATTTCTCAGCCTAAACTTTTTCAACTAAGTATTTTAAAAAATTGTTAATAAATAAATCGATTTTTATAAATAAATTAAACTATACTAAGATTAATTAAAACTTTTTAAGAAATCGAGGTAAAAAGATGGAAACAAATAAGATTTTGTCGTCATTATGTTATTTTAGCGTATTCTTCGCACCTTTTTTATTCCCTATAATTGTTTATTTCGTTGCAAAGGATCAACAACTAAAATCGCATTCTAAACGAGCATTTTTTTCACATATACTCCCATTTCTAACGATTATTATTTTAGCGATTATTTCCCTTTTCACTTTTAATACTTTTGGTGACGGTGCAGGTTTTGCTCTTATCGGTGGATTTATATTAGCATTCATTGTTAATTTAATTGTCTTTATATGGAATATTGTTCAAGGTATTAAAGTATTGATGTAAATTCGTCATGTTTTCTACATTATTTCTCAGGAAATTTTCAATTTCGACAAACGCTTAATAAGTAAAAAGGCAATGTAATATTAAACCATTACATTGCCTTTTTTTATTATTCACTTTGTGTTACATAAGCTTCTTTTGAATTAGTTCGTTTAATTGATTTCTTAATCATTAATGATAAAGATAAGATGCAGGCAATTAAAATGGAGCTAGTTAAAGCTATTTGCGATGTTGTTAAAGAGAAAAATTTAGCCAAATAGACAGAGTATGAAAGTAGAGATGATGTAATTAATTTTGAAATCGAAGCAATTAAAAGAAACTTTTTGAAAGATACTTTACTAATTCCTGCCCCGACACAAATAATTTCATCAGGTAAAATCGGAATGATAAACATTAAAGTTAAAATAATTGTTTCATTTTTTTTGACATATTCCTGGTATTTTTTTAACTGTCTTTCTTTAACAAACTTTGAAACTAATTTAAGTCCACCTATTCTTGCTAAGAAATACATAATGACAATACCTAAAGTTGAACCTAAGAATCCAATTAACGCTCCTGTAAACGATCCGATTACAGCACTACCCGCAGGAATAGTAAGTGCTTCCGGTAAAGGTAAAATAATCGGTTGAAATAAACAGATTAAGAAAAATAATAACTTTGCAGTTGTAATATGATTGGTTAATATTCGCTCAACTCCGTACTTATCTACGAATACTAGAAATTGACTAGCATAAAATAGAATTCCAACTACTGATATACAAAGTAGTAAACTAATTAATGCTATCTTTGTAACCTTTAAAAACTTTTTATGATTCGATACAACTAGATAGAAATCTAGTAGCAGAATTCCCATGATTGCAAAAACAAATGATATTTTATAGATCGTTACAACAGTAGGTAAACTAGTGACTAATATTAAGATTGATATTGTAGCTAATACTATGTGTAACGTAATTTCTTTCATTGTATTAAACTGTTTATTTTCTTTCTTCAATGTTATCAACTCCTATACTACTGCTTGACCGTTCTTCAGTATTTTTCGTTACTCTAATCGTAACGATTTAATATACAGTTTAAAACGCACTTAAGTATTAAACTTAGTAAGTCTTAGGTCTTACATTAAGGAAGTTTTTTTAAAATGAATTTATATTCAAATATTCAACATTTAAGATAAAATGCCTCTATGGTTTTAGATAGAAAATAAATATTCTATGATATTCAAACGGCCTCATTCGATTAAATAAAAAAACGACTGTCATCTTTTTGACAGTTGTTTTGTTTTATTATTTAATTAAAAATCAAAATTGTCTGGGTCTGGACCAACACGGTGGTTTTGGTTCAGAGAGTTGATTTGGTTCATATCTTCTTCTGTTAGTTCAAAATCGAAAATATTTGCGTTTTCTTGAATACGATGTTCTTTGATTGATTTTGGTATGATCACTACACCGTTTTGTAAATGCCATCGTAATACAACTTGAGCAATTGATTTATTATGTTTGTTTGCTATTTGTAGTAATGTTTCATTTTCAAATAATTGTCCTTGCATTAATGGAGCCCATGCTTCTACTTGAATTGAGTTTGCTTTTAAAAATTCTCTTAGTTCAACTTGACTTAACATAGGATGTAACTCAACTTGATTGATCATAGGCATTATTTCAGCATTCGCCATTACTTCTTTCAAGTGATGAATTTGGAAGTTACTCATTCCAATTGCTTTTACTTTTCCATTTTTGTATAGTGTTTCTAGTGCTTTCCATGATTCAACATATTTACCTTCTACTGGCCAGTGGATTAAATATAGATCTAAATAATCAAGACCTAGTTTTTTCAAACTTAATTCGAAAGCATCGATAGTTGATTGGTAGCCTAGATCAGCATTCCATACCTTTGATGTAATAAATAAGTCTTCACGTTTAAGACCATTTTCTTCAAGAGCTTCTCTAATTCCTTGCCCTACACCTTCTTCATTTTGATAAATCGCTGCCGTATCGATACTACGGTACCCATTTCGTATTGCAGCTTTTACAGAATCAATTACGACTTGTCCATCTTCTACTTGGAAAACTCCTAACCCAATTACTGGCATTTCTAAACCATTATTTAATTTAACTAAATTATTCATTTTATTTCTCCCTTTTTTATATAATATTTTATTAAAAATTCACTTTTTCTTTTCTAAAGAAACACTCCAGATGCTTAACAGAACTGCTCCGAATACCATGATTCCACCAATCCATGGGGTATGAATCAACCCAATTGTATCTACGACTAAACCGCCAATAAACGCTCCAATTGCAATACCTACGTTGAATGCTGCAATATTTAGCGCTGATGCAATATCTACAGCAGAAGGAACATACTTCTCAGCTAATTTCACAACATAAATTTGTAGACCAGGTACATTCATAAAAGCAAGTAAGCCTAAGAAGAAAATCGTTACAATCCCTACTATTTTAAACGGTGCCGTAAACGATAGAATGATGAGAACAATGGCTTGAACAGCAAACATCCACGTTAGTGCTTTTAAAGGATTTTTATTTGCCGCTTTTCCACCAATCGTATTACCAAGTGCTACTGCAATTCCATAAACAAGTAAGATCATACTTACAGAGTTAGGAGCAAAGCCGGTGATTTTTTCAAGGATTGGTGACAAGTATGTGAATGCTACAAATGTACCTCCATATCCTAATGCTGTAATAGCAAATGCTAAAAGTAATGGTCCATTTTTTAAAACTTTCAGGTTATCACTTAATTTTGAAGCTGGCGGTTGTTTAATTGTTTTCGGAACTAATATTGCAATTGCTATAATTGCAATCACACCTAATAATGCCACAGCCCCAAAAGTAGATCTCCAACCAAAATGCTGACCAATAAATGTGCCTAATGGAACTCCTGTTACGGTTGCAACAGTTAAGCCCGTAAACATGAATGCAATCGCACTTGCACGTTTGTTTTCAGGAACTACATCCGCTGCAATTGTTGAACCGATTGAAAAGAACACCCCATGTGAAAATGAAGTAATGATTCGAGCAACTAACAATAGGCCAAAACTAGTCGAAAAGGCAGCAACGCTATTACCTACTATGAAAATAATCATTAAAAGCATTAATAACGTTTTTCGGCCAATCTTATTTGTTAATGCCGTTAAAATTGGTGCCCCAAAAGCAACACCCATCGCATATCCAGAAATTAATAATCCCGCTAATGTGATTGAAATTTTCAAATCACCAGCTAGAGTTGATAATAAACCAACGGGAACAAATTCAGTTGTTCCGATACCAAATGCACTAATGGCAAGAGCCATTAACGCGGGAGTGCCACTTTTTTTCTCTTGCACTTTAATCGAAGCAGCAGTCGAACTCATAAAATTCCTCCTTGTTATTTTTATAGTGAGTTTTATTATTAGTTTGAATACAAAGAGACATGGTGGCTGAATAAAGTCTCATTATCATTCAAAACATAATTGAAAAGAAATAATAAAAGATTAACATCTTCCTCTTTTCATTTAAGTAACAATGGAAAAAACACTTTTCGTAAAAATGTGTTAATCAATTAACTATTGTCATTATGAGCGATAGGATTGAGTAAAAGAAGTATGTACTTTGAAGTGATATAGTTACTTTTTAGTAACATTTAAGCGAATAAAGGTTTAAAACAGAGAACAATTTATAAAAAAGTTTTTTACCGAACTACAAACTACACAGTTTGCGTAGAGAATGTTATGATATTTGAATCATTAAAAATATGTTTCGTAGTTTTGATAAAAATGAAAGAAGGAGAGGAGAAAATGAAAAAATACAATATTCCAGTTGAAGCTTCATTAGATGTAATCGGTGGTAAATGGAAGGTTGTGATTCTTTGTCATTTGACAAAAGGTACAAAAAGAACTTCTCAATTAAAAAAATTAATGCCGAACATTACTCAAAAAATGTTAACTCAGCAGCTAAAGGAATTGCAGGAAGACAATATCGTTCACCGAAAAGTATTTAATCAGGTTCCGCCAAAAGTGGAATATTCCTTAACGGATTACGGATGGTCTTTAAAAGAAGTATTAGACTTACTATGCTCTTGGGGAGAAAATCATATTGAACATATGTATCCAGACAAAAGTGAAGTACTTCTTCCACAAGTTGAGGATGAGATTACCCTATAAAATAAAAAACTCCTTTTTCTATTTTAAGAAAGGAGTTTTTTTCTGCAATCTATTGAAAATCTACTTTTATTTTTTGTGCTTTCGCAATTACTTTATGTTGATCATCTAGTACATCACTTGTTGTTAACTCAATCCATTTCAAGCTAGGATCAGTATGATCGACTATAAATCCCATTGCACCTTGCTTTGAACTATTAGGATTGATTTCCCCACCTAAATATTCAATATAGAAGTCATCTTTGAATTCCTTTACTTCATTATTACTTGTCATTAAATGGGCAACTGGACCAAAGTGTAATTGTTTATTCGCGTGATTAATGATTTCTACCTCAACCTTAACGAATCGAAAACTTTCGTAGCTTTCTGTATAATAATGAAAATAATCCATTAAAGAATAGGTCGGTAAATTTTTAATCAGCTTAATCTGTTTAATTTTCATTTCGATTGGCCCAATTGTGTATGAATTATTTATTGAAGCAATGCCCTCTAAAGTAACTTCACCTTTGTCATCTTTCAGTGTTTGACCTTTAAGAAGTAAACTCGTATCATCTGAAACCTGTGGATTTGGCACATATACATCGTTTAATGACTTTGCTCGGCTTTTGGAGATTGTAGAGACATTGTTTACATTCTCTGCTGAAGCAGTTGTTTTCTCCTTCTGAACTAAGCTACATCCTGAAAGCATTAAAGAAAGTAAAATAAATGGAATCAATTTTTTCATAAAAATCCCCTTTCATCCTTAAATCCCGTTAAATGGGTCATTTAACGGGATTTATTTTTTACTTATTTACCATTCTTTAAAATACTAAAGATGTTTTTTGCTTGGTCAGTATTATCAATTTTCCCTGCAAATAGTTGGCTACCAGGGCCATAAGCATAAACATTTACGTCTTCACCTGTGTGACCACCTGTAGTCCAACCAGTTACTGAACGGTTATCAAAAATTGCTTCGATTGCATTATCAATCTCTAACATATTTTTTGACTCTGCCGCTTTTTTTACAGATTGAATTTCTTCAGGCTTCAATTCTAAGTTAATGTTCGATATTAATGTTTTTTCTACATCTGCGCCTTTACTAATTTGTTCTGCCATGAAATCAGGAGTACGTTTAGCTGCAGCAATCGGTGCGCCGTACCAATTATAATCACCTTTTGCCCCAATAGAATATCCGCCTGTTGAATGGTCTGCTGTTGCAACGACTAATGTATGCTTGTCCTTTTTAGCAAATTCAATTGCAGCTTTAAACGCTTTTTCAAAGTCATCCATTTCACTCATTGCTGCAACGATATCGTTATCATGACCAGCCCAATCAATTTGACTACCTTCTACCATTAAAAAGAATCCATCTTCATCTCTGCTTAATTTATCAATTGCTGTATTTGTCATATCGCCTAATGATGGCAATGAATCATCACGATCGATCATCTTTGGCATTCCACCAGGAGCAAATAAACCTAATACTTTATCGTTTTTATCTTTTTGCATTTGATTTTTATTCGTTACATAAGAGTATCCATCTTTTATAAATTGCTTTGTTAAATCACGATCTTCTCGTACAAAATTACTTAATCCGCCACCAAGCATGACATCTATTTTATGTCCACCTGTAATTAGTTCATCATAATAATCATCCGCAATAGCATTCATATTTTTACGACTTACATCATGCGCTCCATAAGACGCCGGTGTAGCATGGGTAATTTCTGAAGTAGCTACAAGCCCTGTTGCTTTTCCTTTTTCCTTTGCAGCCTCTAGTACTGTTTTTACTCTTGACCCATCATTATCTACACCTATTGCTGCATTATAGGTTTTAACCCCCGCTGACATAGCTGTTGCTGCTGCTGCAGAGTCAGTAATATTTTGCTTTGGATCCTCAGGATATGTCATTTGTTGGCCTACTAAATAATGATCGAATTCTGTTTGTTCAACTTCTTTTGTTTTTGGATCATCTTTTAAATAACGATAAGCAGTCGTGTATGAAACACCCATACCATCACCAATTAAAAAGATCACATTTCTAATTTCATTCTTGTTTGTTTCCTTAGCTTGTACAGTATGATTTGCAAATGAACCAATAAACGAACCAAATGCCATTGTTGAAAGCACTGCCACTGGAATTAACTTTTTCTTAAGTTTGTTTCTGAACATAAAAAATCCCCCTAAAGATTAAAGTTTCATTAGATTTAACCTCTTAATTTTAATGAAATTTTATTAATTTACTTTGGAGGTTCTGTAAATAGAGTATTAAGAATTGTTTTTAATAAATTAATTTTCTTAATTAAAACTAACTACTACTTTTTGATAGGATTACAAATATGTACCGACTAATTGCGTCTTCTTCACAAATACATCACATTTTTGAACTAAAATGTCTAATTGAATAGAGTGGTTAATTTAACAAAAATATTAATATTTCATAATTACAAGTTTTTACATTATATTAAATTAAGCACAAATTTTCACATAAGAAGGAGATTTATATGAAAAAAGGTTTATCAATCATTATTTTATTGCTATTTTTATTCCCAACTATGGCAAGTGCGCATACTAAGCTTGTTTCTTCTAATCCATCAAATGGGCAAATTATCACTAAACCAACTAAACAAATTACGCTTGAATTTGAAGAGGCTCTTGAACAATTAGGTACAATCAAATTATATAAAACTGGGTCTTCTACAGCTGTTACAAATGTTTCTATTAGAGGTAATAAATTAATTGCTGACCTACCAAATGGTTTAGAAAATGGTGATTATAAGATTGAATGGAAAGTAGTAAGTGAAGATGGTCATCCAATAACAGGTCAAATTCCTTTCAAAGTGCAATTAAAGCAAGCTGAAACTAAAACGACAACTGAAACTAAAACAACTGACAAAGTAGTTAAAGATCAAACGCCAGCTAAAGAAAAACAAAAAGAGGCTACTCCTAAAAAAGAAAGATCCAAATATCTTATTCCATTAATTGCAATCGGGCTATTTGGAATAGCGTTAATGGTTGGTGGAGTTGTTCTTTGGAATAGGAAATGAGTTATATCGTTCCGATCACGGAGTTCATAACATATATCCTTTATTCGATATTAGCAGGAAAGTTTGTATTAGATTTTGTACCGTCAGATAAAAAACCAACAATCAGTATTTCGAAAGGTACTGTTTATTTGGTTATTATCGGTATATTATTCTTTTCACTATTTCCTGCTATTCGAATTATTACTTTTTTCCTAGATGATGTTCATCTTAAAACAGCTATATATTCTGTATTCATAAAAACAGCTGTAGGTAATGCATGGGTTTACTCGAGTATGTTTGCCATTATGCTTGTCATTAATATTTATAGCGATGGCAAAAGGTTTTTTAATTTCTTTTGGTTATTCATGATGATTTTAAGTATCGGTTATGCAGGTCATATAACCTCTATGAATTTTTGGACGGGTTTTATCTTTCAAAGTAGTCATTTTCTAATGGTTTCTATTTGGAGTGGAATTCTATTTAATGTCACTTGGCTAGCTAAGGACACGAATAACTATGGTAGATTCTTGACATGGTATACACCTTTAGCCATCATATGTGTCGTTATTATTTTCATTAGTGGTCTAGTCTTAATGCTAGAAGTCGTCAAATTGAAAGACTATACGAATGCTTGGTTACTTCCTTATGGACAGATGTTAGTCTTAAAGCACATTAGCATTATTCCAGTATTGTTTTTTGCTTTTTTCAATGGTGTACTAATGAGGAAGTCCGCTGAAGGCACTACGAGTAATATTCGTAGTTGGTTAAAAGCAGAGTATATTACCATCATAATTGTGTTCTTTTTTACAGCTATTATGGGTACTAAATCTCCACCGCATAATATTAATTTAACTTTGCAAAATGAGGGTCCGTCTAAATGGATTGAATGGATTATGGGGATTGATATTACTTTATCTATTAGAATAGCTTTTACTTTTACGGTAGAAGGAACGATGTTAATGAGTATGTCGATCATCTTCCTAGTGTTATTAGTCATCAGTTTTATGAAAAAGACAAAAATCATGCTACCGATTGTATTTAGTCTTTGCTTTGTGATTACAATGTATCTTGGTCTAATGTATAGCGTATCGGTTTAGAAAAAAAGATTGTACTATGTATTTAAGTACAATCTTTTTTTCTTTATTATCTAGTTTTAACGTCCGTGTCTCCATTTAGTTGGCTTTCCTGATGAAGGACAGTTAGGGAATTTTTGTCCTGCTTGTAATTCAATATGTTCCCCGTCTTTATCAGTATAGTAGCCCGAAATCTTTACTGTTTCACCTGTATCATGTGTATGTCCAAATTCTTGATTATCCATCATAAACCTCCTTTTCAACTGAACTAGAATTACTTTTTCCTTCATCAAAGTTAATTATTCGATTACGACATCTTTTTTAGGATTTTTTGCTTATCTTTCTCGAATTTGTTTATCATGTACGATGTTTCTCCACTTTAAGTCCCCTCGCTCTAGACCATGAATTAAAATTTCTGCTGTACCCATGTTTGTTGCTAAAGGGATTGAGTAAACATCACATAAACGAATTAAAGCCAAAATATCTGGTTCATGAGGTTGTGCTGTAAGTGGATCACGAAAGAAGATAACAATATCCATCAAATTTTTAGCTATTAAGGCACCGATTTCCTGATCTCCCCCAAGCGGTCCAGAATTAAATCGATGTATTTTTAAATTTGTATTTTCCATTATTTTTGTTCCAGTTGTTCCTGTTGAATATAATTCATGTTTAGATAAAATAGATTCATATGCCATTGCAAAATTTACTAATTCTTTTTTCTTTTGATCGTGTGCAATGAAAGCAATTTTCAACGTCAACATTCCTCTCTTTTCGGAAAAATGGAGGATTTTATTTCGGCAATTGTTTGTAAAAACAATCTGAAACGACTCCATTCAAATTTAACCTTTTTATATTTTTTACTTCTTTGTATTGGTTATTCTACTCTTGCTTATGCCTTTTTACTATTATTTAGAAGTTGGAATCCGAATAGTAAACGTACTTCCTTTTCCCACTTCACTATTTACTTGAATAGTTCCATTATGAATTTCCACAATCCATTTTGCAATCGCCAAGCCTAAACCATGGCTACCGATTTGTCTAGATCTTGATTTATCAGATCGATAAAAACGATCAAATATTCGGGCATGGTCTTCCGGTTTAATCCCAATACCAGTATCTGTTACTTGGATACATAGTTCATTTTCTTTATCCGAAAGAACTAACTGAACCTCTCCTCCAATAGGCGTATACTTAATCCCATTATCTATTAATATATATAAGAGCTGTGATAACTTTTCAGAGTCTCCTTCAGCGATTACATTCTTTGGAGCAGTTAAGTTTAAATTGATTTGTTTGGATGCAGCTAACGGTTGTAGAGATACAATCGCCTTTTCTGCAATGGAACGAAATTCAAACTTCTCTAATTTAATTTCAACTTGATCTGAGTCTGAACGAGCTAAAGTTAATAATCCGCTGACTAAGTTTGTCATCCTTTTTACTTCGTCTTTCATATTAAATAAAAGTTTTCGAGAAAAATCATCTTTCTCTGTATCAATCGTCATTTCCATTGCATCAATCGACGATAATAAAACACTTAATGGTGTTCTTAATTCATGAGAAGCATCTGCAACAAATACGCGCTGTCGGTTAAATGATTTAAAGATAGGGATCATCGCTTTTTTTGACATAAAATAACTGATATATAGTGCAACCCCAGAAAATACGATTGTTAAGCCTACCAGTATAATGACAACAAATTTGAATAAATGGTAAATATCCGAAATATCTTTTCCAACATAGATTGTACCGATGATATTTCCCTTATAAAATAGTGGTTTACCTGAAACCATCAAACTAATCTCTTTTCGATTTGAAGGAACATGTATTTCATGGTCATGGAATTTTCTCATGTCCTTTTCAAACTCTTCATGTTCTAATTTAATTTTTAATTTTCGGGTTTCATTTCCTTTAGGAATCCAATCTTTTATTTGCCCAAACAGCCTAGACCTTATTTGTGGGATATCCTCCTGTCCCATTATTAATTCGCCATTTGGATTAACTACATAATAAAAAAATTGATCGACACCTGCTAAAACTACTTCTTGGTTATCGTCTTGGAGGTTTCCTTGTTGATTTTGAATCATATAGTTTTCGATAATCTTTGCTTCTTGAGTAGCCAATGATTCCACTGTACGTCTTTGATCATTCATTATGACTACATATAACACTGCAAAGACTATGATGATGAATATAATTAGAAAAAGCATAACAAGTCCGCTATATAGTATTGTTAGGCGATTTTGCGTGCGCTTAAAAACATCTCTTCCTCCGCGATTACGAAAATCACGTAAAGTAGAAATAAGATTAGTTATCAAATTTATATCCTACCCCTCTAATGCTTTGTAGCAAATCTTGTTTACCAAGCAAATCTAGTTTCTTTCGAAGAAGTTTAACAGTGGCATCAATCGTTTTCATTGCAACATCTGAATCAAAACCCCATACACGCTCCAAAATAATTTCACGAGGTAATACTTGCCCTTTATTTTGTATTAAAAAATCAACTAATTGAAATTCGCGAGGGCTTAATTGTATTTCAGTGTCTCCACCTCTGATTGATTGACTTGTACGATTTAGAATCATATCACTAATAAGAATTTCTTCCTCTAATATAGGAGCATAATTACGCCTAGAAAGTGCTCTTAATCGAGCTAGTAGTTCATCAATTTCAAAAGGTTTAACTAAATAATCATCAGCTCCTGAGTCCAGTCCTACAATGCGGTCTTCTAGGGCGTCTTTAGCTGTAAGGATTAAAATCGCTCCTGAATATCCTTCTTTGCGTAACCTATGACAAACTTCTATTCCTGTTCCACCTGGCATCATCCAATCTAATATTAATACATGATAATGGTTGTTCGTAGCGTAGTAGTAAGCTTCTTCTCCATCTGTAACCCATTCTACTTTATAACCTGCTTTTTTCTTTAACATATAACTGATTAGCTCACCAAGTTTCAAATCATCTTCAGCTACTAATATATTCATCATCAAAATTACTCCCTTGTTTTATATAAGTATCTCTATATTTTTCGGTTGTCTTCTTCATCTTTTCCATTTTCAAATCAATTATAAAAAAAAGGAAGCACCCGCTAACTAATACGGTGCTCCCCGATATTTCTTTTAGATCATGAACTTACGCAGTTTCCACCGCATGCTGTTTTAGCTTTTGTAGCTCTTCTTCTATTTCTTCACTCATTACGTTATCTTTATATCCATTAGATAGGTTATTATGATATGCAAATTTATTTTGAGCTTGTACTTCTGCTTCCATCATAAGTATTCGATCTTCTGCACGGGAGATTCCATTGGCGATTGTTTCTGAATTAAATGAAACAGATGTTTGTTGAATTTGTTTAATTGATTTTGCAATGTTTGCTCTAGAAACTAGTAACAGTCTCTTATGCAGATATTCATCATATTTACCTTTCAGTTCATCTAATTTTTCATAAAGTGACTGAGTTTGATTTTGTATTGTATTTAGTTGCTCTGTATATAGGCTTAGCTGTTTTTCATGAACAAGTTTTTCCTGTATTGCCAGTTTTGCAATGGAGTCTTCTCCATTTTCAACAGCTAGCTTAGCTTGTCCACTTCTTTTGTTTACCAGCCCTTCTGTCTCTAAAATCAGTGCTTTTTGCTTATTCTCTAAATAGATTTGACGAGAGAGTGCTTCTTGACCTTTCAAAAGATCTTCTTCCATTTCTCTTATATATTGATTCAACATTGAGATTGGATCTTCTAAACCATCCAATGCTCCATTCACTTTAGCCAACGATATTAATTTCATTCTTTTAAAAATGCCCATTTTATTTATTCTCCTTTTTTGATAATAGATTTTTTTCCCATTTATCCAATAAATCTGCGTTTGTTCTGTTTATAGGTATGTTAAAACTAGTTGTATCTAATGAAATTTGATTAACCTGGCTAGCTTGTCCCTTTTTAACTAATTTTTTAAAGATAAAAGTCACTACCGCAAATGCGATTAAAAGGAATAATACTAAACCAATCCAAGAAAAGTCATGAAAATGGTGTGGACCATGCATCATCTGATGTGATCTAAATTCGTTTCGACCGTCTCTATCCATGTACATTGAATGTTGATCAGCAAAACGTCTTTCATGAAAACCACCTAGTAATCTAAGAAAAAAATGTACCCCTAAAACAAAAACTGCTGTTATAGAGACCCATGTAAATATTCTCCTTACTCTTTTATTCATGTTATTTCCCTCCTCTCATTTCTTAATAAATTGAATTCTAATAGAGTATGGTGAAATTATGGTGAAAACGAAAAATTAGTTTTGCTTATTAAAAAAAGATAGGTAACAGATTTTTATCTGCTTTCCTATCTCTTTTTACGTAAATCTATTTATAGGCCTCAATTAATAAACCCGGTCCCTTTAATTTTTACTTTAGACTTAATCTTAAAGGCTAGGTTATTGTACTTTTTGTTCCATAATGATAAATTTCTATTTTCGCTATTCCTAGATAAGTATCTTAAACCAAAACCGATTGGATCAATGTCTTTTTCTTTTATTTTACTAAGTAAAGCTTTAGTCTCTGCATTAATTTTATCTTCCAGTTGCTTATTTAGTTCTGATATGTCACTTTCTTTGATCGAATCCAAGCCATCAATCTTTTCTTCTATAACCGCTCTCACCTTAATCGTATAATTGGCGACTATATTTTTATTTTGATGTTTTAATTTGTAATTTGCCTTACCTTTTTCTAAATTCATTACATACATAACTTTCTTGTTTTTGACCTTTAAGCTCTCATCGTAAATTCCAGTCGTTAAAAGTCGATAGGTTTCTGATTCACTTGGACTGAGCTCCATAATCATTTTACTCTTATCAAATAATGCTATTCGATCTACTAATAAATCCTTTTTATTTGATTCAATTATAGGCATGGCGATATCTATTCCGTCTTCTGTTTCTCTCCTATATGCGTCGAAAAGACAAACTGGATCTATGTACGGCGATTCAGTTCTACTAAAATCAAAATATGATTTCAAAACACCGCCTGATACTTGTTCTTGTATAGGCTTAAAGTTAAGCACTTCAAGTGCATTCGGTTTAGCAACGCTTAAATAAGACGTCATTTGAATATCAGGTCTTCTTACAAAAAACTCTAATAACGGCTGTATATTACTTTTGGCTAATTTTTCTCCAATCACAATCGTACTACTATGTCCATATACCAATTCTTTATCAATCTGTGACTTCATTAAGTTAAGACCTTCTGAAATCGAGTCAGTATTTGCTGTGAGAATAAGAAATTCTGATTTCGGTATTTTCGGGTCTCCATTCGGAATTGCTACTTTAATCATCACTTTATATTTTTTTTCAGGATTCTCAGATTGATCAATCCCAATAGATGTTACGAATGCTCTCTTATCAATATCTTTAAAGGTGCATCCAGATAATAGCAGCGTTGCACCAATCATAAAAAAACAAAGACTTAAGTAACGTGCCTTTTTTTTATTGACGCATACAATAATGAGATGATTAATAAGAAGTTTGTGAAGGCATTTAAATTGAAAAACATTGTAAAATATTTTACTAAGTCTGTATCTCTTATAAGAAGTTGAATAACTGTAGTTAAACAGATAAAGAAGGAAATTAATATCCATTTATAAGATCCTCCATAGCTTAAATTGAGCGTTTTAAAAAGCTCTAATGAGGTATGCCAGCTAAGTATAATGTATATTAATGAAATAAAAATTTGGCCAAACAGTAGAATATAAATAACTCTCTCTACAATCAAATAATCAAAATGCATACTATCAACAGTCGTTAACCAAACAAACACTTCTTTTCTAACACCGTTTAAGCCTAAGTATCCGATTGGTATTAAATAATTACTGCAGATAATAAACATCCCACATAGAAAGATCCAGAGAAGAAATCTTTTGGTTATAAAATTTAAATTTATTTTTTCATTAAAAATAATTAAATTAGAGAAGCCCGTAAAGACAAATAGGGCAGCAGTGAACGCACTGATTTTCGGTAAATGTTTAAAATAGTTAACAGATTGATATAGGGAATCAACTACAACAAAACGATCAGTCAAAAATCTTATAAGCACAAATAGAACAATTGGAATGTGAAGTATCACGAGTATTTCTGTAACGTATAATAATGATTCTGTTTTTAGTAAAATCGCAAAAACTATTACTAAGAGAAACACAATATAAGTTATTAAGATTGGGGTATTTGGATTGATGAAAATATTTACAACATGAATTAACGCAATAATAAATAAAGCACCCGTCAAGTACCAAAAAATTAAGCAATAAATGATGTAGCATTTTCGACACCAGTCGGGAACTACATTTTTTATGATTTGACTAATATTTTGTTCAGGAAATTTACTAAATAACTTTTGTAAAAAATAAATAAAAAAGCCACCTACTATAATGGCCAAACCAATACTTGTAATACTTCCGTTTAAACTATTCCTATACAATATTTGTGGCCCAAATGCAGTTATGCTAATAACTGTATTTAAATAAAATAGGTATGTAATATATCTTTTCCCTAGCAAAAAACACACCCCATTATTTAATTTTTATTAAAAAGTGTCAAATAAGGTTTTCCTAAGCTTCTTAAATTACATAAATGACAAAGAATAGCTAGTGTACCTACTATAACGCCAATCATCCCAAACAATGAGGCAAATAGTATAATCGGATATCGAACAATTCTAATTGCTTGATGCATCGCATTAATAGGAATACTAAATAAAGAGATGGCAACTAATGAAACAACGATAATCATGATGTCGGCTACTAGACCTGCTTGTGAAGCTGTTTGTCCTAAAATTAATCCCCCTACAGTAGTAGCTGTAGAACTAATTGATTTAGGTAGCCTTAAACTTGCTTCTATTAGAAATTCTGCCATTAACATTAGAAAAAGAATTTCAATATAAGAAGGAAACGGTACTGACATTCTACTTCCGGCAACGAGTAAAGCGAATTGGACTTGTAAAACTTCTGGAGAATAAGAAATAACTGCAACATAAATAGCTGGTAAAAACACAGTAATCATTAAAGCTATATACCGGATTGAAATAAAAAACTTCGATACTACCGTTAGTTCCACTGTATCATCCATCGATTTGAAAAAGTCGGAGAAAGTCGCAGGTCCAATTAGCGCCCATGGCGTTCCCTCAACAAGTAAAATTATTTTTCCAGCCGATAGATTAAATACGACTCGATCTGGCCGCTCTGTCGATAGAAAAAGTGGAAAGAGACTCCACTTATTATTCATTAGTAATTTTTGAAGCTGACCGCAGGATTGCAATACATCAATATGTATCCCTTTTACTTTTTCTATGAGGTGTTTGTATACATTACTATCTATTAAGTTCTCATCATATAACACAAGCACTTTTGTTTTTGATAGATTTCCGACAATGTAGTTTTCAACCTTTAAAGTACTCTTTCTATATCGATTTCGAATCAAGTTTAAAGATACATCAATTTTTTCATTTAATCCGTCCTTTGGTCCTTGTAACACATTTTCTTCGGTTGACACTCCGACAGAACTTGCACTAAATTCGCTAATTGTAACTGAGTAGTTTATTTCATCTAAATTTATAATAATACTTCCGTTTAGAATCTTTTCAATCATGACCAATTCTTCTGAAACGATCTCCCAATCATTTAATGTTTTAAGATAGTTTTTATATAAAACAAATGATTCAAATTCGTAAAAAGGTGTAATAAGAAGTTCAGTAATTTTATTCCCATCACAAACTGAATTTAAATAGAAAAGAGTGATCGTTTTATTTAATTTTTTTAGGCTACGTTTTTGAAAATCAATATTATCTTGAATTGATTTAAACCTCATATACATCACCTCTTTACTAATTTGTACGAATATCATGTGGATATTCGTAAATATTGGCAATAAGTAAAACTATGAATGGAAATAAAATTTATAAAAATTATCACGTGATCCGATAATGGAGCTATGATTTTTATCTGAAAGTTAGATTTTAGCTGGGAGATGGTGTTTTCGGAAGCAACAAAAAAGAGGCTGCTGAAAATTTAGATTTCAACTTAGCCTCTCTTCTATTAAAGTTCAACCTGATCTGGTTTTCTTATAACAACACGTTCATCAACTTCACTAACATGAAAGTCATCTTTTGTTGGAATGAAGTTTTCATCGTAAATTTTTATCATCATTTTTCACTCCTGCTTAGTATTCCATATTCTTATGAAGGATTGATTGATCTAAGTTTATTCTTAGTTTTGTTACATTTTTGTTTTTAAAACTTCAGAAGTTTAGCTTGTATGTATTATCATGTTCAAAATAAAAAAAGGACTAATGGTTATCACCACTAGTCCCCTGTATTTTAAATTGAAAGTTATTTAATTGGTTTTCTTATTACAACACGCTCATCAACTTCACTAACGTGAAAATCGTCTTTTGTAGGGATGATATTTTCATCGTTAAATTTGGTCATCATTTTACACTCCCTGCTCAGTTTTTATTTTCAAATCTGTTTTTTAATAAACTTTAAGATTACTAATTTGATTATTCAACAGTAACTGATTTTGCAAGATTACGTGGTTTATCAACATCACAACCACGATGTAAAGCAGCATAGTAAGAAATTAATTGTAATGGTACGACTGAAAGGATTGGAGATAATTCCTCTTGTACTTTTGGTAAAATGAAGCGATCGCCTTCCATATTTAATCCTTCCATAGAAATGATACAAGGGTTAGCACCACGAGCAACAACCTCTTTTACATTTCCACGAATGTTTAAGTTTACTGATTCTTGTGTTGCTAATGCGAAGATTGGAGTCCCTTCTTCGATTAGAGCAATTGTACCGTGTTTTAACTCTCCACCAGCAAATCCTTCTGCTTGGATGTAAGAAATTTCTTTTAGTTTTAATGCGCCTTCTAAGCAAACGAAGTAATCTACGTTACGACCGATGAAGAATGCATTACGAGTTGTAGCTAAATATTCTGTAGCAATTTTTTCAAACTCTTCTTTTTGGTTTGTAATTGATTCCATTGCATTTGCTACAATTCCAAGTTCTTTAACCAGGTTAAAGTTAACTGTTTTTCCTTTTTCTTTTGCAAGAGCATTTGCAACAATTGCAAGTACTGCTAATTGTGCAGTGTAAGCTTTCGTTGATGCAACAGCGATTTCAGGACCTGCGTGTAAAGGAAGAGTGAAATCAGCCTCACGTGATAATGTTGATCCTGGAACGTTTGTAAGTGTAATTGCTTTATGACCTAATTTATTTGTTTGTACTAAACATGCTCTACTATCAGCAGTTTCACCGCTTTGTGAAATATAAATGAATAATGGTTTTTCTGAAAGCAGTGGCATATTGTAAGAGAATTCACTTGCAACATGTACTTCTACAGGTACTCCCGCCATTTTTTCAATAAATTGTTTTCCAACAAGACCAGCATGATAACTAGTTCCACAAGCAACAATATATAATCTGTCAGCTTCTGCTAAAGCCGCTTTAATTTCTGAGTCAATTACAAGCTCGCCGTTTTCATCTTGGTACTTTTGGATAATATTACGGATTACTAAAGGTTGCTCATCTGTTTCTTTTAACATGAAATGAGGGTAAGTTCCTTTTTCGATATCGCTAGCATCAATTTCTGCAGTATATGGAGAACGTTCTTTAACATTTCCGTTAAGGTCCATTAATTGAACACGATCTTTAGTAAGTAAAATAACCTCTTTATCCATTAATTCAATAAATTGATCAGTAATTTGTAGCATTGCCATCGCATCAGATGCAATAACATTAAACTCTTCACCAACACCAACTAGTAATGGACTTTTGTTTTTTGCTACATAAATTACATCATCGTTTTGTTTATCTAATAATGCAATTGCATATGAACCTTTCAGAAGCTTAAGTGTTTCTCTAAAAGCATCAAGTACAGATAAACCTTTTTTAATATGCAGTTCAACTAACTGAACAATTACTTCAGTATCTGTATCACTTGTAAATTCAATATCATTTAAATAATCGTTTTTTAATTGTACATCGTTCTCGATAACGCCATTATGAACAAGTGTAAAACGTTCAGTAGAGCTTTGGTGAGGATGCGCATTACGTTTACTTGGAGCACCATGCGTTGCCCATCTTGTATGACCAATTCCAACGTTTCCGTCCGTTTTTGTAGGGATTGATTTACGTAATACTGCAATTCTACCTTTTTCTTTATAAACTTCTACACCATTGTCAGTTAAAAGAGAAATCCCAGCAGAATCGTAACCACGATACTCTAATTTTTCTAAACCTTTTAATAAAATTTCTTTCGCATTATCATTTCCAATATATCCAACGATTCCACACATAATTAACTATTGCTTAGTAAGTCCTAAAACAAGACATACAAAATGTATAGGAATGGAACGCTGTTTTCCTAACCGTTTAACTATTTAATTTTCTATTCCCTCGTCATGTTTAATAATGGTAGAGGACTTACAAGCAATATCCACCTACCTTTCATATTCCGCTCATTAGCGAGTTCATTTTTTGATTTTAAACGGTGTATCAGATTATTTACGTTTGTGCACACAGTCACCCATGTGTTTTACATAAATAATTTCGGTTGTGATACAGCAACCGGGAGTCATCCGCCGAAACTTCGATAAAACTCCACCTCGTCAACTACACATTCACGTCTAGTGTAGTTCTGGCGCTTTTTTAATACTTTTTTATTTCTATACTCCTTCCTTGTTAGGAAAACAATAAAACAACTATACTATACTGTATTAAAAATGGTCAACAAAAATATGTTGATAAAAGTTATAGAATAGCTGTATATAACAAAAATATGCATAGACTTACACAAAAGTGCTCATCAATGCATATTTTTTTAATTTATATTATTCGCCAACTTCTTCTTTTACAATAGCAACAATACGTTCAACATATTGTTTACATTCTGCCTCAGAAGGAGCCTCAGCCATTACACGAATAAGTGGCTCAGTACCAGAAGGACGAACTAAAATACGACCATTGCCGTTCATTTCTTCTTCTACCTCTGAAATGATTGCTTTAATGCGTTCGTTATTAAGTGCTTCATTTTTATCTGTAACACGAACATTAATTAATAATTGTGGATACTTTTTCATTTCTCCAGCTAATTGTGATAAAGTTTTACCTGTTTCTTTAACAATACTTACGAGCTGAATCGCACTTAACATACCATCACCAGTCGTTATATGATCTAAAAAGATGATGTGACCAGATTGCTCACCGCCAAGATTGAACCCATTCTTTCTCATCTCTTCCATTACATAGCGATCTCCAACACCTGTAACTGCACTTTTCATCCCATTCGTTTCTACTGCTTTGTAGAAGCCTAAGTTACTCATAACAGTTGATACAATTGTGTTTTGTTTTAGACGACCTTTTTCATTTAAATATTTTGCACAAATATACATTATTTGGTCACCATCAACGATTTCACCATTTTCATCGATTGCAATTAGACGATCTCCATCACCATCGAATGATAAACCGATGTCAGCACCTTTTTCCTTTACAAGAACTGCTAAAGCTTCAGGATGTGTAGAACCTACACCATCGTTTATATTAAATCCATTAGGATTCGTTCCCATTGTAACAATATCTGCTTCTAAATCTGCGAATAAATATGGCGCTAATGAAGAAGTGGCACCGTGTGCACAATCTAGAGCAACTAATAGGCCAGAGAAATCTTCATCAATTGTGTTTTTAAGGAATTGTAGATATTTTTGACCACCTTCAAAATAATCACTAACTTGACATAAATCATTTCCAGTTGGTCTTGGTAGACGATCAACTTCTGCATCCATTAGCTCTTCAATTTCATCTTCTTGCTCATCCAACAATTTAAAACCGTCTGGACCAAAAAACTTAATCCCATTATCTGCAACAGGATTATGTGAAGCTGAAATCATAACACCCGCTTGTGCTCCAAGTGCTTTTGTTAAATAGGCAACACCTGGAGTAGAAATAACACCTAATCTCATAACTTCAGCACCAATTGATAATAAACCTGCAACTAGTGCTCCTTCAAGCATATGTCCTGATACACGTGTGTCACGCCCAACAATAATTTTAGGTTTGACATTGTTTTTAGTTAATACATAACCGCCACAGCGTCCAATCTTATATGCTAATTCAGGAGTTAACTCTTTATTTGCAACTCCTCTTACACCATCAGTACCAAAATATTTACCCATTTTAACTCTCCTTCTAATTCGATGACTGTCCTACATCGCCTGAATTCACATTTTCATCAGTTTGAGCAGATTTTTTATCAGTAATTTCAATCGTTATTGTATCAAACTCTAAACTATATATAACTCCTTTTGGGCCGGTAATAGTAAGCGCTACATCTCTAGTTCCTGGATCTAGTCCATTAACTTTTGCTGTAATATTTAAATCGCTTGGATTAATCGCATCCAAGTCATCCTTAAATCCCTTGGCAGTAACTACTACTTTTCCTAACGGGGGCTTAGTAAACTTATATTCAAATTGATTATTTTCACCCACTAAATTAATAGGGATATTACTAAATTTCTTTTCCGTTTCTTGATCAAAATTAACGTCTACATTAATCGTGCTAGAGTCAACTCTAAATGCTCCATTTGGCGTAGGTACATTAACTTCATATGTACCACTTTGATTAAATGAAGATATGTCAACTGGCACTTCTATAGGACCGTTAAACTTGTCCAACCAATCTTTAGACGCATAAATTCTTAATGCATTAACTTTACTAGCAAGACTACTTAGTTTTAAACCATCCTTAAGTGTTCCTGTTTGCACTAACTTAATCGGGAAGCTAGCACTTTCAGAAACAATAGGGACAGTTACTTCAACTTTTCTTGGACTTGTAGTGAACGGAAGTTGAACACCTTTTTTATTGTATAATCTAACAGGTAAAACCTGACTAAATGTCTGATTCGCATCAGTAACATCCACACCAACAGTTGCATATGCCACTTGTGAAACTTCATCTCTTGATCCTACTATTGTCACTAAACCAGGTTTAACAATTGCATTTTCTGCCTTATAGCCATGTTTAATCCTTTTTTCATTTAGATAAACAACTTTAACTGAAACTGCTTTTTCAATTTTTTCATTAATTGTCACTCTAACTGTTCTTGGTTTAATAGTTGCCTTTATTTTGTCTGAAATATTTCTAATTTTTAAAGGAACTTCATATGTACCTAGAGCATAAGAAGTTAGATCCAAATATACTTCAAAATCCTTCTTCATTTCAGCAGTTTTTACAATACTATTTGGCCCATCTAATTGCACTGAAACATTCTTTGGAATTCCAGTTACAATTAGATTACGTTGATCGTAAATAGGCGTCACTGGTACGTCTCGCACTAATTCTTTATTATTAACAAACGGTATGTCTCCTAATCCCGATGTACTTGATTGTGGAACTAGATTGACAGACATGAAAAGTAATAATGTTACTAGTAAAGCGATTCCTCTTAATATCCAACGATTATCCATAAAATTATCCATTACGTTTCACCTTCCAATTCCATTTAGATGTAGTGGACTCTTCTGGTGATTTTAGTTCAGTATTCAATAAGTTTATAAGCTCTTCTTTTGATAATTCTCTGTATAGGTTTCCATTCCTTGCTACTGAAACTGCACCTGTTTCCTCAGAAACTACTATCGTAATACTGTCAGTAACTTCACTGATACCGACTGCTGCTCGATGTCTCGTTCCTAATTCCTTTGAAATAAATGCACTCTCAGACAAAGGTAAATAACAGGCTGCTGCTGTTATCTTTTCACCTTGTATAATTATCGCTCCGTCATGTAGTGGTGTATTTGGTATAAAGATATTAATCAGTAATTCTGATGATAAATTAGCATTCATACGAATACCGGACTCTATGTAGTCACCCATACCTGTTTGTCTCTCAAATGAAATAAGTGCACCTATTCTTCGTTTAGCCATGTATTCAGTGGCTTTTGCAATGTTCTCAACAATATCATTTCGGTCATTAATTCCACTACCTGTCGTTCTAGAGAAGAAACGGCCACGTCCAAGCTGTTCTAGTGCTCTCCTTAATTCTGGTTGAAAGATAATAATAACCGCCAAGAATCCCCATGTTAATGCTTGATCCATTAAAAATTGTAAAGTATGCAAGCCAAATAGGCTGCTTAATACTTTTACGACAATAATGATTGTTACACCTTTTAAGAGTTGGACTGCCTTCGTCCCTTGAATAATGATAATTAATCTATATATAACAAACCAGACTATTAGGATATCTAATCCATTCTGTAAATACTGTAAAAAATTTATATGTAAAGAAGGCATCTTTTACCCTCCAAATTCTATAGAATAAAACTGTATCTTGAGTATTATATCATATTTTTGCAATACACAAAATTTGTGAGTTATTAATTATATTAACAATACTTTAACGACTATTTTAGTTATATTAAACAAAATTACAGAATTATATATGTTGGCTCTCTATTTTAATAAGAGAATGGTCAACAATTCATATCTTATTTTGAAGGACAGTTCCCAAACTATTTTTATAAAACAAAAAAGCTAGCGAATGCTAGCTTTTTATTGTTGAAATAATTATAGTAACTTCTCACCTAATAATGAGCCTATTAATGCAACGGCAACGATTGCTGTTCTATTTCTTTCGTCTAAAATTGGGTTAACTTCTACGAATTCAATTGAAGTAATGATATCAGCATCAGATAACATTTCCATTGCTAAGTGACCTTCTCTATAAGTGATTCCTCCAGGAACAGGTGTGCCCACTCCAGGAACGTGAATTGGATCTAAACCATCAAGATCTAATGATAAGTGTACACCGTCACACCCTTTTAAGTGGTCAATGCTTTCTTCCATTACTTTTGTCATTCCTAATTTATCAATTTCATGCATTGTATAAACTTTAATTCCTAATTCTTTAATAATGGCTCTTTCACCTTCATCAAGATCACGTGCGCCAATAATGATCACGTTCTCTGGTTTTACTTTAGGGAAGTAACCACCTATTTTCGTTAATAAATCGTGGCCATGACCTAAAGAAACAGCTAATGACATACCATGAATATTACCAGAAGGAGATGTTTCAGCAGTATTTAAATCTCCATGTGCATCAAACCAAATTAATCCTAGATTATTATAATGTTTTGATACACCTGCTAATGTACCGATAGCAATACTATGATCACCGCCAAGTACTAGTGGCATTCTGTTTCTTTTAATAACTTCATCTACTTCAGCAGCAAGCTTTTCACATGTTTCTTTTACAGATTTTAAGTTCTTTAAATTATGTTCTGAATTATCTTCTTTAACTGGTGTACGTTCTACTAAAATATCGCCTAAGTCTTCTACTTGATAAGACATTCTTTCAATACGTTCGTGTAATTGTGCATATCTAATTGCACTTGGTCCCATATCTACTCCACGTCTAGTTTGTCCTAAATCTAGTGGTACTCCAATAATTGAAATATCTTTTAACATTTTTATTTCCCCCATCTATTGAATTCATAAAAGAAAACGCTTACTTTGTTTTGAAAAAATATAATTTTTTGACTGTTAAAGTTATTAATTATATTAATAGTTTAAATCTTTTGAAACAAATGGGTCAACTCGACATTTTTTTGTATACATATGCATTTTTAGCTTTTGAATTACTATAACATATGATTATAAACAACAAAAAACCTTAGTCAAATGACTAAGGTTTAACTTTATGTATATTGGTGGAGCCTAGCGGGATCGAACCGCTGACCTCCTGCGTGCAAGGCAGGCGCTCTCCCAGCTGAGCTAAGGCCCCACTATTTATGTATATGCGAATGGAGCGGAAGACGGGGCTCGAACCCGCGACCCCAACCTTGGCAAGGTTGTATTCTACCACTGAACTACTTCCGCACATAAAAAAAAAGAGTGAGCCATGAAGGATTCGAACCTTCGACCCTCTGATTAAAAGTCAGATGCTCTACCTACTGAGCTAATGGCTCGCAATAAAATTACGATAAAATAAAAAAATGGCTGGGCTACCTGGATTCGAACCAGGGCATGACGGAATCAAAATCCGTTGCCTTACCGCTTGGCTATAGCCCAACAATAAATGGTGGAGGGGGACGGATTCGAACCGCCGAACCCACAGGGAGCGGATTTACAGTCCGCCGCGTTTAGCCACTTCGCTACCCCTCCGGTATTTATTAAATTAGATGGTGGAGGATGACGGGCTCGAACCGCCGACCCCCTGCTTGTAAGGCAGGTGCTCTCCCAGCTGAGCTAATCCTCCGTAATATAAATGGTGACCCGTACGGGACTCGAACCCGTGTTACCGCCGTGAAAGGGCGGTGTCTTAACCGCTTGACCAACGGGCCAGTACAACTTTTCCTAAGCTTCCAACCGGGCTCGAACCGGTGACCTCTTCCTTACCATGGAAGTACTCTGCCTGCTGAGCTATGGAAGCATTAAGTTAAAAATGGCTCCGCAGGTAGGGTTCGAACCTACGACCACTCGGTTAACAGCCGAGTGCTCTACCACTGAGCTACTGCGGAATAAACTTAAAACCAAGCGACGTTCTACTCTCACAGGGGGAAACCCCCAACTACCATCGACGCTGAAGAGCTTAACTGCCGTGTTCGGTATGGGAACGGGTGTG
>NZ_JBHVPN010000023.1:0-55506 GCF_042887255.1 Gottfriedia sp. NPDC057948
GTATGTCTTTCTAATTTTCCCCATAAATAAATTCCCCCTATAGTAGACAGTACAGCACCTTTCTTTTAACTGTCTACTATAAGGGGATTATTACAACATACTTAAGTCCTCATCGTTAAAAAAGTATAAGCCTCAGTCGTAGTTTTCGACCAAGACATTCAATTTTTTAATCTGTTCTTCTACACCAGTATCCGCATTTACGAATATTTGATATGTGTCATTACCTCTTGTTCCTACAAATTCATAGCAAAGTACTTCTTGATTCAATTTATTTAAAATGATCGCTTCGCGCTCTTCCATTATTTTTAAGTTTGAACTAACACTATTTCTCGCTTCTTCAACCGATATTTTCGGCTTTGAAATCGTTCGTTTTGTATATGCTGCTAAGTAATTTCTTGATGAAAATCCTACAATACTTCCGTCATCAAGTGCAATTTTCATCGTAACAGATTCAGGATAGATTCTTACACCATCCTGCTTTGTTACATATGTAAATACACCAATCGTATCATATTGTGAGCTTTCAGTTAGCTCCATATTAGAGAATTTATTACGTTCTAAAAATTTAAGCCCATTAATAGAAGCCTGATTTAAATCGATTTTTTGCGCCTTAATATTTCGACGATCAATCACCCAAACTGGATATCCTCCTTTTTCGGTAATATCCATATAAATTTCGCTATTTGTTTTTGGTTCCCTAATTTCTAAGCTATAATACCGATCTGCTAATTTTTCCCCTGTAAGATCTACTTTTATTTGTGCTGTACTATTTAATTCAAGAAACTTTTTTGCAATGTCCTTCGCTTGCTCTGTCGTTATTTTTTCTCCTTTCACATTCGAAAGGCTAGCACGATTTACTTTATAATTTGTCAGTGAAGGATCTGCATTTGCATCGGAATATGTCATTACATTCCTTTCCACTGTCTTAAATCCATCAATAATTACGTTATTTTTTGGATTTTGATCTTTTGCATAAGCAAGCTCTACATCCATCCAACGTAATTTATTCTCAAATACCATATGCTGAACTTTCCTAATCTCACCTTGAATTTCAGCAGAGTTATCATATAACTTTTGCAGTGTTGCGTATTCATTTTGGGTCAATGGTTCTTTATCTAAATCTCTTACCGCAGTTCGATAACTAAAATCACCAATATTTGTTAGAAATTCCTCCGTTTTATTAACTGGTAATAGTCTCAAAGGAAGTTGCCCTACGTTTGATCTAGCTTGAGAAGTTAGTCCCCATACTTCGACTAGTGCTGGAGAGAGGGATGACTTTGATTTCATTGCTAAAGTATCGCCAATTTTATCATGTAATAAATCTAATTCATAGGATAGTTCATGAAATGCCCGTTGATAGTTGTTTTCTGCCTGGATATTTATTTCATTTTTAGCCTTATGCTCTGTATAACCCCAGTACGATGTTCCGATAAGTCCAATTGCTAACACGCCTATTGCAGCTTCCTTAATCACTTAAAACACTCCTTTCTTATCGGCAAAATATATGTCTACCAATTTGTTTTATTTGTGGTCTGCTCCAAATCCAAGCACTTGTGGCTGTGTCTGGATTAAAATAATAAAGTGCACTTTCACTAGGATCCCAACCATTTACAGCGTCTAAAACAGCTTTTTTGGCCGTCTCATTTGGAGTTAAATAAATTTGTCCGTCAGACACTGCCGTAAATGCACCCGGCTCAAAAATCACACCTGACACTGTGTTTGGAAACGATGGATTGCTAACGCGATTCAGAATTACTGCAGCAACTGCTACTTGTCCGATATATGGTTCACCACGTGATTCACCATAAACTGCATTAGCCATTAGCTGAATATCATTTTGCGAATAACCATTCGGAACATTTGATCCAGCACCTGCATTTTCACCTTTTTCATATTTTGTAGCTTTTACGAGCATCGCTTTTGTCTTAGCTCCAACAATTCCGTCGACAGGCATTCCGAAATTATTTTGGAAATTCCTAACCGCCCAATATGTGTTGTATCCAAATACCCCATCGACCTTGCTAGTGTAATAGCCGTTGTATTTTAAACGAGACTGTAATTCAATAACATCTTCTCCTGTAGCACCCATTTGAAGGACTTGGCTTGTAAAAGCATTTACATTTTTAAGTTGAACATTACAAAAGAAACTAAAAAATACGATTAGTAATATTAAAGGACCTTTTAAGAAAACTAGTTTCCTCATCTCAAACCTCCTAAAGTATAATTATCTCTTTTTGTATTTTTATCAAGAACCACCAATTTATGTAAATACTTTTGAAAATGCAATATGATTTCTTTCCGAGGTCTAAAAACAAGTCAGTTTTTTACCCAATAAAAAAGGGACCTTTTGGTCCCATTTTTACATTTTATTAAAGGTTATACCATCACCATATACTCGATCATAGATTACCCAATCCCAAATATCATTTGAATGATTTTGAAGTACCCAATCATACCATGAATGTTCAATCTGACCGTTTGTTAGAACTTTCATTAGAAGGGGGGCAATTTCGTAGGATTCTAATTTAAGATTTCCTTTTTCTAAAAATGGCTTCGAATAGTTTCTAATCTTGTCCATTGTATTTTTGTCATTACTCCAAATCCACATCGGTGTTTCATTATACCAATCTTCTCCTTCACTCTTCTCCACTGGTGCTCCCCAATGCTCGTATGTTGCCTTTTTATCGCCAAATGTAGGACGATGGTCACCATAAAAAAGGACGATGGTTGGATTCTTACGTTTTTTTATTTCTTGCCATACTGAAACAAGAGAATTGCCGCTTTTATAGATACCACTTGCATAACTCTCCACTTTTCCTTTTAACTCCTCATCCATAGGTACTCCACTAACTCTCATGTTCTCTTCAGGAAAATGACCTTTACGCCAATCAAAATGATTTTGCATTGTCACAAAAAATACAAATTGACTCCCCTTTTTATTAATTAGAGACAATGCTTTTTTCGAGCTACACTCGTCTGATAAATAGGAGCCAAATTTTTGGCAAGAAGATAAATTTGCTTCTGACAAGAACTGATTAAATCCTATGTTAGGATAAACTGCTTTTCGTTTGAAAAATGATGTTTTAAATGGATGAAGGGCTATCGTATCCATACCAAAGTTTCTAACATCTCGAATGAAACTAGGTGAAAGTCTATTCCCCATTTTACCTTCTTGGTATGGTGTTCGATCTTCGAATTTACGTTTTAATTTTAGACTAGTTAATACTTCAAACTCCTCGTTAGCCGTCCGTCCTCCAAATGTATTACTAATTAGAGTTCCATGAATACCTTCATTTATAGAGCGAAGAGGTGCATTTGGATCAGTGTTCCATTTTAATTTCATGTCATCTAGATTACTGTATGCCTCACTTTGAATCACTAAAATATCTGGTAATTGTTTAGGTTTAGAAAGTGGTTTTAAAGAATTGATTTCTTTAATGACCTCATTTTTCACTTTATTAGATACTTTAGGTTCTTCACGTTTGCTATTTACATAAGTTACTAAAAATGCTGGATACATACCATATCTTTCAACACTAGTCTCGTAATTCCAAGGTATATATTCTACATTTGAGTTTTTTACAAAATAAGCATAGCCTTCTTTTGAACCAAATGTAAAAAAGACCCCAAGTAATACGATTAGTAAAAGACGTAGACTATTTTTCCTTGCAGTAGCATTTCTCCATTTTTTATAGGCAAAGAAAGTCCCTAAAAAAAGAAATGTTATGATTCCAATTAGCCCTCCCCATTTGAGAAGAAATGGAAGCTTTGAAAATTGTAAAAAGACAATTGGGTCACGCAGGAAAAATAAATCACTTGGATGAAACGGCTCTCCAGTATATTTTATTTTCTCTGATAATGCATATGAAAAAAAACCAATTGATCCTACAATCGTAATTAAAATCCACCAAACATTAAAGCCTAGTACAGAAAGTCCAATTACTAGTATTGAAACAACAACTGACACAATCATAAAGTTCCACTTAAAAAAATCCGTGATGATCCAATTCTGATAAAGATTTACATTGTTTTTCCACAAATAATTATGAGACCAAATAACAAGTAAATAGCTACAGACCAATCCGATTAGAATTGGTCCTAGCAAATTAAAACTCTTTTTAATCATGAAGAATCTACCCTTTACAAAATTATTATCATTAACTTTGTTTATTTTCTTTTTTACATTAATTTCTCATTAGGTAATGCTTCATCAAGTTTGTTGAATTGTTGAATTAATTTCTCCGTAACTAATGATTCAAACACTTTAGTAGCACCTTCAATATCGCCAATTTCAGATTTGTATTTTGTTTCAAATCTACTGAGAATACTGCCTTCTTCAAAAATTCCCCATATATTATTCCCACTACCTTTGTAATCACTCAACTTAGAAGGTAAGTATGGATTAATATTTTTATAATCCTTCGTAAACGCATCATTAACAATTAGACAATCGAATTTTGTTGTAAAATTTAAAAACTCTAAAAAGTTAACATATGGATTTACTTTTACATGTTTTTCAATTATTTCTCCCGATAGTTCATTTGCAAGCGATTTTGGATCTGAAGTGAATACATGAAGTTTAATTTTATCTCTTAAATCAGGTTTCGTTAATTTAAGTCCCTCAATTATTTCATTTAATTTCCTCGTTTGATAAAACGTTCCGAAGTACCCTAGGTTTACCTTGTTTTCATCAATTCTATATTTACTTGCTTTAACGTGATAATATTGCTTCGGTAATGTCGGTTGATTACAAATTCTAGCTTTATTTAAAATAACTTCTTTCATTTCTTTCATTGGGAACATTTCAGACATATATTTCAATTGATTTTCATTTGTAAAAACAATTTCATCTGCAAATGCATAAGCAATATATTCACACCAAAAAAACATATTGTTATTTAATGCTAGTGGGAAGTTTTTTTTCTTTAAAAGTGCATTTACTTTTT
Organism: Gottfriedia sp. NPDC057948; assembly: GCF_042887255.1. Classification (NCBI taxonomy): domain Bacteria; kingdom Bacillati; phylum Bacillota; class Bacilli; order Caryophanales; family Bacillaceae; genus Gottfriedia; species Gottfriedia sp. NPDC057948. The sequence goes on from NZ_JBHVPN010000023.1 coordinate 4,947, forward strand.
TATAAAACCCTAAATCAATAATTGCTGACTTCCGTTCATTTCCATGAATATCTAATAGGATCGGATCAGAGAATTCTGCAACCCATTTTGCCTTTGGATTTTTTAATTTATACTCAAACGCTAAAAAGTGTGAAGCAGGCCATAGTGCTCGGCTATAAATTTTATGGTATGTACCATTTCTTTTTTCTTTCAATTTAATTTCCTTAAGGGATTTTTTAATAAAGTCTTTCATTGATTTCCACTGTTTAAAGCTACTAGTTGATGATATTTCCATCCGATTATTAATAAAACCATCCACCATTGCATTTTGTCGATAATCAGTTTCCCTTACCTTCGACATATTATTATAAATTACGTCTACCACTTCATTATTTTCGATAATACGTTTAGCCATTACTGTACCACTTGTATCAACATATGGTGGAAAACAATAAGAAATAATTAAAGAACGCGTCTCTCCATTGTATAGCTTAAAATAAGGGAAATAGACGAAACTGTGTTTATTTACTTCTTCAATTACTGTTTCTCTCAATTCATTTTTATTGTTAATATACCTGTCTATAAAGCCATATTGAGCATGTATTTTTCCTTTAATGAATTGTTGGATTGTAGGACTATTCGTTTCTCCTAGTAAAACATCAAGATGTTTCATGACTTCCAAACGTTCTTTTACATTAAACTCAAATGAATTTTTACGTCTAGAAACTGAATTATCTCTTAAAACTCGATAATAAATTGCCTGCTCTTCTAATGGAACAATCTTTAAATGAAAATGATGTAAAGCAAACAATTTAGTAAAAAACACTACATCTTCTCCACTTTTTAATCCGAGTTCGTAGCGTTGGGTTTTTACTTTCTTTGTTGGTATCAATTTACAAGCATTCATTGTTAAAACACTATTTAAATCAGTATAAGTATAAATTTTTGCATCCAACGCTTTTTTAATTTGGGAATTAACAGGATTATTAGGATTACTATTACCTTCTAGATCTACGTCCACAACTTGTGAAATGACAACAGATTCTTCATCAGCATGATTGAATAGTTTTTCAAGAAAGTTAGGTGAAATATAATCATCGTCATCCAAGAATGTAATGTATTTTTTTGATGCTTGTTGAATTCCCAAATTTCTTGCAGCTGAAACACTAGCTTCTTCTGAATGAAGAATGTTGAAATGATTAATATCATGTTCCTTAATGAAATTGATCAATATCTCTTCGGTTAGATCTTTTTCTCCATTGATAATAAAGATCACTTCAAAATATTTTGGTGACAAAGTTTGATTTTTCAATGATTCAATACATTTTTTTATCACTTTTTCACCTTTGTAAGTTGGTATGATTACGCTAATACCGTTTATTAACTTTTTAAAATGATATTTTGAAAATATTAAGTCTTCCGGGATTTCCTTATTCATTCGTTGGTAAATTTCAATCTTTATTCTTTCAATTTCTTCTAATCTTTGCTGAATTTCAAACTTGTTCAAAACCTACTCACCAACCTCTTATCTTTCTAAAAAGCCATCTTTTAGCTTTCCAATAAAACTGAATTAATCTGCCAAGCTTTGAGTGCATTACTTTTCGATACCGTTCTTCCATTATTTGAATTTCATTCTCTAGCTTTTCAATATACTTTATATTTTTATAATGCAGCTCTAACGCTGTTTCTTCATTAATTAATAAGGTTAAGAATTGTTCATAAAACTGAGACTCTATGTCCAAATTATTTAAATTTGATTTAAACTTGTTTAATTTTATAAACCAACTAGGTATTTCTAATTCATTCTCAATTGTTTCTGCATTTAATGAATGAGTTCTTGGATCGATTGTCATCTTTGATGAGTCCTTCCTAATAGCTTGAATACTTAATAATATGCCCTAAAAGAGCAGTTTTTTTTCATGAAATGATGAATTAGAATTCATTTCTTACGATAAAAAAAAAGACAATCACTTTATCGGTGAATTGTCTTCATGTTGTTGAAAAAAAATTTGTCAGTTATATTGTTGATAAATAAGTTGTATGATATTGATTTCCACTACAGGGTGCTCGCTTTCCATGGGGCGAGACCTGAGCCTCCTCGGCGCCGCCTGCTAAGGTCTCAGCCTTCCCGCTAATCCCATAGGAGTCGAGCACCCTTTCATTCCAATCAAGTTCTTGATAAATAAGAACAATCTTAAAAACAAAAATTGAACGAATGAATGATTCTTTATAAAGTTAACCTCTAATTAAATAAAAAAACCGCCCCAAATGGAGCGGCGATATCTACTTCTTTCCCAAAGTTAGAGTAAACTGCACGAGCTAATGATATGTTAATTTTTGCAAGTTAGCTAAAGTATTTATAAATCAATTAAAATCACTTGTTTATCAATAAGATGAAAGATAAAACAAATTTAGAATTGGATTTGATTATCCCTTTTAAATTTGCGAGTTACATCTTCATATACTCCTGAACCAAACAACACACCTATTAAAATTAAAATAAATCCGACTACTTGAGTTAAAACAATTTTTTCACCTAAAAATAATACCGCACCAATAAGTGAAAAGAATGGATTTAAATTTAAAAATATAGCCGCCTCTGTTGTGCCAACCTTACCAAGAGCAAAATTATATAGCATATGCCCCATAGCTGTTGCAACAACTGCTGATGCAAAAAATACCGCCCAAATCCCTACTGAATGATGCACCATACTAGCCATTCCACCTGGTTCAAGTATTTGGCTAATTCCGAATAAAATAATCGAACCCATTACTAACATATATCCAGTCATTAATCTTGGATCTAATGTTTTCGAAACTTTTTTTATTAAAACAAAGCTTGATGCTTGAGCTAAGATTGCTAAAAACACATAAAAATCTCCATGCGAAACACCATGAAAACCTCCACCGCTCTGGAAAACAATAAAAGCAACACCTGCAAAACCAAATAAAACGCCTAAAATTCTTACAAAGTTCATTACACTTCCTAAAAAGAAAACTGACAATAAGGCTGTTAAAAGCGGCCCCATTCCAAGAATTAGTCCCCCGTTTGATGCTGAAGTCTGGGATAGACCGATTGATAAAAAATAATGATGTGCAACTACATTTAATAGCATCGCAAAAAATACATACCCGAACTCTCTCTTAGTAAGCAAACGAACTTTTTTTATTAAAAATAAAATAATAAAAACACTTACTCCAGCAGTGAAAACACGGATAGCTGTCATCGTAACTGGCATAAAGTTCTCTACTAGAACTTTTGTTGCAATTACATTAAATCCCCATACCACCATAATACAAAATAAAATGATATAAATTTGTTGCTTCTTCAACTTCCCCACTTCTTTCTACTGGCCTAAATATAAAAAGAGGGCAAGTACCCCTCTTTTAATTTACTTTTTCTAATATAGTAAATTTTTAAGATTTATTCAAAGTGTATGCTCAGATTCACTAAAAATATGTTCCTCGTTTTACTTAAAAATAAATACTACCCTAGAAAAAGGTAGTATTTGTACTATAAAAAATATAAGAATATAATCATGTACCACAGAAAGTCTGATAAGGACGATCCGGATCAGGAGGTAGTGTACAATAATTTATCTGTTCTTTTGATTCAATAAAAGGATTAGAAAGTGCTTTAAGCAATTTCTCCATCACGGTATAATCTCCGTTCTCTACCGCTGCTTCTAAAGCTTCTTCTACGCGATGATTTCTTGGGATTACGGTAGGATTGTTGTCTCGCATTAATTGAAGAGAAGCTTCTTTTGATTCTGATTGTCTACTCAACCTCTCCTGCCACTGCTTCTCCCATTGGTTATATTCAGATGATGTAAACAATGGTAGTTCATCTTGATTACCATATGATAATGCTCTAAATGTATTCGTATAGTCTGCTTTATACTTTTCCATTATTTCAAGTAACTCATCAATTAATGACTTATCCTGTTCTTCTTCATTAAATATTCCTAATTTTTTCCTCATGCCTGCAATCCAATTATCAACATAAATAATAGGGTATTCAGAAATTGCATTCTGAGCTATTTCTAAAGCTTTTTCCTGATCATCATGCAATAAAGGTAATAATGTTTCAGCAAATCGTGCAAGATTCCAGCCAGCCATTTTTGGTTGATTTCCATACGCATAACGACCGCGAAGATCAATTGAGCTAAATACAGTTGCTGGATCGTACGTATCCATGAATGCACATGGACCATAGTCAATTGTTTCACCACTAATTGTCATATTGTCAGTATTCATTACTCCATGTATAAAACCAACTAATTGCCATTTGATAATTAGGGAAGCTTGGCGCTTAATGACCCCTTGGAGCAATGAAAGATATCGATTTGGATCATTTAGGTCAATTTCCGAATAATGCCTTTTGATTGTATAATCAGCAAGTTCTTGAAGTTCATTCAAACTACCCCATCTTGAAACATACTGAAACGTACCAACACGAATATGACTAGCAGCAATTCGGGTCATAACTGCCCCAGGTAATCGAGTTTCACGCTGGATTTGTTCACCTGTCGTTACAACAGCAAGACTTCGTGTTGTTGGTATCTTTAGTGCATGCATCGCCTCACTAATAATGTATTCGCGAAGCATCGGGCCAAGTGCTGCACGACCATCTCCACCTCGTGAATAAGGTGTTCTACCTGAACCTTTAAGTTGTACATCAAATCGCTCGTTTTTTGGAGTGATCTGTTCACCTAGTAATAATGCTCTTCCATCACCAAGCATATTAAAGTGTGCAAACTGATGCCCTGCATATGCTTGGGCAAGTGGCAATCCACCCTCTGGCACTTGATTCCCGGCAAAAACATTTACACTTTCTTCGCTTTGAAGTGATTGAACATCTAGACCAAGTGATAAGGCCACTGGTTTATTTAGAACAACCAATTTCGGTGAACTTACCGGATTTAAGTCTTGAGTAGCAAAAAAGAATTCCGGTAATTTTGAATAACTATTATCAAAATTCCATCCTGCATCATTTTTCACATTTCTCTGAGTCATCTTATCCCCCTTTTCCACTTCTTTCTTTTTTATTATTTACTCTCTACATATAACAAAAAAACCATAGATTTACTATGATTTTGTTTTCACAATCCATTCCTCTGGTTAGTGTCTACTCACAACTTCAATATATTCTAACATTGAATGAAAAAGGGCATAACTTCATTTAAATCATTTAACAAAAATAACGGCTACTCTACAGCAGCCGTTACTAGTAACGAATCCCGTGTAATCGTACGGTTCAACTTTCTCAATTTTAAAATTCCTGTTTATCAACAATTTCTCTATCCTGGACACTGCTTGATGTATTTACGATAAGTTTAGTATAAACCTTATCACAAAGCTTGATAACACAATAGCCAAGCAATCCTCCAGAGGTATTTAGAATTAGATCATCCACATCAAAAATCCCTAGAGAAAAAACAACCTGTAAGCTTTCTATGCATAAACTAAAACTCAAAGAACTAACGAATACGCTTATGAATGACATCCCTCTATTTTTAGATAATAGAACAAGAAACATTCCAAATGGGATGAATGCTATGATATTCCCAATCAAATTACTAAAATCAGGCCATGATGATAGACTCTGAATATTAATGAATATCGTTTTAAATGGGATAAGATTTCCCATTTTCAATTCGTTTATGAGATTAACAGGATTCCCGAGATTATTCTTAAGTTGATACAAAAGAAAGGACAGATCTCTCCAGCGGAATTTAAATAGAATGACTCTAATTATTGCATACATATAAAAGACAAATAGTACTGAAACAAAAATTTTGTTCATTAATTTGATTATTTTCATTCTGCTAAACTATCCTCCTTAGTATGTGCCCCGCTGTTAAATATCGTCACAATCACACCATCCATATTGTTACCTGATATATCATAACGAAGATTGGTAGGCACTTGAATGGTCGTATTTTTAGTATCAGGGTAATAAGATATTTCGTATTTTTGGCCATTTATAGTAGTAGATATAGACTTTTGTTTTTTTAAGAAATCCAAATACTCTTCTAAAGAAAAATTCTTTTCCTCCATGATCACACTATGCGGTAATCCAACGTAGCGAATATGCCAAGGTTCATATTGAATGCCTGTAATTGCCGTTTTATCCTTTGGATAGCGTATGATAAAGCCATATTTCCAAGCATTATTTTCTAGCCACTTACCTTCAAGTGCCTCATTCATTTTCATTTTGGTAGATCCTACATCAAGTGATAAACCCAAATTATGTTCACTATGGCCTGCAGGCAAGGCATAGTCTGAGCCCATTTCTTGATAAAGTGCATTTTGCTCATCAAAGTCTCGAAAGCCACTATTAATTGTAAAATGACGAACTCCTTCTTTTCTAGCATCAACGATCATCTTCGAAAATTTACGGGCAACATCCTGTGACAATTCAATTTTCGTATCAAGCAATTCGTATCCTTTTTCCAATTCTTTGTGAGTGAATAAGTTTACAACATCTGATTTTATACTTTCCTCGTGCACAGGATATTTTTTGTTTATTAAGACTAAGTTTCCTTTATAGACCTGTTCTTTTGTAATGGCCTTTGTTTGGAAACTTTCTGAAATCTCACTGTTATCTAACTGTACATTGTTAATTTTTTTATATGTTTGAATCTCTACTTGATCTTGAAGCGACGTTTCTTTATTAACGAATGTAAAAATCAGGCAAATTACTAAAGTAACTAAAAATCCCCACTTCTTCATTTTCACGTTCCTCCTAATACTGATTAATTCTAGAATAGGAAAAACTTTTTAAATAAAAAGTGGGGTAAACTTTAAATTTTTCTTAAATTCTTTATGAAACATTTAAACTTGGTCAATTGGGATAGTTTCCTGCGGTAATCGAACTTCAAATACAGTCCGGATTATACTACTTTCAGCCGTAATTGTTCCATTATGTTGCTCCACAATATTCTTTGCAATGAATAAACCAAGCCCTGTGCTATCTTCTTGATGAGTTCGTGCTTTGTCACCGGTATAAAACATATCAAAAAGATATGGAAGTTCCTCCGGAGGAATACAATCCCCATAATTAACAACCTGAACAATCACTTCTTGCCCATCAACAAACCCGTTAATATCTACAAACTGACCATCATATCCATATCGATTTGCGTTGGTTAAAAGATTCTCAAACACACGAGCTAACATCTCTCCATCACCCAAAATAGGTAAATTGGGCAAAAGATTCATTCGAGCGCTCAAATTATTTTTCTCGAAGACAGGGTACAATTCTTCTTTTAGTTGAAAAAGTAAATCACTTAAATTAATTTGCCTTTTTACAAGAGGTAACATGCCATAGTTCATCCTAGTTATTTCGAATAATTCATCAATCAGTTTTTCTAAACGCTGAGATTTAGTAAAGGCAATCGTTAAAAAATGCTTGACTTGTTCCTTAGTTAGCTTCTCATCCTTAAGAATTAAATCTAAATAACCTAACACAGAAGTTAGCGGAGTACGCAAATCGTGTGCCAAATTTACAACTAATTGTTCTTTACTGTTTTCTGAAAAATCGCCTCTTTGTACGGCCTCTTCTAATTTTTCACTTGCTAGATTAATTGCTTGAGCAATATCTTCGAACTCATCATTTGACTGGATCGAAACCCGATGTTGAAAGTTGCCACGTGCAAGATTATGAATTCCGTTTGATATTTCATTAAAATAAGTTGAATAGGGCTTAGTGAGTAAATAGAAAAACAATATCGAAAGTGGGATAAATAGAAATAGAAAGAAGTTAACGTCTCCAATACTCTGTATGAATCGACGAAGCTGGGCCAAGGGATCACCATAACGAACCATCGTGTGATAATAAAGCTGTAATCCTTTAAAAATTATGTAAGTTATAATACCAGCCAGAGTCATACTTAAAGCAAATAATACGATGATTTTGGAGCGAAAACTGCGTATTATCTTATCCATTAAATGAATACCCCACTCCCCAAACCGTTTTGATTAGCTTATTTTTTCGCTTATCTTCTCCAAGTTTTTTCCGCAAGGTGCGAATATGTACCATTACTGTATTACCACCTTCAAAATATGAATCACCCCAAACCTGCTGAAAAATATTTTCTACACTAAAAACTTTCTTTGGATGACTGGCTAATAAATACAAAATATCAAACTCTTTCGGTGTTAGCTCGATGTTTTCACCATAATGCAAAACTGTCCGTTGATCAGGGGAAATCATTATTTCACCAAACTCCAAAAGAACTTTATGATCATCTACTTTCGGTTGGTTTAACTTCATAAAGCGCCGTAATTGAGCATTCACACGTGCAACCAATTCAATGGGGGTAAATGGTTTCGTTATATAATCATCTGCTCCAATAACCAATCCTTGTACTTTATCGAAATCAGATGTTTTAGCACTCAAAAAAATTATTGGCATATTATGCCGCTCGCGAATGAGCCGCGTTACTTCATATCCATCCATTTTCGGCATCATAATATCCAATATCAACAAATCAATTGACCCGGTCTCGACTACATGAACAGCCTCCTGTCCATCCGAAACTTTAATAATTTGATAACCTTCTTTTTCTAAATGTAAGGCAATCAGGTCAGCAATCTCCTGTTCATCATCCGCTATTAAAATAGATATAGGCTTCATCAACAAATTTTCCTCCTATTTATCGTTACATCCAGTGGATGATTATCCTATTAAATATACTAGCTTTAGTTCTCCAATAAACTTTAGACTCTGTATTATTTTCTATTATTTCCTCTTATTCTTCAAGAATATGGTCCATTTTGGAATAAGGCAACTTTTTCAAAATTCTTAAAGTCATAAAAAAATACCCCTTTAGATCTTCACATCTAAAGAGGTATTTCTTCACTACTTTTATATTCCACACTTCAACTGAACTTGGCAATTATCACATGTATTACAACCACCATGTTCAACTACAGTACCAGATAGGCAGATTGGACAAGTGTCTCCGTTTTCTACACCTACGTTACCTGTTTTAACTTGAGCAGTTACATCAGTATCGTTTGTCGTTGCATCTTTACTATTTTCAACTGTTTCTAGTTCTACATTTGTAAAATCATTTTCTTCATTCGTTAGCGATAATACTTGGGCATCACGTGAACCGTCTACATAAACAGTCCCGCCTTTCGCTCCACCTTTGTGTAATCTTTCATACACTTTTGCTACTTGTTCAACAGAATAACCTTTCGGAGCATTAACTGTTTTACTAATTGAAGAATCAATCCATCTTTGGATAATACATTGTACATCAGCATGCGCCTCTGGAGAAAGATCCATTGTTCCAACAAATTGTTCAGGAAGATGTTCAATCATCTCATAAACATTTTCCTCAGTTACTTCATATCCATTTGCTTCTAACCATTCTAGTGCGATATCAGCTACAACTGGAATGAATTTACCTAAACGTCCTGAACGGAAGTATACGAAGTTAAAATAAGGCTCAAGTCCAGTGCTAACATTCATCATCGTTCCAGTACTTCCTGTAGGAGCAATTGTTAATAAGTGTGAATTACGAATGCCACTTTCTAAAACAGCTTCACGAATTTCTTCAGGCATTTTCTTCATATATCCCGAGTTAATAAAACGTTCGCGTCCATCTTCAAAAGTCGATAAGAATGGGAATTCTCCCTTTTCTTCCGCTAACTCAATTGAAGTATTATAAGCAGTAGTTGCAATCACTTCAAAAATTTGATCAACTAGTTTGTTGCCAGCTTCCGATCCATATACTAGCCCACAACGGATTAGTAAATCATGTAACCCCATCACACCTAATCCGATACGACGTTCACCTTTTGCTTGCTTCGTATTCTCTTCTAGGAAATACGGCGTTGCATCGATTACGTTATCTTGCATTCGCGTTCCGATTTGAACAGTTCGCTTTAATTTTTCCCAGTTAACTTTACCATTTTCCGTCATTTCCGCTAAGTTAACAGCTGCTAAATTACAAACAGAGAATGGCGCAAGTGGTTGCTCTCCACAAGGATTTGTTGCAACTACTTTTTGACCATAAGACACAGCGTTTGTCATTTTGTTGGCATTATCTAAGAAGAAGATACCTGGCTCAGCAGAATACGTTGCACAAACATTGATTAAATCCCAAAGTTCTTTTGCTTTTATTGTGTGGTAAGTTCGGACACCATATCCACTTGCAGCCCATTCACGTACATCTCCACATTCCTGCCATTCTTGATCATAAATTAAACGCATTTCATCATCATAGTTTTCTAAATCAGGGAATTGAAGCTTGTATTCTCCATCATTTTCTACTGCTTCCATAAAATCATCAGTTAAACAAACAGATATATTTGCACCAGTTAAAAAGTCAGGGTTGTGAACTGAGTACTTACCACCGTCATTTAGCAGTTCTTTTGCCTGTTCTATTTCAGGTGTATTTAATTTCCCTTCAATTGTTGCAATATGAATTAAAGCTTCATAAGCTGCTTTTTCAGTTGCACTAATAGGTTCGAACTTTAATTTACGCATTACTTCTTCACGAATTAATTTCGATTTTGTAGTTTGCGCAATATAGCGTAAAACCTTTGGATTTTGGTTCTTTGATACGATGAACTCTACAATATCAGGATGGTTGACGTTCATCATAATCATTTGCGCACCACGTCTTGAACCACCTTGAATAACTAAATTTGTCAATTCAGATAAATCATGTAACCAAGATACTGATCCACTTGAGCGTCCATTCACACTATAAACAATTGCATCGCGAGGACGTAAAGTTGATCCGTTTGTTCCAACGCCACCACCACGTGACATAATTTCCATTACCTTCTTACGGTGTTCACCAATCCCATCACGAGAATCGTGAATATGAGGCATTACATAACAGTTAAAGAATGTTGTTGAAGCTCCTGTACCGGCACCAGCCAAAACACGTCCCGCTGGTACAAAAGTTTTGTTAGCTAAAATTTCATAAAACATCTCTTTTACTTCGGAGAATTTTTCTGGAGTTTCTGCAGATGCAAGCCCACGTGCAACACGGTCTGCAATCTGTTCGTAGAAGATTTCAAGTGGCTTGTCTACTTTATTAAATGCAACTGTAATGAGTGCCCCGTCTTCAAACTGAGAATCTAATTGAACAGTTACTTCTTCCTGACTATTGTCAATAGCAATTACTTCACCATAACCACGACGAGGAAACTTTGGATCATCCTTATATGTTAGTACAACTAGGTCACCTACACCTAATGTAACAAGCTTAATATCTTTAAATGCGTATCGATCTAACATAACCGTTCTAGATACACCTTTAAATGTTGTTTTATGCATCTTTGGATTAATAGGTGTAATCATCGGAAAATGCATTATGTCTTGATTTAATTTCTGTATATTCGCAGGTAATTCAGCATCAATTATTGTATTTATCATCACCTGTTCCTCCTCGCAAAAGATTATATCGATTTTACCATATATCGATATATAGGTGTTCTCTTTCTTTTTAACACCCATATGTAGTATTCATCCCGTCTCAACAAGATATAAATATACCGACTTAAGAAGTAAAAGTCAATGTAAACGACTGAAATAAACTTATTTAAATTTGCACCATTTCCTACAAATTTCATTGACAAATATAAAATTTTAGTACGGGATGTTTAAAAACAACTACAAGAATTCCTTATACATAAATATCCTTCAATGAAAAGTTTGTTCATATAATTTTTTTATTTAAGTATGCTAATTTCTTTATTAAATAGTGTACAATTTATAGATATTAAAGAATGGAGAAATCACATGGTAACTTGTAATGAAACAAGAGTCATTAGAACAAATTTAGTTCTTCCCAATGATGTAAATAGTCATAACACTTTGTTTGGTGGAAAATTAATGAATGACTTAGATATTATCGGAAGTATATCAGCAATGAAATTCTGCCGATCTTCAATCGTAACTGCTTCAACCGATTCAGTTGACTTTCTTCACCCGATCACGATGAAAGATTCGGTTGCATTCGAAAGTTATGTAACTTGGACTGGTACCTCATCGTTTGAAGTATTCGTTAAAGTAACTGCAGAAAACTTAAAAACGGGTGAAGAGAAAATCGCAGCAACTGCCTTTTTAACTTTTGTTGCCTTGGATCAAGATGGAAATTTAGTTAAAGTTCCACAAATCGTTCCCGAAACTGAGGAAGAAAAATTCCTATATCAAGGCGGAGAAGAACGCGCTAAAATCCGTAAAAATAGAAGACTTAAAAGCAAGGAATTAGCAGACTTTTTTTATAAAAAATAGGCTCTTTATAAGTAAATTATTGACCTTTTGAACAAAAGAAAAAGACCACATAATGTGGTCTTTGCTTTCTCTACGAACCCAAACCCTCTTGCTCTTGGTATTAAAACCTTTGTTTGACTTGCCTATCGGCTAGGGAGCTCCTCAAAATTGGATAGGCCATTAATTTGTGAAATGTAAGTTAATAATTGAATCTACAGTTTCTAAAATTGAAATAATAGCTGTTTTTTTTTGTTTATTCACTAGCAATAAAACATCGTACTTATTATTTAATTCATTAAGTTGTAGACTTAATGGTGTAACAAATTCTTGTAAGATTGTTTCGTTACGATATTGTATAAATGCTTTCTCAGCTGTTGAATATCTTGTCCTAACTTTTTCTATTTCTTTTGTTAAATCCACTAACTCTTTATCTAGTCTTTTAATTTCTGCGTTTAATTCTTTCTTCCATTTAAGTAATCCATGTACATTCGTATTACTCAATGTGTATTCCTCCCTAATTTCGAATACTACATCGTACTCCATGGGAGACTTGTTTGTTCCTGATCATATCTAACAAACAATTGAAGATATGAAGTTCGTGCCGCCGACTTCCTTCAGATTCCATTTCACCACGACACACTTGTTTTTAGCTAAACATTACTACTGCCTTCATGGTACGGGACTTGCACCCTATAGAGTATGCACATGCTAGGCGCACATATAAAAAGTCCCATATTGCGACTCATGATCTTGATAAACTAACACAATCAGTTATGTCGGCCGTTCCAAGTAGATTCCTATATTTTTTTATAACACCTTGATAGGTGTCCTACACAGCTTGTACCACAGTGCATAAAATAAACAAGTATATTAAAAGGAAGTGATTGAATGAAGGCAATAACGACGGGTGCATTTTTGGTTCCATTGACTAACCAAAGTGGCAGCCCCAACAACACGTTGTTTATTCTTTGGAAAAATCCAACCAATAAACCACTCACCACGTATTTACTCGGGGAAAGAACCGAATTCCCTGTTACTACTACGGGAGTTCAAAAAGAGATTGAACCCCCTCATTTATTTAAAGTCATCGTTCCTGCACATAGCTTTAAGCCCTTTAACGCTGGAAACCCTGCTGGATTTTTTATTCGATTTTCATTTTTTGGAAATATCGGTCGAGATGAGGTTAAAAACCGACTCAGTGTGGAGGTAATCGCTGGTACATCAGCCCCTGGCGGTGTAACATTATCAGTTGCTGATCCTACAGTTTTTTTCAGACACGCAGACATGCTAGAAGTGGACATCAAACCACCGAATAACCCAATCCCAATTCCAGATGCCCCCCTAATAAATATGTTCCAAGAATGATGAACACGGTGATCGTTCCAACAGCGTTCTTTTGGCATGAAGACTTTGTGGATGAGATATTGATCCGAAAAGTGCCACCTTGCCGCAACCAAGGACAGTATCTATCATGTAGAACAATCTTTTACCGTCAAAATTACGAATTAATGACAGGCGAGTAATGAGAATTAGTGATTGCTTATCTAGTAAATGTGCTAGGATGTAAATTGCATTTTAGGATCAGATTTTGCTAATTCTGCTATCCTTAGTAGTTTTGTTTCCATTTATTATAGGGCAATAAAAATGGCATGCGAACTGACATCAGTATTGGCACGCCAATTCATTTAAGCAATATTACCATATTATTTTTAAGTTTTTATTAAAAAATTTTCAAAGTCTAATTCAACTAAACTGCCATTTAGTAATTTATTTAATTTTATTCTTTTATTAATAAATTTAAGGTTATCTATTATTAACTTCATACGCTGTTCTAATTCCTGCTTCAATCGCACCTTGCATCCAACCAGGAGTAGTAGATGAATGTGATCCTGCGAAATGAATTCTACCTTCCGGTGTACTTATATATTGACCTAATTCTTTTACTTGGTCAGGTTTAAACATAACAAAAGCTCCCCCATAATAAGGAAATTCTGACCAATTATGTGAATACCCTATTAGAAACTCCGAAAATACTTGATTACCAAATATAAATGAAAGATCATTCAAAGCAATTTTTATACGCTCTTCTTGTGTCATATTATCCCAGATGCTTGAATCGTCTTCCCATGTGTAACTAGCCAACATAATTCCTGTACTGTGCATTGCACCAGCACCATGACTAGGAAAGTATGCAAACTTGATTGGGAGATCAGTAGTTAATTTACCACCATATATCCCATATTTTTCCCAAAATCTCGTTTTAAATTGTAGACCTATTTTGGTTGAATTAGCATAATGTATCTTTCTAATGACTTTTCTCTTTTCATATGCTACGGATTCAAAGGGAAGTAAATCTACAAAATTCAGCAATGTATATGGAATTGTAGAAATAACATAATCGCTAGTCAGTTGATGCTCGGTATTTAGTATTTGATTTTCCGTATATATTGTTACGTTTGCTTCTTGTTGTATGATTTTTTTAACTCTTTGATTCGAAATAATATCGTCTTTAAGTTGTGGTAAAAATCCATTAATAAGATGATCTGTTCCCCCTGTAATTTCATAAAATTTAAGTTCCTTTGTTAAGAGTACCAAAACTTCTCTTAATATAGCAGTAAATGCAAGTTCGCTAAATCCTTCTAATCCAACCATCGTTTCAATCATATCGATTGCTTCTGGTGATAAGGATACACTAACAGGGTTGTATTTTAAAAAGTTAGCCATTGAATAATGATCATACAAATTTATAACGATTTCCCAATTTTTTTCAGGATCTTGATTAATAAAATCAATTACAGGTCCAATTGCTAATAATAGTAATTCAGTTGCAGTTTTCCCTTGTTCACTTGGGTAAACTTTAAAGTTTAGTTGATCTGGATTTGCTTTATAACTGGTTTCATTTGTTAATACATTATTAATGAACATTAAATCATTTGGTGTACTATTTATAAATTCATTCACTTGAAGATTGAATTTTTTTATATACTCCAAAACTAGGTGATGATTTGAAGGTATGCGCATTGCACCAAGATCTATATATTGATTATTAATAAAAGGTTCCCTTTTTGTATATATTCTTCCTCCAATTCTGTTATTTGCTTCAATTATAGTAATCCGGTGTCCAGCTTCCTTTAAAAGTGAAGCAGCGACTAATCCGGATATACCTGCACCTATAATGGTTACATCCTTTGGTGAATTTGTTTTTTGTAACCCATTATGAATAATGTAGATCATTTGCTCCATAGAAAGCAGTAATTTTTGAATCATAGAAATCACCTCAACTTGCAATATATAAATATCCATATCATGATATTCGTTTACAAATTGAAGTAGAATTTAAAAATTTATTCTTTTGATTAGTAACTATCCTGACAGTTGCATAATAAAAAATAGACTGAGGTAGCAGTCCGTCGAAAATGAACTAACGCACCCGTTAGTTTAAGAAGATTTTTTTTCTTCTTTCTTCCGTTTCCTCCTGTAGAAAAAACGCCATATATAAAAGATAGCCAAAAACGCCCAAAAAAGAATCCACTGATAATAATTTCGTTCACTATAATATATAATGATGATTCCTATAATAAACGTTGGTACAGCCAAATAAACCCACATTCTGTCTTCCTTGTTTTTAAACATATGCTTCCACCCCTCGTTTATAACTTTCTTAAACTAACCTGCCATTTAGGACAATAAAAAAATCGACCATTTAGCCGACTTTTTATACAACATACGCATGAGTTAGTTGCATAAGGTAATATTTTGGGTACTACTTTTTTTATTATTCAATTCAAATGCCTCTTCAGATTCATTCCATTTTACGTTTACTTGTATGACTTCATCCTTGTCTACTTTTGCTCCACCTTCGGAACCCCCTCTGGAAGTAAATACACGTTCTTTAGGAGGTTCAGTGAATTTCTCTATTGATTTCCCATCAGAGCTATTTGTCTTGAAGGAATACTCTAGGTTTTTCATAGATGACAACTCTTTTAAAGAACCCTTATACTTTAATACGAGTTCATAATGATCTTTATTAGAATAAGATGCTTTACCCTTATCATTTTTCCACTTTTCTGTTCCTTTATAAATATATTCAGCTTTCCAATGTTCGCTTTCTCCGATAAATTTATAATTATAATTAGTAGTCTTATTGTCAGTAACCTTATTATCTGTTTTTTCTGTACATGCTGTTAAAGCCAGTATTGTAAATAATAATAGCGTGAGTATTTTTTTCATTTTATTTCCTCCCTTTTTTAATTTGAATTTACCATATAATCCCATTTTACTTATAGATTTTATTCGATATTAATTGTTAAAAACCTTGTTTATACGAATAGGTAAGGGTTTGAAGTTATCGCTCCCTTTTCCCCTCGTCCACACCAGTACGTGCGACTTTCATCGCATACGGCGTTCCAACTAATCCAATTTATTCTTTTCTATGTATTAAGCAGACGAGTGCTTTTCTTCCAATTTAAATTATTTGATTTTGACATCTAATCCGTAAAGTATTTACTTTTTCCTTCTGTATACGAGTAAGTTTTAAGGAGTTTAAAAGAGTTTCTATTTTAACTTTATCCTTTAGATGAATCAGTTTATGTATAGATTTATCTACAATAATAAGATTTGAATAGCTATCATCTTTTGAAAGATGATAAGGGTTAATGTGATGGCATTGCCATTCATTTATCCCTAAATCCACTCCTAATATGGCACATTTTCCATATTGGGCAATAAATTTACTGATTCGATTGTCATTATATTCAATTGATCGATTTGGAATGTAGTTTCTCATGATGTAAGAAAGAATATTTTTATCGATAGCTTTTAAGCTATTATGTATTTTTGCTCTTCCTTCGGCAGTATAGTTACACGTGGTTTGTGAAAAACAACGTGGTAATTTCCACCGTTGGGCATGGATAGGGACAAAAACCATTTCCTGTATCTTAAATAACTTACTTTCATAACCTTTGTACCTTTTCTGTAAGGTTTTAGTCATTTCATGAAAACTTGCCTCTGTTCTAATATTCTTTAGTTGATTATATAACGTTTTGCGTAGATGATAGTTTAACTTATTTAGATTAATAGTAATTTGAGAGGCAACAGAATAATAGTTTTGGATTCCCATTACCACTGTATTAAAATTCCAGACAGTCTGAGTGCCAGGTTTTTTCTTAACCAATTTTATAGCTTCCTTTATCTTTTGGAAGGCGTTGGCTTTTGCCTTCTTCGACATATCGGACCTTGCTACATACGTTTTTCCTTTTCTCATGGCTTTTACTGAAAAGCCAAGAAACTCGGAAGAGTTCTTCTTTAAGTTGATAATTTTAGATTTCTCTTCACTAGTTTCTAGATGTAGTCTGGTTTTAAGAAAGTCTTTCAATGCGTAATTCATTTTTATTGCCTGTGACCTTGTCCTGCACATTATCTTGAAGTCGTCCGCATAGCGGACGATGAAGCACTCCTTCAAAGCTGTTCTCTTTAAGGATTTATACTTGCTGCCATTGCTTAAATAAGTATGTTTACTTTCAAACGTTTCCCATTGGTCACTTATCCACCAATCCAACTCATTTAATACAATGTTAGAAAGTAGAGGAGATAATATTCCTCCTTGTGGGGTACCTCTTGTAGGAATACCTACACCTTCAATCTCTGCTTTTAACAGTTTAGATATAATAGAAAGAAGTGGTTTATCCCTTATACCTAGCGACCACATTTGTTTTAGTAATTTACTATGATTAACGTTATCAAAGAATCCTTTTATATCTACATCTATACAATGGTAGAGTCCCACTCGATTTATAAGAAACTCAAATCTAGCTTTGGCATGATGTGTGCTACGATTCGGTCTGAATCCATAACTATGTTTGTGGAATTTTGCTTCACATATTGGCTCTAAAATTTGAAGGATACATTGTTGAAAGATTCTATCCCAAATTGTTGGAATCCCCAAAGGTCTGGTTTTTCCTTTTCCTTTCGGAATAAAAACACGCCTTACTCTTTGCGGCTTGTAACACATGAACATTGTTTGAACCCTATTTACTACCTCTTTAATTGACAGATGTAAAATATCGTCAATCGTTAATTTATCTGTTCCCGCAGTTTTGCTACCTGTATTTCTTTTAATGTTTCGGTAGGCAAGTCGAATATTATCTTCAGAACACATTAGTGCTGTTAAATCATAGAAGTGATGACCACTGACACTTTGGGCATAAAGTATGTCAAAACAAGTTTGCATACTGTAATATTCACTGTGTCTCAGTTTCTCCCGTTTCAATAAGTCGGTTGCTCCTTTCGAAGTTAAACCTCTTTTAGTCTCACAAGAACCTTATTAACCGATAAAGAACTGCCTTACATGGTTGAATAAATCTTCATTAGTCTAGTGGCTATCCCTCCATGAGGATTAAACATTTCAATGGTACTGTGCCACCACTTTCACTGATATAAAAACAAGTTATACAGTAACTAATGTCATTAATGTTTTCCTTGTCAACGTTTCATAGGGAGTAAGCCCTTCACGTTATCAGCTTACAATGTTGAATTATATCTATTATAGAATGAACTTAGATGCTTCCTGTAAGCCTGTTAGCGTTCATACGCCTGTAACGTATTATGGATTTTCATATTAGTTAGTTTTACTCATCCACATCTAACCTCACAATTTGGTGATATACACATTTCTATGTATCGCAGATATAGACCCGTACATTCAGAAGTTCGTCAGCTTAACCTTTTGTGATAGGTTTATTCGCATTCTCACCATATTCATTCAACTCAAGCGCCATGAATTACACCACTCCATCGAGTAGGCTTTCGTCAGCCGAACTGGTACGGTAATTTCTCACGCCTTTTCACCGAGCTTATAACACGATCATTCTTACTTAATCCAGTGCTATTCGACTAAGAGAGAACCCTTCAAGGCGTTACCCAATCATTTGATTCTTCGATATAATCCTTCAATTCCGAAAGGAACTGTCTAGCCTTTACTAGAGTAATGTGACCATTCTCCATTTAAGCTAGAAACATTTCGCACAACTAATCTGCCATTTTGTTGAATAAAAAACATTATTTTTTAACATAGCCAAAAAATAAAAAATGGAACGACTAATGTCGTTCCGATTTTAGTTTGTTAAACAGTCATCTTCCAACTAGATAAAGCTAACCAATTTTCTCTTTCCTTATATTCTGGAATAATTTTACCGACAAGTCGCCAAAAGGACCTGTCGTGATTCATATGAACCATATGGCACATTTCATGAACAACTACATAGTCAATCACCTTCTGAGGTGCCATTGCTAGTTTCCAATTAAATGTTAATTGCCTTTTTGAATCACAAGTCCCCCAGTTTGTTTTACTATCGGTAATACGAATTGATGATGGCTTTACTTTAAAATTACTTTGATACGTCTGAATACTCTTTTCAACTATTGCTTTAATTTGTTGATAATAAAACCTTTTAAGTGCTTGTTTTATTCGTTCATCCTCTAGTTGTTTTACAATAATATTTAACTTATTTCCTTCAAAAACTACCTGATCTTGTTGAATACTCTCATCGTGTGAAATTTGTATTGGATATGAATTTCCTAAATAAAGAAATGTCTCACCGAATTCATAAGTCCGTTCTTTTGGACCACGAAGTCGCTCCTTCATTTCATTTGATTTTTGAAGAATCAACTCCCAATTAGCCTCTAAAACTTCAATGACACTTTTATCAGGTGTATCTTTAGGAGCCTGAACCTCAACGTTTCCATAAGCATCTATATAAATACCGATTGATTTCCGCTTTTTATACTTTATATTAAAACTGATTGTTTCGTTTAAAAATGTATGTATCATTTATTTATCACCTATCGTTAACCTTTTAATCCTGAATCTTTACAATTATATAATATACTACAGTAGAAGATTTAATTTTTAAATAGTAAAAACAACACTCTAATAAACGAGTGTTGCGTTAAAATTTTTATTCTATTATAACTGGCAGTTCTTTATACCCATACACAAATGTACTAGGTATGATTCTAAGCTCTTTTGTTTTATCCAACTTCATATTTGGTAATGCCTTTAACATCTCAGTAATACATATATTCGCTTCCAACCTTGCAAGCTGTGAACCTAAACAAAAGTGTACTCCCGATCCAAATGCTAGATGATTATTTGGAGAGCGATTAATGTCAAAATCCTCAGGTTCGTTAAATACAGTTTCGTCTCTATTTGCTGAGCCTATCCATGCCATGATTTCTTGGCCTTTTTTTAGGTTTATCCCATTCAAATATATATCTTCCGTTACAAAGCGATTCATGCTATGAACAGGAGAGCGAAAACGTAGTGATTCTTCTATAGCTGCTGATATTAATGATTTATCTTTATATAATTGATCAAGTACATTAGGTCGCTCGAACAATGTAAGCATTGTATTCCCAATAAGATTTGTAGTAGTTTCATTACCTGCAACAAGTAACAGGAAACAGAAGTTTAATAGCTCTTCAACAGATAATTTCTCACCATCTACATTTGCAGCAATTAATGTAGATACTAAATCATTTTTAGGATCATTTTGCCTTTTTTCAACGATTTGATAAAAATATGCCTGCAAGTCATATAATGCTTTCCCTTGCTTTTCCATTAAATCATTCATCTCATCAGGAGAGAGGGATTGAGTACTTGAGACTACAATATTAGACCATTCTTTAAACTTTTCACGATCTTCACTTGGTACGCCAAGCATTTCAGAAATTACAATAACAGGGAGTGGAAAAGCAATATCCGCAATGATATCGATCTCAAGTTTGTCCTTTATTGATGCTATTAATTCTTTTGTAAGTGACTCAATTCTTGGTGCAAGTGCTTGAATTGCTTTTGGAGTAAATGCTTGACTTACAATATTACGATATCTTCGGTGGGTAGGCGGATCTAAGTCTAGTAAAGTCGGAAATAGACCATTTCGATTTGAACTAAATTGCCTAAAGTTTTGTAAGACCATTTGGACATCCTTATAACTAAATACATCCCAACAATTTCTATCCGGATCAAATGAAATAGGAGAGCTTTTTCGCATTTTTTTAAACCAATCGTGAGGGACGTCCGTTTCAACTAACCCTCTTGGTCGAACTAATAGTCCAAAGCTCTTTTTTTGTTCCTCCATCCTTATTCCCCCTTAATATGTAGCCTTATTACCATTCTTTCAGAAAAGAAATGATACATGGTAGCGCTATGTAACTATACAATTTATGCAGTTTATTTTTTTCCTATAACCCATACCCATCTCTATAATTCAATTGTCTAATCTACTTACTCTCTTTAAACTTACAATTGAATACCACCAGTTGAAATTGTTTCAAACCGGGTATGATTTAAAAGATCTAAATTTCGTTCAATATTTTTGGATTCGCGAAAACGAATTGCCCATAAACCAGCCTTCAGCATCCAACTACTTGGCCGTGCGACCATGTTGCCAATCGATTCGACCTCATGATCATGCAATTTAATCAGCCCTTCCCACTCACTTTCATTAGATGCAGCAAGCTTTTTCGCAAAATCCCACGCATAATTTCGAGACTTTTCTAGACTAAAGTTTATGATTGCCTTTGAAGCTTTTGGGTCAACATGATCTAAAAAACCAATCCAAGGTGAAATTCGATCCATGTCATCCCTTACCTCGTCAACCAATGATGCCAAAATTCTATTTATTTTCATAAAGTCATTGTAAAGTGATAAAATATCAGAGCCATGGCATACCTTCGCAGCAGCTACTCCTAGATCCAAATTAATATGTGCGTTAATACCTAACAATAAATGCTGTAGCAAAATAGATTGACGGTTTTCTGCGTGACGAAACGCTAATCGCCAACTGAGACTTAAAGGTTCACCATTTAGATGGCTTTTAAGTGCTTTTAAATAGAAATTTGCAAAGTTCACATCCAAACTTTCCATTCTTGCTCCGTCTTCGAACTGATTATTTAAAATTCCAACTTTCACTTTAATTGTTACCAAGCGATATAAAGAAGCAAAATATCCTAGTTTGCTTTTTGTTTGATTGCTCATTGAAATAATTTCATCTAACTGTTCAATTACATCATCAATTGTATTTGCGTTTCCTATATGATTTGATAGACTATTCATTGCTCACTCTCCTAACTTTTATGACAAGTATGTTGTATTAGATTTGTTAATCAATATGCTATTTGGTTTAAAAAGATACTTTTAATAGTGGGGGATATCTTTTGATATTCAGTATGTCTTTTGAGAATTCCTTTGTATGGCGAACACTTCATGAACTTTGCTTAAATTACAAAAAAGGAGCAACTCATCATGAGTTGCTCTTTTTATTTATTTTTGACCAATATTTTGTAACCAAATATCAATTGCTTTTATAGAGTAATATGGCTTACCCTCAATTTTAATGATAGGCATTGGATTTTTGCTATTTTTATATTGATCTATTAATGATGTTAGTTCACTTTCCGTGAGACCTAAATACATTTGTAAATCTATTTCATTTATTAATTGCGAATTACGCGTTAAATCTTTATTATTCATTTCAATTTGTTGATTTCTTGTAATACTATCCAAAGAATTAGAAATTAATCTTGCACTAATTAAAAAACAAATACTAAAAAAAATAATGGAGATAACTAATAAATTGTTCTTGTATTTCAATAACTTTCTCCTTAATTTATAATTTACCTTATGAGTTTATAAATATTTCTAATGTTTGTTGGCAGATTTGTAGATAAAATTTTTAAAAACCACCAACCCATTAAACCACCTATTGTATTTAGAAGTAAATCACTTGTATCGAATACTCTACTTGGATAACCAGTAACCAATGAAATACATAACTGGGTAATTTCAATTAATAAACTATATAAAAAAACTAGTAAAATTACATTATTAAATAAATAATTAGATTTATATAAACCGATAAAAACACCTAATGGTACAAACATAATTATATTTCCAATAACCTGGATCCATAGTCCTCTTGTTAGAGAAATAAAAATACTACGAAATGGTAAAAGTTCGATATATTGATTTAGTACATAAATATTTAATGGATGTTTATCACCTAAAAAAATATGAAATGGAAAAATCGCTACTTTAACTAGTCCAGCTACGTATAAAAAAAGACCCAAACACACTATATATTCAATAAGCATTTTTTTATTTTTGTGTTTAACAATATTAATAGCTATATAGATGATAAATAGAGCTATTACAATTTTCAGTATTATGAATAGATTAGGATCAATAATTATTTCCATTAGTAATTAATTGTTACATTTCCGCTAAAAAATTCTTTTCCTGAAGAGTGATTTTCTAAGTAAAAATAATGAGGTTCAGAATATTCTACTTTAATAGTACTAGAATCTGAAACATGCGCGTAATCCCAACTTTCACCTACACTTATATATCCATAACCTGTTTGTTGATATAGATGAGTTCCAATTTTATATTTCCCTGAGGCTCTATTATCTTTGTTTGGTGTAGTAGTGAACCTAACGACGTTCCCTTTTTTAAGTTTAACGCAAACCTTACCTAATACTCCATGATACATTTTATATGTTGAGGAATAAGATGCGGCAAATGCTGTAGGGGCCATCATAACAAATAATAAAGCTAAACTAGATAATGTTACTAAGAATTTTTTCTTCATTTTAATTCACTCCTTGGTATGTATTTGACTTTTATTATATTTCAGTTTCTCTATTAATTGGTTTCAATAATGTGAAGGTAAGATGAAATTAAATCATTATTCTAAATTTGTTCACAATTTCTGATGACTACAATTGAAAAAAATCCACAGGGCAATTACCTTGTGGATTTTCTTTATATATAATCAATGAAGCACAATTGTTTCAGCTAGTTCTGATCGCTTTCAGGTAATTTATCAAAACCCTTAAGCAATCCTTGAATATTTTTCTCATAAATAGAACCAATCTTTACAGTAGGTGGTTCAGGACGCGTACGTGCATAAATGCTTTCGTAAATATCTTCTATTTCTTCCCCTGTTAAGTCGCCTCTTTTTAGTAGCTCTTGTGCGATTGAGTGTACAAAATCGGCGTGTTCAGTAACAAGTTTTTTTACTTGGCTCATTTGGTCCTTTAGAAGAAGGTTAATTTTTGGTCGTAGTGCTCTAAGTCCTTCTGCTTGTGAGCCTAATGCATTCCAGCTGAATAACTCATCGCCCATTCCGACTAAACCTAAATATGCACCACCAAGTAGGGTTGCTTGTTGTAGATCAGATGTGACACCGTTTAATTTCTTGTGGAGAAACTCTTCTTCTACTGCTCTTGCTGCCAAACAAACTTGGATTGCTGCAAGTATTTCGCTGTCGCTTCGATTATATCTTTCTGTTGTTGGCTTAGTCGCAGCCAGACCAAGTGCGTCACCCCTACGAATAATGGTTACCTTCCATACTCGATCATGTGGCTTTAACAAATATTGAGCTACTGCGTGACCTGCTTCATGATACGCTACATTTCTCTTCTCATCTTCACTCATGGATCTAAGTGGCTGCTTAAGTCCCCACTCATACGTTTCCATTGCATCTCGGAAGTCAGTGTAATTTGCAACATCAGCACCTCGCTGATGAGCAATTACGACAGATTCATTCACTATATGTTTAATTTGTGCTGGACTATATCCAATCGTATCAAGTGCAGCTCGCTCTGGTGTTAAAGATGAATCGATTTTTACCTTTTTTAGATAATATTGAAAAACATCAATACGTCCATCATAATCAGGTGAATCTACCCAAAGTTTTCGGTCAAAACGCCCTGGTCGTAGTAATGCTTGATCAAGTACATCAGGTAAATTTGTTGCTGCAATCGTCAGAACTGCGGGGCGCTCTGCTTTCTTTTTACGTAACCCGAGTGAGCGAAGAAATTTTGCTATTTTTGAGCTATCAATGTTTGGAGGATCCATTTGCAGTAATAGCTCATTCAATAATCCAGAACCCATTCCCATACCGAACAATCCACCACCACCGGCTCCTCCTCCTTGACGAGACATACCAATTGCGTCGACTTCATCGATAAAAATGATACACGCTCCGTAAATATTAGCTAACTTTCTAGCCTTTTTGTATATTCCCATTACTTTCAAATTCCCTACACCAAAGAACATGTTTTGAAAACTTGGAGCCGAGGCATAAGCAAAAGGTACTTGGGCCTCATTCGCAATAACCTGTGCAAGATAAGATTTCCCTGTACCAGGAGGACCACAAAGCAGCAATCCACGAATTGCCTCTCCTCCCATCTCTTTAAACGTTTTAACACCTTTTAATAGTGTTACGATTCGTTTTGCATTTTCAACAATCTCAGGGTTTCCACGATAATCATCCCACGTCGATCCAGTCTCACCAGGTAAAATCCAATAAGTACGACCTCTGGCTAGAAACCAGAAAATTGCTACAAATTGGATAATCGCCATGAAAATCATAACAGCGAACTGAAATAAAAGACTAACAATCGATATTGCTACACTCCAGTATGTTGGCCCCCCTTTAGTAAGCACAACACCAATCAAAACAATAACAGCTAACCAAATTAATACTCTTCGCCATTTAACCCATTGATATTTTGTCATAAACATTACTTCCTTCTAGGGAATTTTTTGAATATTCTATGAAAAAAATAGCCCATTGGTGCCTAGAAATATATGTATG
Organism: Gottfriedia sp. NPDC057948; assembly: GCF_042887255.1. Taxonomy (NCBI): domain Bacteria; kingdom Bacillati; phylum Bacillota; class Bacilli; order Caryophanales; family Bacillaceae; genus Gottfriedia; species Gottfriedia sp. NPDC057948. The sequence goes on from NZ_JBHVPN010000023.1 coordinate 30,831, forward strand.
CAAAAACTAAATAAATTTGTGTATTTAAATAAAATAAAAAAACTCTCTATCATAGCCATTTAAGTTTGTTTAAAAAGTCCAAAAAATTTGATTTCAAACTAAAAAGCCCCCATTAAATGAGGGCTTCAATATTTATTGAAATTTACTAAATATGTCTTTCAAATACTTAATAACGATTGCGATTCCAGCAATGAAATAAAATGTTATTAAAATCCATCCTGTAGGATCAAGTCCAAACATTGTTATTAAAAACTTCAGTGGAAAAATGAAGTATAGAATATCCTTTAAATATCCTAGTATAAAAGATGTATCGAATGAACCTTTCCAGAATGAACGAATAAATGCTATTACAAAATCAAGAATCATTAATCCAGTAACTGCCCAAATAGTATATAGCATCCAATCCGCAAGTCCGAAGCCTAAATCCATAATTATCACCACCTTACATCATACTATTCAAAGAAAATAGGCTGGTGATATGAATTCACTTAATTTTCAGATAATATTTTTTAAACCTTTTAAAGACCATTGTTCTGTTCTTTATCCATGTGTTTATCATATTAATTTAATAAGAGATTAATTGCTTAAATGAGTCTTTAGTTCCCACTTCATATTTACTAAAAATACTCTTTTACTAAAATTTATTATATGGAAAAGACAGACCATTACACTCTTCAAATTTCTTAAGCAATCGTTGTTTTCAGCTACACAATAGCCCAACTAAACATACCCAAGTTCCCCCATCTGTACTTGAACATAAAATATTAGTAAAAAAATATAGAAGGGGAGAAATAGTAGTGGGATTATTTATCAATAAGAATGAACACCCTGATGTCTTTAAAAATAGTGAAACAATACAAACACCGAATCAAGGACTTGTTCGTCATAATTACTTAGCTGAACTAATGGAAGAACAACAAAAAAATAACATGAGCCTGGAAAAATCACTCTCTGAATTAAGGCCACGATATGAGCAATTAGAAGAATTGCAAACAAATCAGTGGAATCATGTTAAAAATCAAATAAATAGTCTCATCGGTAGTAACCGTGAACGTGAGCAATTTGAAAAAATCATGATTCAGCGGTTAAATACATCAGACGCAAATGAAAGTCTGGAAAAACAATCATTAATTACCCAAATGATTAGTTTAAATGAAGCTTATACAGAATTGGCAAAACGCTTGGAAAAAAGTGAAACTGATAACCAAGCTCTCTCATTACAACTAGATAAGCTAATTGAAAAACAAAATGAAGTAGCTCATGGATTATTACAGCAAGAAGAATTTCAACATGGGGTTTTAGATCGTCTTGATACTCAAGAAGCAATGATGGATAGAATCTCTCACCAGCTCAACAATTTACGCTCGATTATTTTTGAACGAGCAAGCTATATCACGACAAAACTAGAAGACAGCTATAAACTAACAACAGACTATATTTATAAACTTATAAATGGATCCGATAAGCCAAAATCCTATACTACTACAGTGAGCAATAAAAAAGAGGAAAAACAAAAACAAGCAGACTAAAAATATGGTAAATTCTCAATTTAAAGTGTTCGAAAACTTTTTTAGTTTAATTAGATCGAATATAAAAAAAGCTTCTCGTAGTCTTTATCGAAAAGCTTTTTTTATGTTCACTTAAAAGTAGACTAATGCGATTTTTTCTTTCTCTTCTAAGTTTTCAATCATTTCACACCAAGACTCTGGTTTATTTGATAACACTGTATAATAACGCTTTAGAAACTTTACAATCAAGTCTGATTGAAGCTCATTCATCTCCCCATCCATTGGAAGGAAACAAAGATCTAGACCTGTTACCGCTTCACCGTCATTGTTCCATGATGGATGAATATATTCAAAATCCAGACGCTTATAACCTAGGTGAGCTAATACTTCCCTGCGAACATATGGATTCATAGGTTTAACGCCACCAAACTCATGGTGTTCTACTTGATATGGATCGTAAATTTCAGCAAACATACCTGATAACGTTATATTATTTTCAGTTGCTAATGTCTGTAAATCTACTAATCTATTTTGTGCCAAATATGGGCCGATTCCCAAACCAGCTTGGCCAATTATTGTAAAGTCTGTCATGGCAACATTAAAATCTTCATAATAGCGGTATTCTGTAGCTCCTACTACTCTATCTTCATGGACAGCAACAAAAACGCGAATTCCCGGATCCTCCAAAGGCTCTTTCCAAAGATCAAATTCTAATACTTCTTCTGGAGGAAATACATCTTGCATTAATTGATGCATTTGTTTAAATAATGGGTCATTGATATTTGTTATTCTTTTATATTCCATTTTCTTTCTCTCCCTTTAATTAGAATGTTTAAATGGATTTTTCCATTCCATTAGAGTCCCATAATTGCATGATTGTTCGTCCTCTAAATAATTCGCTACTACTTTAACCGGGGTACGACCACATCGAAGTAAAAAACTAATAACTGGATCCTTCAGCTCCCCTTTTATTACAGCATCTATGTACTGCTCGGGTGACGAGTTATCCGCCTCTTTATGATATCCTGGCATCCTACCTCCACCAAGCAATCTTTCCAAACCAAGATGTACAACAACATCATACATAGAAAACATTAACCATTTGCCTAAACCTAATTTTCGATAGGACGGTCTGACGCCAATATCAACGACATAAAGTGTATTTCCGTTTGGGTTGTGGTTACGAATATAACCATGATCAGTAACCTCTTCCCATGAATGGTCAGGATGGCTAGGGTCAAACTGAACTAGTAGACCTGTCATAGAACCCGCCATTTGACCATTTACTTCTATACATAAAGCTCCCTCTGGAAAAAGAGTTACATGGTTCTTAAGTTGCTCCTCATTCCACCATAGTTCCGATGGGAATGGTGGTGGAAAGCTTTCTTGTTGAATGCGGATTAAATCAGTAAAATCATTCTCATTATAATTTCGGATTACCACTGGGACTGGTTTGTCTTGGTCGAAAACAAAAAATTCCTTTCGATACATGTGCTAAAACTCTCTTTTCTATTTAAGAATTAGTTTACCAATCTGGATAAAGGTCTGTACGTCGATCGCGCCATGTTGTAACGGATCCTTTTTCCCGAACTTTGTATAATAAATCTAAATTAAGATCAGCTGTAACAATCATATCCTGATTCATTTCACCTTCTACCATAATTCCTTTTGGAGGAAATGGGATATCATTAGGAGTGATTACAACTGCCTGACCGAAATTTGCACGCATAAAATCAACAGTTGGAAGTGAACCAATTGTACCAGTATTTACAACATATACTTGATTTTCAATTGCTCTTGCATGGCATGTATAACGAACTCGGTGGAACCCATGGCGATCGTCTGTGCATGATGGACAGAAAATGACATCTGCTCCTTTAGCTTTTGCCATTCGAACGATTTCTGGGAATTCAATGTCATAGCAAGTCAACATTGCAATTGTTCCTTTCTCTGTCTCAAAAACCTCTAAACCGTCACCTGCACTCATATTCCACTCATTTACCTCTGTTGGTGTAATATGTAGCTTTGCCTGCTCACCAATTCGGCCATCTGGATAGAACAAATGTGCAACATTATATAGTCGATCGCCTTTTTTAATAACATGCGTTCCTCCAATAATGTGCATATTGTATTGTTTTGCCAACTTTAAAAATAAAGAACGATATTGCTCAGTAAAGTTTGGTAAATCTTGAATCGTTAAAGCCTCACCTTTTTCATTACCAATTGACATAAGCTGTGTTGTAAAAAATTCAGGAAAAATGATAAATTCAGCTTCAAATTCTTCTGCTGTCTTAATATAATGCTCTACTTGTTTTTCAAACTCTTCAAAGGAGTTTATTGTGTGAAGATGATATTGAACCGCTGAAACTCTTAATTGCATATAATCCCCCCTCTTCCCATTAACTCTTTTTCTCTTACCAATATTATTGAATAAATAGAAGGAACGGGCAAGTATGTACTCTTTTTTACGTCTAGCAAAATTTTACTTTGCACTATTTACTTAATATATCTACACTATTATCTTTACCTAGGGTGATAACCAGATCAGTCATCCCAACAAATAATCCATTTTCTACCACACCTGGAATTAAATTGAGCTCTCTTTCTATGATTTGAGTTTGAATATGATTAGGTATACTGCAGTCAAAAATATAGTTTCCATTATCCGTAATAAACGGAGTCGCTCCATTTAAACGAAGTTCAGGACTTAAACCGATTGCTTTAATATGTTTCATTGTCATTTCCATGCCAAATGGAATAACTTCTACTGGAAGTCGGAACTTCCCTAATCTCTTTACCATCTTAGTTGGATCAGCAACTACTATAAATGTTTTAGCTGCCTTCGCAATGATTTTCTCTCTTAATAGAGCGCCTCCCCCACCTTTAATAAGCTCAAAGTTTAGATTAATTTCATCGGCACCATCAATTGCTAGATCAATCTGTTCAATTTTACTAAAGTTTACGAGTTGGATACCCTCCTCATTAGCAAGCTTTTCCGTTTGTATGGAGGTTGGAATACCCTTTATATTCAGTCCTTCCTGAACTAATTGCCCAAGCTTTTTTATCGTATATAAAACTGTAGATCCCGTACCTAATCCAACTACCATTCCATCTTTTACAAATTCTGCTGCCTTTTCTCCTACAATTTGCTTATCATTCTCAAACATATTTACACCTTCTATTTTATTGTTCTATTTCTTAACTAGTATGAGTAATAAATCCAAATTTCATTTTTCGATAGGATGTTCAATTTAAAAATAGTTTGAATAAAGAATTTTAACTGAGAAAAACTAAATGAAAAAATACTAAGTAAGGTGATGACTAGATGGATGTCCCTAATTTTGTACTTAAGTTTTGCATCATTATAATGATTTTACCTGTGACGATCTTGTGTTGTTATTTCGGTTACTTAGATAAAAACTACCAAATTGTTATTTTCGGTTTTGCACTGCTATTATTTTCAATACTCGGTAATTACTTTGTCTTTACAAGAGGCAATAAAAGTAGTAAATCGGAGCAATAAGAACCATTTGTTAGTAACCTTAGTTATAGAAAAACCGATCAATTTGGAAATTCAATCGATCGGTTTTTCACTACTTTTTTTGAATTTCCCACTTTAAAACCAACTAATAAAAGGCGGAATACTTTGGGGAAATTTAAATAGATTGAATGGATCATATTCTCGTTTCACAACTCTAAGACGATTTAAATTCCCACCATAATATGCGGTTGGCCAATCTCTAATAAACCAATCAGGCCAATTTACGTAGTCACCAGTAGTGTATCTTGATAAAGAATTCCTTAACTCTTCGACCCATTGATTGTTTTTTCGTTCTTCTTCAGGTTTACTCCAATTAGCAAGATACTCTTGTGCGATAATAGCATCCCTGTAATAGTAGGCAGTTTCATCTGGGCTAATCCGCTTTACTGCTCCTCCAAGGGATTGGTGCCAAATACTTGATTTTCCATTTGGTGTATTTTCTAGAAAACTTTTCATAATTAAGATTGCTCTCTTTGGAAAAGTTTTATTTAGAAATGATCCTGATCTCTTTTTAAGAGCTGGAATATTACCACTGGGATCATCAAAAAAATGAACAGCTTCTATATAAGGCACTTCCTTTACCATTACTTTTATAGGTGAACCAGTTTCTGTTAATGGCCGTAACAGTTCGTTCAGCTTTGCTACTGGGCCTACAAATTCCCCTTGAGCAATAATTTGATTGACTTCCCTAGATTTTAGTTCAATTTCTGAAGTTAGCTTAAAATCCGTGTTAATTGCCCAATTTTGCCAAGCATCAAAAGCGGCTTCAAAGTCTTCCCACTCCCAAATAATCGAGAAGATCGAAACAGTTGAAATTGGGTGTACTTTAAATTTTAGCGACGTGACAATGCCAAAATTTCCGCCTCCACCGCCACAGCAAGCCCAAAAAAGATCACTATTCTTGTTCTTATTTGCTTTAATCAGTTTAGCTTTCCCATGCCCATTTGATACAACTATTTCTACTTCAAGCAGATTATCACATGTAAGACCATACAAGCGCGACAGCATCCCGATACCTCCGCCAAGTGTAAGACCGACCAGGCCAACACTACTTTCAGTACCTGCTGGGATTGTCGTACCATTTTCCCATAGTATATTATATACTTTCCCTAAATCAGCCCCGGCTTGTATTTTTGCAGTCATGCTTTTGCAATCTACACTAACTGTATTCATCTCACTAACATCGATCACAAGACCACCATCTACGAGTGAAAAATTTTCATAGTTATGCCTGCCACTTCTTACTCTAAATGGCATATTATTTTCCTTCACCCAATTCAAAGCATTTAATACATCTCGTTTGTTTTGACAAAATACAATTATTTTAGGGAATTTTGGATTATTTAAAGTATTATTTGTTCTAGCCTGTTCATAAGCCACATCATTTGGTGTAACAATCCGTCCAGTAAGTTTTGTTCTTTCCAAAAAATATCCCCCCTTCAAACATACTGTAAAGAGAATGCTATATTATATGAAAATACTCCTGGAAAAGAAAATCCGCTTATTTTCTCTTTTTTACAATCATACGCAATCCATCTTTCGGACGAAGTGTGATCAGTGGTTCCGTCTCCACTTTATGATGATTAGGAGCTAGTTCAATCGTATAATGCTGAACGATCGTTGCTAATACTAAAGTAGCTTCCATAATTGCAAAATGATTTCCGATACAAACACGTGGCCCACCACCAAAAGGAAAATACGCATATTCAGGAACACCTTCAACCTTTCCATTCTTAAACCGCTCTGGAAGAAATTCTTCTGCATGTGAGAAATACTTTTCAGAACGCTGCATGATATAAGAACTCATCATGACTGTCTCACCTTTTTGAATTTTGTAATCGCCAATGCTAACATCTTCTATTGCTTTTCTACTAATAAGCCATGCAGGAGGATATAGACGTATACTTTCCCAAATAGTTTGCTGAGTATAGATTAAATCTTTCATAGAATGATAATCTGCTCGTCTTTTGCCTAGAACACGATCTACTTCTTCATATAATAATTTAGCTTTGTCGGGATGCTTAGATAAAAGATATAAGCACCAAGATAATGCATTCGCTGTCGTTTCATGACCTGCCAGGAAAATCGTCATTGCTTCATCCCTTAATTGTTGATTCGTCATACCTTCATTAGACTCTTCATCCCTTGCTTGCATTAATAGTCCTAGTAAATCTTCTTTTGTTTCTGAGCTATTTCTTTTTTCAATCATTTCATATAACACCTTATCAATTGCCTTAATAGCCTCTGTTAAAGATTTATTTTTTGGTGTATTCAGTTTGAGTGGAGCTTTTAAAACAGATCGAATTCGCTTAGTTGCAATATCCATAATAATGTCAAAGTGCTTCCCAACACGATCATGTCCTTGATTCAGATCCATACTAAACATTGTTTTTGCAATAATAGCTAATGTCAGCTCCATCATATCTCTACTAATGAGACGCTCTTCCCCATCCTTCCAAGAACTAAAAAAATCTTCCGTGAGCAATGTCATATCCTTTGCATAGGATTGGATATGCTGCTTCGTAAATGATGGCTGAATCAAACGCCGCTGTCTCATATGTACTTCATCTTCACTCGTTAACAATCCCTCACCGAGCAAGGTTTTCATCTCTTGAAATGGCTTTGACTTATGGAAAGAATGCTGCTTAGTTACTAATACCTCTTTTATTAAATCCGGCTCTAATAGCAAGTTCATTTTACGATGAGCAAATCGAAATGAGACAATCGTTTCATGATTTCTATAAAGTTCACTTAAAAAAAATATTGGATCTTTCCGAAACTCATTCAAATGCCCTAATGGTGAATAAGAAGCCAGTCCTTTTACTTCAAGCATAAAATTCACTCCATTTCAGGAAATTTTTATCTTAGGATACTCTTATTATATTAAGAAGAAGAGAAGGCTAATGCTTTTTATATTTTGATATACATGTACTTAAATTTAACAGACTTGTATATTAGGAGTTATTTTTAGAACGAAGAAGCATTATCGTTAATTTCTCTATTACATTCGCAGTCTGTTTCACCCAGATCAACTCGGATGAAACTCTATATGTGTTTGCTTATACATTTTCATCATTTAACAATTGGACTGTTTTCTCAGCATTTGGCTTGAATTTTTCTTTTTTTTCAGTAGCAAGCTGCATATATTCCTGTATACTTCCATTGTAAGATTTCACTAAACTTTCACTGCCACTCAGATCAATAAAAAAAAAACCGAATTTACATTCGATTTTTTTGTAAACAATAATGCGTGATTTAGTTTAGTTTTCCTTTTTAAAAGGTTCATCAAGAAAATGATTTATAGCCTTTATGCGTATTGTGAATGTTTGACCTCATTTTTTTATATTGCATTCTTCTACATGATATAGACTCATGCTTTTAGTTAGAGGTCCGATCTTTTTTAAAACAAATGAATGTTTTCCTTCCTACATGTTTCTCGCATTTCATCAGGCCATACAGAAGATTGAACTTCACCAATATGCGCTTTACGTAAGAAGAACATGCACATTCTTGATTGCCCAATACCACCACCAATTGTTAATGGAAGCACTTCTTCCAAAATACCTTTATGGAAATCATACTCACGTTTGAAATCTTCACCTGTCTTCGTTAACTGCTCATCAAGTGATTTGCTATCAACTCGGATACCCATTGATGATAATTCAAATGAGGATTGCAATACTGGATGCCAGAATAAGATATCTCCGTTTAATTTCCAATCGTCATAGTCAGCTGCACGTCCATCATGTTTTTCACCAGAACGAAGTAAATCGCCAATTCCAATAATAAAAACTGCACCGTGCTCTTTTGCAATCGCATGCTCACGATCTTTCGGTGTTAATTCTGGGTATTTATCTTCTAATTCTTGGGCTGTGATAAATACAATATTTTCTGGTAAATACTTCCCAAGGTACGGATATTTTTCAAATAAATAATTTTCCAAATCTTTGAAGATTCCATAAATTGTTTGTACGGTTTCTTGTAAATAATCTATTTTACGCCATTCTTTTTGAATAATTTTTTCCCAATCCCATTGGTCAACATATATTGAATGAGTTGCATCAAGTTCCTCATCACGGCGAATTGCGTTCATGTTTGTATATAAACCTTCACCAGCTTCATAACCATATTCATGCAGTGCAAATCGTTTCCATTTCGCTAGTGAGTGAACAATTTCTAACTCTTCTCCTGAATGTAGCATATCAAATTCAATTGGGCGTTCTACACCGTTTAAGTGATCGTTTAAACCCGATTTTTTTGTTACGAATAATGGTGCAGATACGCGGAACAATCCAAGACGTTTTGCTAATTGATCCTCAAAAAATGTTTTAACTTCCTTAATTGCGATTTGTGTCCCTCTTACTGTCATTAATGATTGATACATGCCTATTTCCTCCTAAAATGTTTGGATGTAGTAAAAGAAGCCAACAAAAAAAGCCCTTCTTTCCCAAAAAACTGGGACGAAAGACTTTGGTTCCGCGGTACCACCCAAATTAGCAACAGAGGTTGCTCACTTATTCAGTACGGAGATTAGAGAGATCTCGATACTGTTCTTCTTTAACGGCGAAGTTCACGGCTAAGTCTACTTTCCTTAAAAAGGATTTCGGTTAGCGACTCCAGGAGGTTCTTCATAACAGGCTTCGTATCAGGCTCACACCACCCCTGACTCGCTTTGTCTACGTCCTACTACTACTCGTCCTTTCACAGTCGTTTTGTTGTCACATCTCTGAAACATTTTATTAATGATTATTTTATAGATAAAAATGAGAAAGTCAACACTTTTTTCAATTTTTATTTTATTCTAAACAAATAAACAAGATAATGAAATGTACTTAAACTGTTCTCTTTTGTGTTTTTTCAGTCAGTAATGGTAAGTTTCATTCATTGTTGCGAACTCTTGTTTCATTGGTGGCTAAAGATTAACTACCGCACTGCATAAGGTCAATTTGAATGGTTATAATTTTATTCTAATTCCCCAATAAACCAAAGCTCTCCCTCATAAGTAACTGCAATTTCATCGGTATCTTCTACATAATCAGAGATAATACTACTCTTTTTTCATCCCAACAGACTCCTTCACCTCTTTTTCTGGAAGGTAAGATATGGTAAGAATTTAAAAATAATAAAAAACTAATTATAATTGAACCAAGCATATAAAAATAAATCTGAAACAGAAAATCGGTTAATACTAACAGAAAACATGATTGTGATTAACAGTAAAAAAAATCCAAATATTAGGTGAAAATACACCAATTGAATATTCGCCTTATATACTTTCATTTTCCCTTTTGTTTCCTCCAATTAAAAACAATCATTTTATGAAAAATAGAATTATTTGCCTAACAAAGCGAGATAGACATCATTAAAAACCCCAGTATAAACTTCAAACATTCTCACTCTATTTAATTTATACTAATGATAATATAAACCTATAAATTTTAATTAATACACTCAGTTTTATTGTATCTCAATTAAATCTCTAATTTTTATTTCACATTAGAATTTGTTACCTTATTCCACTTAGCTCATATTGTTCAAAAAGAAAAGACCGACAATTCGTCGATCATGTTATTCAACTAAATCATGATTATATGTAGTATCTTTTTTACCCATATACAACGTAAATAAAGATATAAAAACAGCCTATTTTCTACCTTTATTTACTTATTATATTTAGTAATTAATTATAGTTTTCAACGTAAACAACGATAGGACTTTACTTGGAGAGGTGAGTATGATAGGCTCGTTTGCCTGATGAAACCATAGCATCAGCCTTTCAAGACAAATCGTACCCACAGAGGCTCCAAGTCAGGTCCTTAAACGCCTATTCTATGGATACATATAAACAATGATAAAGGGTGCTTTCTATCAATGTTTTTTTGTTGATACTATATATAAGCTTGCGTTAGTTGAAGTTCCCAAAGGCTAGTTTATAGCCTTTTTAAAATGTGTAATACCATTTTCACGGAATAAAAAATTGTATAATTTGTTAATAGTTTTCTTGTAATGTCAAAAAAGACCACTCATAAAATCAATGAGCGATCTTTAAAGGAATATGTATTAAAGTTTAAGCAGCATCTTTTATTTTTTTTGTTTTCTGTGCTAATAGTTTATCTTTAATGGTTGGAATAATCATACCATCTACCCCGTATCGCCCTGCATTCATTGCAGATACTAGGATGAACATGGAAAGTAATACCATTTGCGGATTTGTACTTGTCGTGCCGCTAAACATATAAGAAAAATTCATCATCATACCGAAAAAGACCGCTGTTTTTGTGAAGCACCCGATCAACAAACCAATCCCGACCAGTAATTCTCCATAAGGAACTAAAACATTGAATACTTCTATGTTAGGAATAATTAAGTTTTTCAACAATTCAACCCACCATCCTTGGACAGCAGGGTGCTCTCCAATGGCATTTGCAAGTGCACCCTGTAAAAAACCAGATGCATCAAATTTTCCGTTTGCTACTTTCCCCCAACCAGCCATAACCCACGTGTATCCAAGATATACACGTAACACGGCCAATAGTATAGAGACATTTTTATTTTGCCTTAAAATATCGATAAACATAACTCTCCTCCTAGGAATTAACATAATGATTTCTATTTCCAAAGAATATAATAAAGTAAATGATAATGATATTCAATATCATTAATATTAAATTTCTGTTACATAAATTTTTTTAAAAGTATTTATTTAATGTCACACATTTTACAGATAAAAAAGAAAGATAGAAAAGCAGATTCTACTTCTGCTTTTCTATCCTACTAGTTCTACAAATGACCTCATTTTTACAACATCAATATTCTTGTATGCTATGCTACTAATGCAATGCGTTAGTTGAATAACTTTTATTGGATTTTATTAATTTCAACAGCAGTACGAATTCCTGATTCAATAGCGCCTTGTATCCATCCAGGAGTAGATGATGCATGTGAACCTCCAAAATGAATTCTTCCTTCTGGTGTCCTAGTAAAGTTGCCAAGTTCTTTTTGTTGGTTTGGCTTATACATGACGAATGCTCCACCAGAAAACGGATAGCGGGTCCAGCTATGTGAATGTCCTACTAAAAATTCTTTAAAAACTACATCTCCAAAGATAACTGAAAGATTTTCCAATGCTTGTTCAATGCGATCATTATTTTTCATATGATCCCAAATTTGAGCATCGTCTTCCCAAGTATAACTTGCTAATAATACCCCTGATTCTGAGTCGGCATGACTAGGGAAGTATGAGAATTTAATTGGCAAATCAGTTGTTATTTTTCCACCAAAGAATCCTAGTTTCTCCCAAAATCTTGTTCTAAACTGTAGAGCAATTTTAGTTGAATCTGAATAATGTAACTCTCTAATAACTTTCCATTTAGTATACGAAATGGACTCATAGGGAAACACCTTTACAAAGTTAAATAATGTATAAGGGATAGTAGATATAACATAGTCACAAGTAAATTGATTCTGCCTATTAAGTACTTCATTTTCTGTATAGATTGTTACCTTTGATTCTTCCTGCCTAATTTTTTTTACAGCTTCATTCATTATAATAACTTCTTTCAGTTGAGGTAAAAATGCTCTAACTAAATGGTCAGTTCCTCCTGTAATTTCATAGAATTTTGTATTCGGTGTTAAGAGAACAAGAACTTCCCTCAATATAGCGGTAAAAGCAAGTTCAGGAAATCCTTCTATTCCTACAATAGTCTTTATCATATCAATTGCTCCAGTTGATAAAGAAGCCCCAACAGGGTTATTCCTTAAAAAATTTTCCATTGAATATTGGTCAAACATTTCAATAACGATATCCCAGTTTTTGACTGGATCCTGATTTATAAAATCAATTACTGGACCTATTGCAGATATTAGTAATTCTGTTGCAGTTTTTCCTTTTTCGTTTTGAGTAACAGGGTATCCCAATATATCTGGATTCGATTCATAAATTTTTTGATTTGTTAGTACATTATTAACGTAGATTAAATCATTTGGAGTGCTATTGATAAATTCATTTACTTTTAGATTAAATTTATTTATATATGCAAAAGTTAACTGATGTAGAGAAGGAATACGCATAGCACCAAAATCCATATACTCGTAATTAAGAAATGGTTCTCTTTTTGTATAAATTCGACCTCCTATTCTTCGATTTGCCTCAATGATCGTAACTTGATGACCTGCTTCTTTTAAAAGTGAAGCGGAAACTAAACCTGATATACCTGCACCAATAATTATTACATTTTTTGGTGAGATCGTTTTTGACAATCCGTTTTGAATTATGTTAATCATTTGTTCCATTGAAAGCATTTCATGAACCAGAAGAATCACCTCTACTTGTAAAAAAATAACATTCAATTTACATTATTCAATTACAAGGGGAATTAGTATTTATCTAATTATTTGGTTTAAACTATGCATAAAATATTCAATCGGATTTGGAGTTATCAACTACTTAAACATTCCAGACATTTTGAGTTTTGATTCCCTTGATTAACTAAACAGCCAAATAGCCAAATAGATAAAGAAAAAAGTAGGGAAACCTTTCTCAAGGCTTCCCCCTTATCAAACCGTACTTGCCCTATTAAGGCATACGGTTTACCCATATGTTATATTGATTACCAAGAAGTTGCGTTCCAGGCATAATGCATCCCCTCTTGACTCAATACGTATTCCACGCCTTTCCTTAATGTTCATCCAATCGGTTCTACCGCAGTAACTCGATTTTTAACATAACATCTTGTCAATGACATGGAGCCATAGGTCGTTCCCCTTCCGTTCATTAGATGTTATGGTCATCGAACTACTTCCGTACTATGAGAACGTCTGACTTCTCCACCCGTTCTTCATCACTTCGGATTACCCTTATAGATTAGAACCCTGCCTGTTCGGTAGGGTGGAGACCTCACGGGGTCATCGCATCTTCCTTCAAGACATACCCTGCACCATCACGTTATAAGCCACATTTTCTCGCTCTGAATTCTAAAGAAAATGCCGTTTTAGTGGGCTTCCTCACTTTTCGCAGAGTCGCCAACTTATCCCGCCGCCGTGCTTCACACTTCTTGCATTAGGGTCTATCTTTTCGTCTACGGGTCTCTCGATTTACCGCATCTCCTTCAGACACTACCTCGCGATAATGCCCTAGATTAGACTTCTCGAGCTAGGTCAGTCTCCTCGAGTATGGATTTTCGCCATCTGGAATTCATTATTTTATCCTTCATCCAGTCGTTACACCGAGGTGTCGTCTCTGTCCAGATAAGAAAATGAAGGGCGCCGACTAAGTCAGCACCCTATGCGACTGCCCGTCGCACAAAAAGCAGCCAATGGCTACTTTTTAACTTCAACTAACGCATGATTTAGTTGTATAACAAACGCGGACTAAGTTATTTTTTTGAATTTCACAACAGAAAACAAAATCAATATAACTATAACTAGATACCCAATTAAATAAATTAAGGGATATTCTTCAGAGATAGAATAAATGTGTTTAAAAATATTGTGTAAAACACCTAATATTGTGCCAATTATGACAAAAATCACTAAAGATTTCTCCGTAACTTTATATCGGCTTTTACAATAATTACAGGATACTGTCATTTTCTTTGTAAACAACGATTTTAAAACGGCTTTTTTCTTAATTTTATTATGGCATTCATCACATTTTATCCTTAACATAAATTAACAATTTCCCTTTCAAAAACATTTTTTATTAATTATATCAACTCAACAATTTTTATAGTTTGGGGGAATTTTACCTTTTTAGATATAATTTCAGATAATCCTTATTGAACTAATCTGCATTTTAGTTAAACAAAAAAAATCGACTATAAAGTCGATCATACAAATGCACCACGTTATTTCCATAAGCTTTTATTACGCTTTTTTAATTTTTAATCCAAGTTAGCATACGTAAGATAAGAAAAGGTTCAAACCAAGTAATTAATAAAAATATGATAAAAAACGATGATACTGCAAAAAATTTAGTGTTCCCTCTTTCTCTTTTGGTAATTGCTATAAAGCTACAGATTGCCCCAATTAATAACAATAAAAAACCAATTAGTGCAATAAGCTCGTTGAAGCCTGGAATTACATAAATTATGCCAAACAAAATCACTCCAATGATTAATAATATTAGTGAAATTATACTGAAATTTTTCATAGTTTCACCTCTTTTAATAATTATTATTTTTTATGATAGCTACTAATATATTAACATATATTTCCATTTTTTTGTTTTCTTTGTTCAACTATCTTGCTTTTTTAACAAAATAAAAAACAGAAACAAGCCACTATAATCGGCTGTTTCTGTTTTAATATATTATTTCCCTTTATTACGTGTCATTACGTCAAATACAACCGCAAGAACAAGTACTGCTCCTCGAATGATGTATTGGTATGAAATATCAATACCCATTAAGTTCATCCCACTTGTTAATGAAGCCATTACGAATGCACCAATAATTGTACCTGTTACTTTACCTACACCACCAGCAGCAGAAACACCACCTACATAAGCTGCAGCAATTGCATCTAACTCAAACATTGTACCTGCTTGGGGAGAAGCAGATGCAAGTCGAGCTGTAAACAATACGCCTGAAAGGGCTGCAAGCATACTCATTGAACCGAATACAATGTAAGTGATTTTCTTTACGCTAATTCCACTTAACTGTGCTGCTTCAGGGTTTCCACCAACTGCATAAATGTGACGCCCTAAAGGAGTTCTTGTTGTAATGAAGTGGTAGACTACTACTACAATAAACATGATCACAGCAGTCCAAGAAATTCCTTGATAGCCTGCAAGAATATAGGAAATGTAACCAATGATACCGGAAATAAACAATAATTTTATGATTTGCATTGGCATTGAAAGTACTTCAAAACCGTACTTTATGTTTACGCTTCTCTTTTTAAAGTCGCTCCATATAAGAAGAATAATACAGATGGCACCAATTAATAGTGTTGAGATGTGTAAACCGTTCAAATCTCCTAAACTAGGAATATAGCCATTTCCAATTGCCTTAAAGCTTTCGTTAGCAACAATAATCGTACCAGTTTTAACAAGAGACATTAGTAGTAATCCCTTGAATATTAACATTCCTGCTAGTGACACTACGAATGATGGAATTCCTAAATTAGCAACGAAGAATCCATTTATTAAACCAATAATAGCTCCAAATACTAGAACTGCAATAATAGAGATCCAAACTGGCATTCCATGTGTTAGAAATAGAGCAACCACTGCCCCTAGAAAACCAGCAACAAACCCAACTGAAAGGTCAATATGACGAATGACAATTACTAGTGTCATCCCTACAGCAAGAACAGCTACATAACCTGTCATATTGATTAAATCACTTAAATTACGAGATGACATAAATAGTCCATCTGTATTTAAAGTAAACACTAACATTATTACTGCAAGTGCAATATACATTCCATATTCACGGATGTTTTTCCTTAATAACATGCCTGCTTCTTGAAAAAAGTTCATTTTATTCAACCTCTCTTAAACGGTAGCTAGAGCCATAACGCTCTCTTGAGTTGCTTCTTCTCTTGATAATTCCCCGGTTATTTTACCTTCTGCCATAACATAAATTCGGTCACTCATACCAAGGACTTCTGGAAGTTCAGAGGAAATCATGATAATGCTCATGCCTTGTTCAACCAGTAGATTCATAAAACTATAGATTTCAAATTTTGCACCTACGTCTATTCCACGAGTAGGTTCATCGAGTATAAGTACGTTTGGATTTGTAAATAACCATTTACTCAATGATACTTTTTGCTGATTACCACCACTTAATTTTCCAACGATTGAAGTAATTGAAGGAGCTTTTATGTTTAACTTGTTTAAGTAATCATTTGCAACGACGATTTCTTCATGTTGATTAATCACGCTTGACTTAGATATTTCAAATAAGTTCGTAATCGAAATATTATTTTTAATATCTTGTTCAAGGATTAAACCATCACCTTTACGATCCTCTGTCACATAGGCTACTCCAGCTTTAATTGCATCTTTTGGATGTTTAAAACGCTTTTGCTCACCTTGCGCTAAGACGGAACCGTCAAGTTTGAAATTTGTAGGATTTCCAAAAATACTTTTCGCAAGTTCGGTTCGACCTGATCCCATCAATCCAGCAATACCGATAATTTCACCTTTTCGAACATTTAGATTGATATTATGAAGAATCTTTCGACCTAATTTTGGATCGTATACATTCCAGTTTTTTAATTCTAATGCAACTTCACCAAACTTTTGGTTTGGACGTTTCGGATAAATATCGTCAATTTCGCGACCAACCATGTGCTTTATTATTGTGTTTTCGGTGATTTCTTCTTTATTTAAAGAGCAAATTGTTTTCCCGTCGCGAAGTACAGTAACCGTATCTGCAACAGCAATTACTTCTTTAAGTTTATGCGAAATCATAATACAAGAAATTCCTTGATTTTTTAATTCTCCCATCAAGAAAAGTAGGTTTTCACTATCATCTTCATTTAAGGCAGCAGTGGGCTCATCGAGAATAAGTAATTTAACATCTTTACTAAGTGCTTTTGCTATTTCAACAAGTTGTTGCTTCCCTACACCTAACTCTTTAATTTGCACGTCAGGATTTACATCTAGTTTTACTTTTTTAAGCAATTCAATTGCTTTTACAATCGTTTCATTGAAATCAACGGTCATTCCCTTTTTAATTTCATGTCCGATAAAAATATTTTCGTATACAGACAGCTCTGGAAAAAGAGATAACTCTTGATAAATGATTCCGATACCCTTTTTTTCACTATCGCTTATTTTTGAAAACTTTTGAACTTCATCTTCAAAAACAATATCGCCTGTATATGTTCCAAATGGATAAATACCACTTAAAACTTTCATTAAGGTTGATTTTCCAGCACCATTTTCACCAACTAAGCAATGTATTTCCCCTTTTCTAACCTTGAAGTTAACATCACTTAATGCTTTAACACCTGGAAACTCTTTTGAGATATTTCTCATCTCTAAAATAAATTCACTCATATGATCAGTCTCCCGAATTTGCCATCTACTTGAGTCATTGATTAAATTGAATAATTAACAAAATAGTGACGGTTAGACCATCACTATTTTGCAAGGTTTTCCTTCTATTAATTACTTCAATCCAGTGAAGTCTGAAGCACTATAGTATCCAGAATCAACTAAGTCTTTCTTCACTGTGCTTTGATCAACAACAATAATATCTGTTTGTTTTGTTTTGATATCAGCTTTACCGTTGTTTGTTACGCCTGAAGCATCAGGTGTTTCATTTTTTAAGATTGAAGTTGCAGTAGCGATTGCATCTTTAACTAAAGTACGAACATCTTTGAAAACAGTCATAGATTGTTTGCCATCGATAATGTATTGTACAGAAGCTTTTTCAGCATCTTGACCAGAAATTACATATGAAGATATGTCTTTATCTGATTTAAATGTATCTGCGATTGAACGAGCAGTTCCATCGTTTGGAGCAAGAACTAATACATCGCCTTTATCAGCTTTTGAAGCTTTTGTTAAGTTAGATGCAGTTAAGTTTTTAGCTACATTGAAGTCCCAGTTAGTTGTAACTTGACCGATAATTTTTGCTTGCTCATCACGAGTTAAATCAGCTTTAGCTTTTAAGCTATTTGCAGCTGCTGAATTCTCAACTTTGAATGTACCATCAGCAATTTTTGGTTGAAGAACTTTCCAAGCACCTTGGAAGAATAAGAATGCATTGTTATCAGATGCAGCACCTGCATATAGGTATAAAGGTTGACCTGATTTACCTGAAGCATGGTCTACAAGATATTGTGCTTGTGCAGCACCTACAGCAACGCTATCGAATGATACATAGTAATCAACTGCGTCAGTACCTGTAATTAAACGATCGTAAGAAATTACTTTAACACCAGCAGCTTTTGCAGCTTCAGCTGAAGCAGCAGCAGCAGCACCGTCTTGAGGACAAATAATTAAAACTTTGATGCCTTTTGCAATTAAAGAATCAACGTTTGCTTTTTCTTTAGCAGAGTCACCTTGTGAGAATAAAATTTCAACTGAATAATCTGTATCTTTTAAAGCATTTTTAAAGCGAGTTTCATCTTGAGTCCAACGTGGCTCATCTTTCGTAGGTAAAACGATACCAATATCAACTTTACCATTTTTACTTTTCTTACCAGCAGAAGTGCTATCACTTGATGTTGCTGAAGATCCACATCCAGCTGCAACAAGAGTCATTACTAAAAATACTGAAATTATTGCAAAAATCTTTGATAACTTTTTCAAAGTGTTTCCCCCTTTTTTTCTGGTTACGCTTACATAAATAAGGTTATCACGATTTTTATTGGAAACGCTTACCCATTTCCTTCACTCTTTTGTCTATTATCTGCACTAATTTACCTAAACTCAGAAAACGTTTACATTCAGAATATTAAAACTAGCATTATCTTAACTTCGGGACATATTAGTGCAGATAATTTCGTTTAAAACCAAAAAAAGAGTCAAACAGAAAACTCAATAAAAGTATGTACAAATTAAAAAGCAATTCGTAAATACGATCATTAAGTATGTCGTTAGACTCTTTTAACAATAAATATTCAAATACAGTAAATAATCGTTTATCAGTTCAAATTCAAGTATTCAAATTCTCCTCTTATTCTCTTTAAATATTCATTAATACCTTTTTTCGATATTCCTTAGGAGATTCATTCGTACATTTTTTAAATACTCGGCTAAAATAATTTGGATCATTATAGCCCACTTGGTAACAAATTTCTTTTAAATTCAATTCTCTTTTTTCCATTAATTGTTTTGCTTTATTGATTCTCAAATTCATTAAATAATCACTGAAAGTCTCACCTGTTTGCTTTTTAAATAGTTTGCTAAAGTAGACTGGATTCAATTTTAAATAATTAGCCACTTGCTCAAGTGAGAGATCCTCAATGAAGTGATGAGCGATATATTCCCTCGCCAGTATCATCAGATGATTCGTTTTGATTTCTTTTTCTCGATCGATCTTTGTAATTAAATTAATGATTTGTTGCTCCACAAACATCTTCAATTGACTGATTTCATTAATGTCTGGAATATGAAATTTCTCAACTTCAATCGATGAACTACGGAGAGATTGGAAAATTTGATTAAATAGTGAATTTAATTCCCTTCTAACTTGCTTAACATGATAATTAACAAATCTTTCATACAAATTATTAAATTGGTTCATAACTTCTTCCAAATCAGCTTTTCTAAAAGTATCAATTAAAACTTGTTTTTCCTCATCCGGTATACTTAAAGAAAGATTTACTGAATGCAGATTAACACGTGTTAACTCATCACATTCTAAACTTGCATGAAATGCCTCATTATAAGATTGTCGTAATCCTTCAATTCCTTGCTTTAAAGACCCAATACCAATCACTGTTTGATAACCAGTTTGATTTTCTATGTATTCAATGGTTTTTAAAGCATCTTGATAAAGTACAAGTGATTGAAGATCGGCTTCTCGATTTGGCTGTACTGGAGTAAATATCGCTAATTGGCCATCTACAACCGGGCTAATTAAACAATTCCTCGAAGATTTCATAAAATGCCTAACACATTCATAAATTCTCCTCTGCTCCTTGTCATTTTGACTAATTTCTTTAGGCAATTTAATGACGTTCGCATAACCTAACTCAATTTCAAAACCTAGAATACCAGACAATTGAGAAACGTTTAATTCTTGTACAGTATTAAACATTAACATTAACGTATATTCATTTTCAGTGAGAGGACGTATAATCGATAAATTTTCAATAGCCTCTAACTCTTGTAGTCTTTTCTTATGGTCCTCTTCAATTTCATCGATCATCTTTTGAAGTAAAGAGATGATATGATCCTTTTTAGCAGGCTTTAAAATATAATCTTTAACACCTAAGGAAATGGCTTCTTGTGCATACGTAAAATAGTCATAGGCAGTGACAATGAATATTTTTGTATCAGGTAGTTTTTGCTTTATAACCGATACAGCTTCAAGCCCTTGAATACCAGGCATTTTTATATCCATAAAGATAATATGAGGCTGGTATTCTATTGATTTTCCAATCGCAACTCGTCCATTTTCAGCCTGTTCAAATTGAAATAGATTAGGCATTGAACGGTTAATCATCAGTTCAAGTCCCTCGCGCTCTAATGGTTCATCATCAACAATTAATAAACGATACATGGGTACCTCCTTTAATTTTAAAATTTTGATGAGACAGGAAGCTTTAATATAATGGTTGTCCCTTTATTTATTTCACTTTTGATATCAACAATATCTTCTTCTTCAAAAAAGAGGCGCCAGCGTTTAAACACATTTGTTGTACCTAATCCAGTTGAGCTTTTTTGAGAGATGATCGGCATAGACGACGTTAAAAGAGCCTCTCTAGTCTCTTCTTTCATACCAGCACCATTATCATAAATTTCGATGTAAATATATTTTTCATGATTCTTGATTGTAATCCCTATTACTGCTCCTTGCTCCATCCCCTCGATACCGTGTATAAATGCGTTTTCAAGAAGTGGTTGCAATGTTAAACAAGGAACTTTATTTCCTAAACAAGACTCATCTATATTTAATTCAAAGCGTACACGATCTCTAAACCTCGCCTTTTGAATCGAAAAATATTCCTCGGCATTTCTAACTTCTTCCAAAAGAGTTACAGGCACGTCTAATTTTCGTAAATTATAACGTAGCAAATTCGAGGTCGATACAGTTAGATCGCTCGTTTGCTCAGCCCCTTCAATATAAGCTAACTTAGATATAACGTTTAACGTATTGAACAGGAAATGCGGGTTGATCTGACTTTGTAAAGCTTTTAACTCAAGCTCCTTTACAAGGCGATCCTTCTCTACTATTTCAATATTTTTTATCATTAAATTACTTAGGTTTTTAGACATTTCATTGAGAATCTTACCAAGAATACCGATTTCATTATTTCGATACAATGTAGGTGGGTCCACATTAAAATTACCTTTACCAATTTGTTTAGCCATATAAACTAATCGATTGATTGGAATGACGATACTTCTAGACAACCAAATGGCAAAAACAATACTAATGATCGTCGTTATAACGAACAACTGGACACCTAATTGATTCATTGACTGAGTATTTGCAATAATCTTTCGAAAAATAGGCTGATAATTACTAAGCTCTAAATCAACTAAGTTTTGACTATCCTCTCTAATAAACCCTGATATTTTCTCTATATCTCGGTATTGATCTGTATAACTTGAAAAATTTTGTGAGACTAAATTATCTGTAATCGATGATTCTAACTCTAGAAAAGAATCAATCATATGGGTAAAGTTTTCTAACACAAGCTGATTATTTTTAGTAGCATTATGTGTTAACAATTCCTTTTTTAATTTTTGTAAGTTGCTTTTATGCTGCAAAATTGATCGATAGTTTTTTGGCTGCGGATTAATAATATAACTACTAACTAAACTTAAGTTTTCCTGAGTTTCAGAAGAGATTTGTTTATATAAAAATATTTTATTAATCATTAAATTATAACTCTCTTGAACCTTCTTACCATTTTCAAATATAAAAAATGAAACTAGATTTAATAAAATAACTAAAATAGGAATAAAAATAAATAACTTTGTCCTAATTTTCAACGTTTCTCCTCCTGATCAACGTTTCTTTCGTCACCACCTCGGTTGGTGTAAAATTTTCTTTATTAATAACTTTTCCATGTAACCAGTCGATTAATAAACCTACAGATTGAAAGCCCATTTCATATGGCTTCTGAATAACCGTTGCTTTAATCGCATCATCTTGAACTGCTTGGAGTGTACCTTCAATGTTATCAAATCCAAAGATCTCAACTTGATTTAACTTTAAATTTTTTGATGCATTCAAAATGCCAATCGCGTCTAAAGCACTCGTACCAACCATAACTGAAATGTCTTTATTATTACGAAGCATACTTTCAGTTTGAAGCTTTGCTTGAATAATCGATATATTAGAGGACTCAATATCCTTTACTACTAATTTCGGATGCTTTTTAACAATACTTAAAAATCCGTTTAGTCTCGCCTGCTGACTTTCCGACTTTTCACTCCCTATAATAACGCCAATTTTCCCAACACCATTCGTTTCCTCTACAACAACTTTTCCTAACTGCCCTCCCGCCCTAAAATTATTTGTACCAACATAAGCAATGCGCTTACTTTTTGGCGCATCTGTATCAATTGTAATAACAGGAATATGTTGTGTAACCGCTTTATTAATTACGGGCGAAAAAGTATTCTCATCCAAACTTTGCACGATGATACCATCCACCTGAGAAGCAATTGCCTTTTCTAATAACTTAATTTGTTCTTCCGGACTTGTACGTAAAGGACCGATGTACTCAACATTCACTCCATATTTTTCTGCAGCAACATCTGCCCCTTCTTGTACTTTCCTCCAATAAGGATTATCAAACTCCTGCGAAATAAGGACAAAATGGAGTTTTTTCTTCGGTTCTACTTCTCGATCCTGTAATTTTTGAACTGAATTTTCAATATTTCTAGCATTTATTTCAAAATGAATAAGTACATAAACAAACAATAAAAAAAGTACGCTTAAAATAATCGACCATTTTTTCTCTTCCATAACGTCCCCCAGTCCTATATTAAAATAGTACATTTTGATTATACAGTTTACAAGACTATTAAACTTTACAATTTTTTCCCTTTTATTTAAATGAACGAATGGCTTCATAAACAGATCTTCACAAAATCGGTCTTTAAGCTACATTTAAATCGTTATATTGGAATTTTTTCAAAAAAAAATAATCCCCTTTCTATAATTGGGGATCTTCATCTTAAAACTAATTCAACTCTAATGCTCACGGCGATAATATAATAGTAGAAAGTGTATTAGGAAATGGTAGTACATTTATTGTTCGATTGCCGATTTGAATATGTATTTGATTTATCGAAAGCAATGAATTGAAATTTGCTGCTTCATGAGGATGTTAATTAGCTGAAAAGTGAAATATACTTCCTCATACCTGGTTCATGAGGAAGTTAAGTAGATAAAAATTGTAATTTGCTTCCTCATGACGGGTTCATGAGGAACTTAAATAGCTAAAAATCGTAATTTACTTCCTCATGACTGCTTCATGAGGAACTTAAATAACTTAAAATCGTAATTTACTTCCTCATGACTGCTTCATGAGGAACTTAAATAGCTAAAAATTATAATTTGCTTCCTCATGACGGGTTCATGAGGAACTTAAATAGCTTAAAATTGTAATTTGCTTCCTCATGACGGGTTCATGAGGAACTTAAATAGCTAAAAATTGTAATTTGCTTCCTCATGACGGGCTCATGAGGAAGTTAAATAGCTAAAAGTTGAATTGTACTTCCTCATAACTGCTTCATGAGGAAGTACAATAGCAAAATGTTGAAAAATACTTACTCATAACTCGTTCATGGTTATGTACTTTTGCAGAAAACTAATGACAAACTCATTTTCACCAATTTAAAGCCACCCTATAAGGTGGCTTCAGAGTGTTGAAATATAAAATCGTCAATAGGGGAAACGGAATTTAAGTGAACATTTTATAATGATAAAATTAGCATTTTTAGATCTTTAAATGTTAATATGTTTGAGCAATTTCATTA
>NZ_JBHVPN010000024.1:0-53078 GCF_042887255.1 Gottfriedia sp. NPDC057948
CCATAAAAGTTAAGTTTAAATCTTGTATTGCTCAAAAAACTAATAATTGACGTTTACTTCATGTTTTGTTTAGTTTTCAAAGTTCACTTTGTCGCTCTGAGGCGACTTAAACATCTTAACATTTTCTGTTGAATGTTGTCAATGTTTTTTTAAAAGTTTTTTTCGTTGTCATTTCGTATTAATGTGACAACGTTTAATAATATAACACCTATAAAAACAAAATACAATACCTAATTTTAAATTCTTTTTATTCAGATAGTTTCTACCAGATTCCAATAAATAAATGATGTCCTTATTCTATTAAAAAGATACATCAATCATAAAAAAACTGGCTAAAGTATCCCTTTAGCCAGTTCGTTAAATCTTATTTATGTCTCATTAATGGGAACAATAGAACGTCACGGATTGAAGGAGAATTAGTTAACAACATAACTAATCGATCAATACCTATTCCAAGACCACCAGTTGGTGGCATACCATGCTCTAATGCTTCGATATAATCATCATCCATCATATGTGCTTCGTCATTACCAAGCTCACGTTCTTTAAGCTGTGCTTCAAAACGCTCTTTTTGGTCAATTGGATCATTTAACTCTGTAAATGCGTTAGCATGTTCACGTGCCACAATAAATAACTCAAAACGATCAGTAAAACGTGGATCGTCAGCATTCTTTTTCGCAAGCGGTGAAATTTCTACAGGGTGACCATAAATAAATGTAGGTTGAATTAATGTTTCTTCAACTTTTTGTTCAAAGAATTCGTTAATAATATGACCAACAGACATATTCTCATTAACTTCAACATTATGTTCTTTAGCAAATTGTCTTGCTTGCTCAACTGACATCTCTGGCCAGAAATCTACTCCACAAGCTTCTTTAATCGCATCTACCATATGAAGTCTAGTCCATTTTGGCTCTAGGTTGACTGTGTACTCACCGTAAGGAATAGTAGTAGTACCTAAAACTTCTTTAGCGATATGAGCAATTAGGTTCTCAGTAAGTTCCATAATGTCTGCATAATCAGCATAAGCTTCATATAATTCAATCATCGTAAACTCTGGGTTATGACGAGTAGAAATACCTTCATTACGGAATACACGACCAATTTCATAAACTTTTTCAAGTCCACCTACAATTAGTCGTTTTAAGTGCAACTCAATTGCAATACGCATATATAATTCCATATCAAGCGCGTTATGATGAGTGATAAACGGTCTTGCAGAAGCTCCACCTGCAATAGCATGTAGCATAGGAGTTTCAACTTCTAAATAACCTTGGCTATCTAAATAACGTCTCATAGATTGGATAATTTTACTGCGAGCAATAAATGTTTGTCGGCTATCCATATTCATTAGATCTAAATATCTTTGACGGTAACGTTGTTCAACATCTTGTAAACCATGGAATTTATCAGGAAGTGGTAATAACGCTTTTGAAAGGAATGTGTATTCTTTAACTTTAATAGATAATTCCCCTACATTCGTTTTAAATACCACACCAGTAACACCTACAATGTCACCTAAATCAGTAATATCAAAGATATCATATTGTTCTTCGCCTACAGCATCTTTACGAACATAGATTTGAACTTGTCCATTTAAATCTTGAACATGTGCAAATCCGGCTTTACCTTTACCACGTTTAGTCATTACTCGACCTGCTAATGAAACAACAATCGCTTTTTCTTCTAATTCTTCCTTGGAAAACTGGTCAAATTGTGCTAATAAATCATTTGAAGAATGTGTGCGCACAAACTTTTTACCGAATGGATCGATACCTTTTCCTTCAAGTGTTTTTAATTTCTCCCTACGTATAAGGGCTTGATCATTTAATTCTTCGTGACTCATTTTCTCAACTCCACGTAATTATTCATTAAATATTTAAATACAATATGATTTTAATAGAAAAACTGCCAGTATTTCGATCTGGCAGTTTTGTTTACTATAACTTATTATATTTTGTCAAGCGAAACCTGTCAAACTTACAAAGCTTGAGTAGCTTTCATTTTTCCTTCCACTTCATTAACGTATGTTGTTAATACTTCAACCATTTGGGTACGAGTACTAACCTCGTTAATTTGGTTTCGAACTAATGCAGTGCCTTTCAAACCTTTTAAATACCATGCTGCATGTTTTCTCATTTCCATTACAGCTACATGTTCATTTTTCAAATCAATTAATCGGTCTAAATGCAATAAACAGACATCAATTTTTTCACGTGCTTCTGGTTCAGGCATTAATACACCAGATTCCAAGTATTTAACTGTACGATAAATCATCCATGGATTTCCTAATGCAGCACGACCAATCATTACACCATCACAGCCTGTTTCATCTAACATACGCTTGGCATCTTGAGGAGTCTCCACATCACCATTACCGATTACAGGAATCGAAACCTGATTTTTAACTTCTTTAATCCAGCTCCAATCAGATTTCCCTTCATACATTTGATAACGAGTTCGTCCATGGACCGCAACTGCTTTTCCACCCGCTGCTTCAACTGCTTTTGCATTATCTACAACATAAATATGATCGTCATCCCATCCAAGACGCATTTTAACTGTAACTGGTTTACTTACATTCTGTGCTACAGCATATACCATTTCGTGAATTTTGTTTGGGTCTAAAAGCCATTTAGCTCCTGCGTCTACTTTTGTAATCTTAGGAACAGGACATCCCATATTAATATCAATAATATCTGCATTCGTATTTTCGTCAACGTACTTAGCAGCTTCAACTAATGTTGATTTTTCACCACCAAAAATTTGTAGGCTTAATGGCTTTTCACGTTCATCCATATAAAGCATATCTAATGTTCTTTTATTATTGTTAAGAATTGCTTTATCACTTACCATTTCTGCACAAACTAAACCTGCACCAAATTCTTTTACGGTTAAACGGAAAGCTGAGTTACAAACTCCGGCCATCGGTGCTAATACGACGGGATTTTTCATCTCGATGTCACCAATTTTCAGCACATCCCATCCTCCTTCTATTACAATAAAACTCTATATTGATAATTCCTCTACACTTACTTTTAATTGTTTTGCACAATCATGCAAAAATTGTTCAGTCGGCATACGATTCCCTCGCTCAACTTCACCTAACACAGAAACAGAAACTCCAAGGTTTTTTGCAAAACCTTCTTGGGTAAAACCTTTTAATTTTCTAAAAGCCCTAATCCGTCTACCCCACTTTTCAGCTTCCATAATCGAACTCCTTTATCCTCTAAAAATTTAGTTTCAACCTTAATTGATTGGTTAATTTCTTTTAAGGGGATTAATACAAAGCTTCTTTCAAACATTCTCGGGTGCGGTATTCTTAGGTGCTCAACTTCTATATCTTCGTGATTATAGAGTAAAATGTCAAGGTCTATCGTTCTTGGACCCCAACGTAATTCCCTTTTTCTGCCAAGACCTTTTTCGATTCCTTGCGTAACATCAAGTAATTGAAGTGGTGTCAAATTGGTAGAAATTTTAATAACGAGATTTAAAAATGGATCTTGGTCTGTGTATCCAACTGGGTCTGTTTCATAGATAGAAGAGATTTGTTCTACTTGAATGTCGGGATGATTCACTAATTCCCTAATAGCCTTTGTAAGAAAACCTTCTCGGTCGCCTATATTTGTTCCTAAACTTAAATATGATTCATTTTTCATATGCGACCTCTTGTTATTTCAACTGCTACAAAATCATAATGTCCTGGTATTGGTGGATCTGGTTTTATGACTTTTACAGTACATTGTTGAATTAAATCATATGTATTTAATATTTGTTTAGCAATTTCTTCAGCCACTGATTCAACTAAATCATAAGACTGACCTTGAACTACTTCTTCGCAGGTTTTAAATAAGTCTGCGTAACTTACTGAATACGCCAAATCATCTGTTTCTCCTGCTTTTTTTGTATCTAATTCGACAATTAAGTCCACATTAAATCGTTGCCCTAATGTTTTCTCCTCTTTAAATACACCATGGTATCCATAAAACCTCATACCTGTTACATAAATTTTATCCATTTTTTACTCCAATCTTTAACATAGCGTCCATCATTTTAGCCATACGGGAAATCGCTAATACATCATGTACTCGTACAATTTCGCAGCCTTTCGTAATTCCTAAACAGACCGTAGCCCCTGTACCTTCCATTCGCTCATGTACTTCAGTACCAAGAATCTCCCCTATAAACCTTTTTCTAGAAGTACCAAGTAACACAGGATAATCTAGCGCTTTAATTTGCTCCATTTGGTTTAAAACTTCTAAATTCTGCTCAGCTGATTTCGCAAAACCAACACCTGGATCCAAAATAATCATTTCATCCTTTACGCCTGCGCGTTTGGCTATATTAATACTTTCAACTAAATCACAGACAAGATCACTCATTAAACTATAATAGTTTTCATCTGTTCGATTGTGCATTAAACAAATTGGAACATTGTACGCAGCAGCCACTTCAGCAATTTTAGGGTCTTTCTTTGCCCCCCAAACATCATTAATGATTGTTGCGCCAGCTTCAACGGCTTGCTTTGCCACTTCAGATTTATAAGTATCAATGGAAATTGGGACGTCAATTTCTTTAGCTAATGCTTTAATAATCGGAACAACTCTTCTTAACTCTTCGTCTTCGTCGACTATGGCAGCTCCAGGTCTTGTCGATTCCCCACCTACATCTATGATTTTTGCTCCATCAGCAATTAACTTCTTTGCATGTTGTATCGCTAATTCAATCTCGTTGTATCGACCACCATCAGAAAACGAGTCCGGGGTTACATTTAAAATCCCCATTACAATAGTTTCATTCTGAATTGGTAATGAGTAATTTCCACAAATCAAGGGTTTTGTTGTTCTTCTCACGCTTGTTCACTTCTTTCCATTTCATTCATGCTTAATAAGGATTTTCGGTGCAGTCTATAGTCCTTTTGCAAATCTTTTATTATGCTACTTTCACTAACATTAAAGAGCCGCTCGCCAATTACTGTAACGGGAATAATTTCTTGGATTGAGTTTGAAATAAATATTTCATCCGCTTTTAACAGCTCTTGCTCCGTGTAGAAGCCCTCTTCAACTGTAATCCCTTTTAATTTAGCCCAATGAATCACGAACTGTCTCGTTATCCCATTCAAAATTCCCGTATCAACGTGTGGTGTATATAATCGATCTTGGTTAATAAAGAAGAGATTTGAAACGATACCTTCTGAAAGAAACCCATCTTTGTTTAAAAAGACTCCTTCTATATTTGGTGAGTTACCAATCTCTTTTTTCCCGATAATATTATTTAAATAATGATGAGACTTTAATCGTTCTTTTCCTTCAGGAGAGTTTCGAGGGGTATTTAGTATTACCCCTTCTTTCTCTAAGATATTACTTTCATGCATAGGTTTAATAAAAATGATGGTATTTGGATTTGAATATTTACCAGTGTATAAACCTATTTCACCTTCACCTGCTGAAACATTCAGACGTATATACGCATCTTGTAATCCATTTAATTCAATTAACCTATTTAAAATCAATTGAATTTCCTCATCTAGCAAATTCCACTCGATATTCAGGTTCAATAACGACTTTCTCAAACGCTTTAAATGATCAAATAATAAAAATGGATGCCCATTATAGATCCGAAATGTTTCAAATACTCCTAATCCATATAAAAAGCCATGATCAAATGGAGATATTTTCACTTCATGATCGTTCAAGTATTCTCCATTAAAATATAGTTTCATACTGCACTCCTAGACGGTTTATATGCTTGTAAAAAGTTTCTAAGCATTTCTTTACCGAATTGTGACATAATTGATTCCGGGTGAAATTGTACTCCTTCAATCGGTAATGTCTTATGTTTTAAAGCCATGATTTCTCCCTCATTCGTCCAAGCTGTTATTTCAAGCTCCTCAGGGAACGTTTCTTTTTTTACAATTAAAGAGTGATATCGTGTAACATCAATTGGTGATGGTAAATCATTAAATACTCCTAAACCTTCATGTGTAATTGCCGATGTTTTTCCGTGCATTAAGCGTTCTGCACGTACTACGTCTCCTCCAAACACTTGAGCGATTGATTGGTGACCTAAGCATACGCCTAAAATTGGGATCTTCCCAGCAAAGTGTTCAATTGCTTTTAAACTGATTCCAGCTTCGTTCGGTGTACAAGGTCCTGGTGAAATCATCAAATAAGTCGGGGCTAATGCTTCGATTTCTTCTAAAGTAATTTCATCATTTCGTTTTACAATTAACTCTTCACCTAATTCGCCTAAATATTGAACTAGATTATAGGTAAATGAATCATAATTATCAATCATTAATATCATTTTACATTCCCACCCAACTTTGCTTTTTCTTCGCTTACTTTCTTAGCTGTCCATAAAGCTTGAGCTTTCTTAAGACTTTCTAAATATTCATGTTTTGGATTAGAATCAATAACAATGCCAGCACCAGCTTGTACAAATGCTTGCTGATCTTTTGTAACCATTGTTCGAATCGTAATATTTAACTCCATATCTCCTGTGAAGCTAATCCATCCAACAGAACCTGTATAAATGCCACGCTTGGTTGGTTCTAGTTCTTCAATAATTTCCATCGTACGGATTTTTGGAGCTCCTGTTATTGTTCCCCCGGGAAATACTGCTTTTAATAAATCAAATGAATCTTTATCCTTTTGTAGCTCACCTCTAACATTTGAAACAAGGTGCATTACATGCGAATACTTTTCGATTACTAATAGTTCGTCTACTTCAACAGTTCCATATTCACATACTCTTCCTAAATCATTGCGCTCTAGATCAACTAGCATAATATGCTCAGCTTGTTCTTTTTCATTTGAACGTAGTTCTTCCATCAGTTGTTGTTCTTCTTCAACTGTTTTACCACGAGACCTTGTACCTGCTATTGGTCTTGTCCAAACTTCTTGATCACGCTTTGCTACTAATAGCTCTGGTGAGCAACTAACAATTTGAAACTCATCAAAATCTAAATAGGACATATATGGTGAAGGATTTATTTCTCTAAGCTGCTCATATATATATAGTGGATCTGTTACAAGCGTCTCAGATTGTAGCACGGATAAATTCACCTGGAATACATCCCCCGCACTGATATATTCTTTAACGTTTCCAACAGCATCCGTAAATTTTTGTTCAGACATATAAATTGTTTTTTCAACCTCTTCGGTAGAAATTCTTCTAGATAAATCAATTTGCTCTATTTCACTAATGAAGAATTCTTCTAAAGAGTCAATTCGTTCTTGTGCCTTAACAGCATTATTCATTTCATCTATAACAATAAAATATAATTGATTTTCTTGATGGTCATAAATAACCACTTCATGGAAGATTAATAAATAAACATCTGGAATATTGTAGACATCCTCAGCCATTGTTGGTAGGTCTTCGATATAATGGTTACAGTCATATGTGAAATAACCGATTGCCCCACCTTGAAATGGTGGTAGGTCATCTCTTTTTTCCACTGTGTATTTAGATAGATATTCCTTTGCTAAATCAATTGGATTTCCTTCATACTCCACTTTTTCAGAGCACTCTTCAATCCCTATTTCGGCCGTTAATTTATTATCCTTTCCATATAACTTCGCAACAGGATTAGATGCCATAATTGAATATCGTCCGTCACGACCACTCTCAAGAAGTACGGCATTCTTTTTCTCTTTTACCGTTTCTACAAAGTATTTAAAGAAAGGTGTAGTATAATTGATAACTTTTGAAAAGATTTCATAATTCATGTGAATATCCCCCTCTGATAGCGCTTCTTTTTTCATTTTACACAAAAAGTAAGAAGTATACATCAAAGCATTTTATGGAAAAACAAAAAACCCCTTTGCTCACTTGCAAAGGGATTTTAAATTTATTATTTAATCCATCAAAAAATTACTCAAATTGGAATAATGCTGTACTTAAATAACGCTCTCCATTACTTGGAATGATCGCAAGTACTTTTTTACCTTTTCCAAGTTTTTTTGCAACTTGTAACGCAGCACTAATTGCAGCACCAGAAGAAATACCTACAAGTATACCTTCTTCTTTTGCTACTTTTCTAGCCGTCTCCATTGCATCGTCATTTTTGATTTGAACGATTTCATCATAAATATCCGTGTTCAATGTTTCAGGGATAAAACCTGCTCCAATACCTTGAATTTTATGCGGACCTGGTTTACCACCTGATAAAACTGGAGAGTCTTCAGGTTCAACAGCGACGATATTAATTCCAGGGTAAGCTTCTTTTAAAACAGCTCCTACACCGGAGATTGTTCCTCCAGTACCTACTCCTGAAATAAATGCATCAAGTTGGTCTCCCATTTGCTCAACAATTTCAGGACCAGTTGTTAAACGGTGGACTTCAGGATTTGCAATATTATTAAACTGTTGTGGAACGAAATATCCATTTTCTTTTGCTAATTCATCAGCTTTACGAATTGCTCCTCCCATTCCTTCAGGGCCTGGAGTTAGAACTAATTCTGCGCCATATGCACGTAATAAGTTTCGTCTCTCAATACTCATTGTTTCTGGCATTACTAGAATTGATTTATAGCCTTTAGCAGCTGCTACCATTGCTAATCCGATACCAGTATTTCCACTAGTTGGTTCAATAATTGTATCACCTGGTTTTATTAAACCTTTTTTCTCAGAATCCTCAATCATAGCAAGAGCAATACGATCTTTAACACTGCTACCAGGATTCATAAACTCTAGTTTTAAGTATATTTCCGCGCTGTCCTCGTCTACTAATCTGTTAAGTTTTACAATTGGAGTTCTACCGATTAATTCGTAAACTGAATTTGCAACTTTCATTCCATCCACTCCTAATTCCTAGTATATTGACCTGTTTAATATACATTATGTAAAAAACAAAAGAATCTGTCAATTACTTTCTCCTATACATAACTTGTATGAAATTCATAATAAATTATGAAAAGAAAGCTCGACAAATTCCTTTAATTTTCAACTACAATTTGTTAATTAATTCTTTTAATTGTTCACCAGAATAATGATAAGGTTGATTACAGAAATGACATGTTACTTCTGCTTCTCCATCCTCTTCTAAAATTAATTCTAATTCTTGTTTACCAACACTTAAAAGAGCACCCTCAATTCGCTCTCTTGAGCATTGACATTGGAATTTTACATCCATCGTTTCTAAAACTTTAACTTCTTCTTTTCCTAACACTTCATATAAAATTTCTTCTGGAGTCAGGCCTTCTTCAATTAGTTTAGAAACTGGTTTAATTGTTTTTAAACGATTTTCAATTTGCGTGATACATTCTTCACTTGCACCAGGTAAGATTTGAATAATAAATCCTCCACTTGCTAAAATCGAATGATCTGGGTTTACTAATACTCCGACACCTACAGATGAAGGTGTTTGTTCAGATACAGCAAAATAGTAAGTAAAGTCTTCACCAAGTTCACCTGATACAATAGGTACCGAGCCTGTGAAAGGTTCTCTCATACCAATATCTTTAACAACCGAGATTGTGCCTACAGTACCAACTGCTTTAGCTACATCTATTTTTCCATGTTTGTTAAGTTCAGTTTGTACATGCGGATTCTGTACATATCCTCGTACTTCACCTTTTGCATTACTATCGACTAAAATATGGCCAATTGGGCCATTACCTTCAACCTTTAAAGTTAACTTTTCATCGCCTTTTAACATAGCACCCATCATTGTTGCAGCTGTTAGTGTACGACCTAATGCAGCAGAAGCGTTTGACCAAGTGTCATGACGTTCTTGAGCTTCTTTTACAATATTTGTTGATCTAACGCTATATGCACGGACTTCACCGTTAAAAGCTAATACTTTTACTAAATAATCTTTCATGTTTTACCCCTTTTTATGAATTTCGTTTATAAATTAAATGTAGACCTTTTAATGTTAAATATGGATCCATGACATCAATGATATCCGATTCCTTAGATATTAATGATGCAAGTCCGCCTGTTGCTATAACAGTAGGTTCTACCTTTGCTTGAGCTTTCATTCGTTTTACAATACCTTCAACTTGACCTACATAACCGTATAGGATTCCAACCTGCATTGCTTCTACAGTTGTACGACCGACAATATTAGAAGGTCTAGAAAGCTCTATACGAGGCAGTTTTGAAGCCTTTGTATAGAGTGCTTCTGTTGAAATATTGATCCCTGGTGCAATTGCTCCACCGATATAATTTTTATTTTCATCTATATAACAATATGTAGTAGCTGTTCCGAAATCAACAATAATCAGCGGACTTCCGTATTGTGCAATTCCAGCAACCGCATTAACAATTCGGTCTGCGCCAACTTCTTTCGGATTATCATATTTTATGTTTAAACCTGTTTTTATACCAGGACCAACGATTAGTGGCTTTTGTTTAAAGTATTTTGTTGCCATTCTTTCCAGTGAGAACATAATCGGTGGGACTACTGATGAAATAATAACTGCATGAAACTCATCAAAACCAATACCTGCATATTCAAGTAATGAACCAATGACCATACCGTACTCATCTTCTGTTTTATAACGATTCGTCTCAATTCTCCAATGATGTATTAACTCGTCTTCTTGGTAAACACCTAAAACAGTATTTGTATTTCCTACATCGATTACAAATAACATATAATCCACCGTCTCTCCATTTCAAAAATAAAACTTTTATTTTATATTTTTAGTTTCAAGTACATTTTTTAATCATTATAAAAATAATGATAACACAAGTTGATAGTAGTTTAAAAATAGATGCTTTCTGCTGTGGACATGGATCGTATTGGTTTATTAAAACGCTTAAATGAACCTAATTTCCCATGTTCTTGGCTTACTTGACTTTTCACCAATAAACAAAAGAAAGAGTGTCTAGAAAGACACTCTTAATTTTTTATTCAGTGATTTTAGGCTCAGTTGGTTCATCATTCTTTTTAGAAATGTTGACTTTAATCTCATCATTTGAAGTTGGAGATGTAGGAAGCGTGCCTTGTTCCCAAAGACTCTTAATTGCTTTTGCATCTAAAGTTTCCACTTCTAATAATGTGTTAGCAAGCAAGTCTAATTTTTCGCGATGCGTCTTAATAATATCAGTTGCTTTTGCATAACAGTCTTTAATGATTGTTTGAATCTCTACGTCGATTTCATAAGCAATTTTATCACTATAATTTTGTTCATTATTAAAGTCTCTACCAAGGAATACACTTCCTCCTTGAGATTGACCAAATTGTAATGGCCCTAGCTTATCGCTCATACCGAACTCAGTAACCATACGACGAGCAATACCTGTTGCACGTTGGAAGTCATTATGAGCGCCTGTACTTACTTCACCAAATACCACTTCTTCAGCAACACGTCCACCAAGTAGACCTGTAATTTTATCAAGTAATTCTGGTTTTGTCATAAAGTAACGATCTTCTTTTGGAAGCATTACTGCATAACCACCAGCTTGACCACGAGGTACAATTGTTACTTTATGAACCATTTCAGCTTCATCTAACACTTGGCCAATAACCGTATGCCCAGCTTCGTGGAACGCAACAATTTTTCGCTCTTTTTCAGATATAACTTTATTTTTCTTAGCAGGTCCCGCAATTACACGGTCAGTTGCTTCGTCAATATCAAGCATATCGATTTTCTTTTTATCACGACGAGCCGCAACTAATGCCGCTTCGTTTAATAAATTCTCTAAATCTGCACCAGAGAATCCAGGAGTTCTTTGAGCAATAGCTTTTAAGTCTACATCTGGAGCCAATGGTTTATTTCTTGAATGTACTTTTAATACCGCTTCACGTCCTATTACATCTGGACGATCTACCGTAATCTGTCTATCAAATCGACCTGGACGTAATAACGCTGGGTCTAAAACATCTGCACGGTTTGTTGCAGCAATGATAATAATACCTTCGTTAGCACCGAAACCATCCATTTCAACAAGTAACTGGTTTAATGTTTGTTCACGCTCATCGTGACCTCCGCCTAATCCAGCACCACGTTGACGACCTACAGCATCGATCTCATCAATAAATATGATACAAGGAGCGTTTTTCTTCGCATTTTCAAATAAATCACGAACACGAGAAGCACCGACCCCTACAAACATTTCAACGAAATCAGAACCACTGATTGAGAAGAATGGAACTCCAGCTTCTCCTGCAACAGCTCTTGCTAATAATGTTTTACCTGTTCCGGGAGGTCCTACTAATAGTACCCCTTTAGGAATTCTTGCACCTAATTCAGAAAATTTACGAGGATCTTTCAAGAACTCTACTACCTCAACAAGCTCTTGCTTCTCTTCATCTGCACCTGCAACATCTTTAAATCGTACTTTCTTTTTCTCGTCATTATAAAGACGAGCTTTGCTCTTCCCAAAGTTCATAACACGGCTTCCGCCACCTTGTGCATTATTCATTAGGAAGAAGAAAAGAACGAAAATAATTACAAATGGAATGAGTGAAGTGAAGATTTGCACCCACGCACTTGTTGTTTCAGCTGGATTCCAATTAGCCTTTATTTTATAGTCAGCAACTGCTTTGTTAACTATTTTTGTCGTTTCGTCACTAATTGGTACTTGAGTTTGGAAAGATTCGCCTTTTTTTACATCTGTAAAATGACCTCTTACTATGTACACTCCATTTTTAGGTTGGATAGATGTTAAACTGCTAACATCTCCTTTTTGTAACTTAGTATAAAATGTATCGTAACTTACTTTCTTAACTTGAGATTCTGGCCCATTGAAATATGTAACAACACCAATCACAACTAAGAAGATTAATATGTAAAAGACTGTATTACGGAAAATTCGATTCAATTCCAAACCTCCTCTCTTTCAATTTAATTACTTTATATAGTAGCATAGTTATACCATGTAAACAAACGAATAAAACTTGACTTATTTCGTGTAAACTTCAGGCTTTAAAACGCCAACATATGGCAGATTTCGATAACGTTCAATATAATCTAAACCATATCCTACTACGAAAGCATCTGGTACTTCGAAGCCAACTAAATCAGCCTCAATATTTGCTTTACGTCCGCTTGGCTTATCTAATAAAGTAACGATTTTAACTGTATTAGCTTTGCGGTGTTTAAATAGTTCAACTAAATAATTTAAAGTTAGACCACTATCAATAATATCTTCTAGAATGATTACATCTCTTCCTTCAACAGAAGTATTTAAATCTTTTACAATTTTTACTTCACCAGAAGAAACTGTACTATGTCCAT
This sequence comes from Gottfriedia sp. NPDC057948, assembly GCF_042887255.1. Taxonomy (NCBI): domain Bacteria; kingdom Bacillati; phylum Bacillota; class Bacilli; order Caryophanales; family Bacillaceae; genus Gottfriedia; species Gottfriedia sp. NPDC057948. The sequence continues at coordinate 13,197 of NZ_JBHVPN010000024.1, forward strand.
AACTAGAAACGTCCATAAAATCAATTTCGATATATGTATCAATATGCTTGATAAGATCAGACATGAACGGAAGAGCTCCTTTTAAAACACCCACTACTAGTGGAAAGCGGTCTTTGTACTCTTCTGTTAGTACTGCACCTAATTCTACTACTTTTTGTTGAATTGCCTCTTCACTTACTAATACTTGTTGAATGTCTTGTTTCATTTTTTCCTCCTAGAAACTCTTAGAAACCACCTGTATTGCAATGAGTGACTCATCTGTCGAAAAATTTCTTTCAAATGCAGATTTCTTTACGAAAGGTACCCATAATATATTATTTTGACTATCCGTAATTATTGGCCATTCATCACGTAATGATTGTTTCATTTTTTCATCAATAAATATATCTTTTAACTTTTTTGACCCATTCATACCCTTTAATGACATTCGATCACCATTCTTTCGATTCCGAACAATGAGTGGAAAAGAAACATCCTTGACAGAACAAATAAACATGTCATTTTTTTGTTCAAAATATTGATTGTTTAATTCAACTTTAATTGAAAAACCATTTGGTAGTTCGTACTCGCCAGGCTCATTAATAGAAATAGTATAATCCTTCACATTCATTTGTACGAATGTAAAGATGCATTCATTATATGAGCGTGTGACAAAAAGTCCTCCAGGTAAATGCTGCTCCCACGTGGATTTTTCATTTCGTAATAAAGTCAGAATTGAATTAAGATGCCCTTGTGTCAAGCCTTTAGGGATAGATAGGTAGACATAATCTAATATTAGTTGAATACATCTTCTTTGTAAAGATATAGGCACATTTAAAAACTGTTTAACGTCAATAGTGACTGCTTGCTTTTCTTTATTTTTTATAACTGTATTCAATGCGTCTTCAGTTAATTCCATTAAATATAAATCATCTTCCAATTGCTGTCTACTAAACTGTTGGAATCTTTTATGTGCAGTTGGATTTTCTTCAAAAATAAAAGGTAAAATATGATGTCTAAATCGATTTCTCGTGTAAACATCTTTATCATTACTTGGATCTTTTCGAGGGATAATACTTTGTTCGTGACAATATGTAGTTAATGCTTGTTTTCTTAAATCTAAAAATGGACGAATAATTTCGCCTGTACTAAAAGATCTCTTTTCCCTAATGCCAGCGTAACCGACCTGCGAGCTACCTCTTACTAACCGCATCAAAATTGTCTCAACTTGGTCCTCTCCATGATGACCTAAGGCTAAATAATTTGCTTCATATTTCTTCATCGTTTCGTCAAAAAAATGATATCGACATTCCCTTGCCGCCAATTGACTACTTAAACCCGTTTCCTCGATATACTGATTCACATTTATGCTCTTACCTTCATATTGAACGTTATTTTGGAGGCACCAGTTTTTAACATATTCTAAATCATCTAAAGATTCTTGTCCTCTAAACATATGATCTACATGTGCGATAATAATCGAGAACTCATATTCTTCTCTAATTGATAAAAAAGAATGGGCTAACGCCATTGAGTCTGGACCTCCAGAAACACCAATCACAATTACACTACTTCTGTTAATATTGTTTTGTTTTATAAATTCCTTTAATTGATTAATTACCATTTACCTATACTCCTAATGAAAGTAAAATTCATATCTATATGTTACCATTCACACACTTGGAGTACTATAAATTACAGCTGATAATAAAAATATAATGCATAAGCCAAGCCCATTAGCAGGAGAATGGTCGACGTTTCGAACCAGTGAATTCTTTTTTTCTTTTGCTTCACTTGAACATTGTTCCCTGCTCTTGTGTGTGTTGATTGGTTAGGTTTTTGATTCTGACTAGTTGAATTTCTAGGTTGATTTGTAGACTGGCTATTTTTTTTTGATTGTGTTGATTGATTTGTAGTCTGATTTTGCTTTTTCGATTGCCTTGTTTGATTCATCGTTTGTGCTGTAGTAGCTTGATCCTTTTTACTCTTCTTCTTTTTTGTAGCATTTATCTTTTGTTCATACATTAATAGAGCTTGTTTCATAGCACTTGCATTAATATACTCACCTTTTAATCCCTTCATTAGAAATTCTTTATATGGATTAAGGGTTTGTGTTTGCGTTATTACTTGTTCAATTTGATCTATTCCTAACCCGTTTTTTAAAAACTGCTTTTTACAATGCAAGTGGATAAAAATCATCGTAACAGCAAATAAGTCATAGGAAACTTCTGCTTTTCTAGAACCTAAGCCCCAGTAACCACGATCAAAGAACTCCGTAAACTCTTTAACTGCACGTCCAATTTGAGTAACTCCTCCAAAATCAATCCACTGGATTTTATTTGGTTCTTTCGTAACTAGTAGATTATCTGTTTTTAAATCCCCAAAAATAAAGCCTTTATGGTGCAATTTATCTAACAATGACAAAACTTGTATGATAAAAATACTACTCCATTCCATTCCATTTCTTTCAATAAATCTTGGTAAACTTACACCATTAACGTATTCCATCACATAGTAATAGCAGCATTCATTTGTTCCAGGATTTATATGGTCATCTACATCGATAAAAGAAGGCCCAAGGATTGAATCCTGGACCTGTGTGATTTTTTTAAAAACATTTACTTCGTTCGTGATATTAGTAGAATCTTTACTCAGCTTAATAGCAACATCTCCAGTTTTTCCAGAAGCTAGGTAAACTGTTCCATTTGCTCCATTTCCAAGTAAACTCTTAATTTCGTATTTGTTTTTATTCCACTTTCCAGTAATGAGAGTCCCAGGCGCTAAATTAATCTGCCCATTCAATTGATTGTTCATCATCACCATTATTACCTCTATCGTAGTTTTGTTCGTTAAAATAGTTTAAAGCCTCACGTAGAGCAGGTCCGGTTGGCGTCATACCACCCATCGTTAACTTAGGAAAAATTGTGTTTAGTTTTTCTAACTTAGGTGTCCAATCTAGTAATTTATCTACATCGTCATGTTTCCCGGGGAATATAAATAACGAGTAGGCATTTTCTCCTGTTCTTGAGTTTAAACTAATTTGTAAATCAAATAATGATTCCTTAACAGTTTCTAGTTTGTCTTTCATACTAGCACTCGTATCTACTAAAATAATAACTTCTAAACCTACAGTTTCACCGATATCCTCTACAACCTCATATACCTCTTCTCGCTTTGAAGGAGGCAGTGATTCTATCGAATTGCTATCGCCTAATATTTGCTTTAATTCTTTATTAACAAATCCTTGAATTGTTTGTGTCATCGCTTTTCTAGTAACCATTTGGACAGTTTGAGAAAGTTGCTTTGTGTAAACGACTTGACTAATCCCTCCACCAGCTTTAGCAATTTCCTCTATTTCTTTTAAACCGTCACCACTTTGTACATTTTCATCTAAAATTCCAATTACATTTACTGTAATACCGTATTCTTGTGCTAGGCTTGAAACAGCTAACGGATCTTCACCATGGTTTGAATAACCATCAGTTATTAATAGAATTTGTTTTAACTTTCCCTTATACATACAAAATCCCCTCCGCGTAAAAGTTGTTACCATTTTGTCCAATTACGGGAGGGGATAAACCTTTATTTATTTTATTTTACTAAGCCATCGCACTATATGATGAGATAGATGACCACTCTGGCAAGTTTCGTTTAACTACAGCAACCACAACTGTCATATCATCATTAATATCACCTGTATTCGAACGAATAACTTCCTCGAGTAACAATTCTGCTACTGATTGTGGATCATCCGTTTCAAATTCACTTATTTTACGTTTCATCCACATTTCGTAATTTTCAACATGTTTAGGACCTTCAAAAATACCATCACTCATCATAATTAATAAGTCTCCAGCTTTTAGCTGCTCACTTACGACTTCTACATCAAATTCATCAATGATCCCAATTGGTAAATTACTACCTTCAATTTTGATTACTTGTTTGCCTCGTTTCACAAAGCTTGGCGATGAACCAATTTTTAAGAATTTTGCTGAAGCATCATGTAAATCGACCATCGCTAAATCTAGTGTAGCAAAGACCTCTTCAGTAGTACGTAAAGATAGAATCGAATTAATCGATTTAATAGCAACGGTTTCTTCAATACCAGAATTTAATATTTTTTGAAGTAGTTTTAGTGTTTCATTACTTTCAATATGAGCTCGCTCACCATTTCCCATGCCATCACTAATCGCAATAGCGTGCTTTCCTGCTCCAACATCCATTATTTTAAACGCATCACCCGATATAAAGCCTCCACCTTTAGCTGCAGTCGCAACCCCGGTTTCAATAACAAATGCCTTATCTGATCCAAATGTGACTAAGTAATTACCTCCATTTGGTATTGTCGCTGACTCTTCTTTTAATACAACAATCGTCTCTTTTAAAATATCTGATAGAATTGGCGCAATTAATTTTTGGCATTCACCGTACTCGTTTTCAAACGGAATTAATATATCTATATCAATATTACCTTGCTCTAAGTTATAAATTTCTACTTGGCTAACGTCAATTCCAAAGTTTAATAAAGCTTGTAGGATTTGGTCTTCCTGTAATTGATGGTTTTCTTTTTCTCGTTGAATCTCTTTTGCAAAATCGACCATTACTTTTGAAACCCCACGCAATTGCTCTGCCACTAATCTTCTACTTTCTTGAACTTGTTTTTTAAGTCTTTGATTTGCACGGAAGTAGAAAACCTCTTGCTTCATTAAATCTGCCATTTTTGAAGAACGTTGGCAATACTTCTCCCACTCTCTCATAAATTGGCCATTCTTAATGAGCTGATCCTTTTCAACTAAATGCATCATATTTTCCATGTATTGATATGTTCGGTCACCATTGTTTGACCAGCAATGGTCCTTTTTCATACAACTATTACAGCACTTATTTGAAATACTACAAATAAACAGTTCTTCATCAGTTAGTTCGTCCTCAATATGTGCAAACTGGCTAGGCTGTGAAAAACTTGCAGATAATGCTTCAAACACGTTTGAAAATTGAGTAATCCGATTGGCCGTCAAATCTCTTATTTTACGCAAGTATTGTTGTTGATCTGTAGAATGTTCTTCTGTTCCTGGTACTAGTTTAGCTAATTGTTTAAGTAGGAAAGATGGTGTTATTAAGAATAAGACAATCGCTATTACTGATTCAATGATTGAAAAAATAATATCTGATTGTTTCTCAGCATAAAAGCTAATGAGGCATGTCCCAATTAATAGACCAGCTGCCGCACCTAATCTTTTCCCCTCTTTAAGGAGTCCACCAAGTAATCCAGAGAAAGCTAATAAGCTCATTTGATATAGACTCGAAACACTCGCTAAACTTAGTATAAGGCCCGTTACAACCCCTACTGTACAACCGACCGTTCCTCCAGCTACGAAAGCAAATAGTAAGACAATATATCTAGTTACAATATGCTGAATAGATAAATCTTGAATATACCAATCAGTTGTCCCCGTCACAACTGAAGCTAAAAGAATAACTAAACAGACGATTTCTTCAACACCTAAAAGCTGTTTTCTTTTAGGAATAGCAAGTAGAGGTACACTTTGGAAAAAGATCATCGTTAAAATAAAACTTAATCCCGCTTCAACTGATGCCATCAAAACATCATACATCAAAACTTCTTGTTGAAAAGCATAAGTAATTAATAGATGACTAATAAATACTGATAAAAAAACTTGAAAAGGTACTAAACCTATATAATGTCGTTTAACTCTAGCGAAGAAAATATTAAGGATAAAAAATAGGATAATTGTGGCAAATGCATAACTAACCGTTTCAATTGATACAGTTAATGAACCGATCATAAGAGCAACAAAAGCTATTCCTGTACGCTCACGTTTCATCATATAAACTGAGGCAAAAAACGGTAATACAAACGGGAGAATATGTGATAGTATTAACGCTCGTCCTAATAAAAATCCCGTTAAAAAGATTAGTAACCCAAAGTCAAAGAATGCTCTCTCTAATTTGGATTTAATTGATTTAGAAGATTGCCGAAATACTGATTGAAATCCATTAGTAGGGACCAAGCTTGCTGAAGAATTAGATGACCCTCTTTGCAGTTTCGTCATATTTCCACCTCATCCGAATTGGTTTATTGAACATATTTTAACTTGTCCAATTGAAGGAATATGTCAAAATGACAAAGGCAAATAAAAGTTTTCTTCGACGGAAAAAGCTTTTACGTACAACTGTTTTACAAAATATGAGAAAAGCTTGCAGCATAATTTCTCTAATAGGGTAAAAGAAACGCAATTATTAAATTTTATGTCAATCGAAATTCAGAATAAAGAGAGAAAGTATGGAATGAAGAATGGGATTAAGAGACGGAGACGCATGTTCCTGAAAAAGAAAAAAACGCCTAGCCTCTCTTATAGAAACCAAACGTTTTTGTTGTTGTATGACCCGTACGGGATTCGAACCCGTGTTACCGCCGTGAAAGGGCGGTGTCTTAACCGCTTGACCAACGGGCCGTTAAAGGGAATGGTAGCGGCGGAGGGAGTCGAACCCACGACCTCACGGGTATGAACCGTACGCTCTAGCCAGCTGAGCTACACCGCCATTATCTTTAAACGACAAGATTTATATTATCATGGTACTAATTACCCGTCAACAGTTTTTGCAAAAGTTATTTTATTATTTTTTTCATACAAAAACGCACCCATTAAAGAGTGCGTGTTCTATATACCTATTTATGTCCTGACAAGGTAGGAAATTAGCCTCGACGAGCTCCACGGCCACCACGTTTAGATTCTGTGTTGCGTTTTAATGAAGCTAGACGGTCTTCACTGTCTTTTAAAAATTTACTCATTTTTTGATCAAATGTTTCTTTAACCGGACGTTGATCTGAACGGTTTTGATTTTTGCCACGGTTACCACCACCGCCGCCTCCATATGAAGGTCTGCTTTGACGAGGTCTTTGCTCACGCTCTCCCTCTTTAACTGGTGGACGTTCTTTCGCTTTTTTGATTGAAAGACCGATTTTACCGTCTTTTTCAACATTGATTACTTTTACTTCTACTTCATCGCCAACTTTTAAATGTTCGTTAATATCTTTAACATAGTTGTCAGCTACTTCACTAATGTGAACAAGCCCAGTTACTCCTTCTGGTAACTCTACAAAAGCACCAAAATTTGTAATCCCTGTAACTTTCCCACTAACTTTGCTGCCTACCTCAATTGACATAAAAAAAATGCTCCTCCTTAAAAATGTTTAACTGGATTTACTATATTATATAAAATTATAAAAACAAGTGTCAATGAAACGATAATTACTTGATATTAGGAAAAATTATTTCTCCCTTTTTAGAAAAAAATAAGTTTTTTCTAGCTAGCTCAATAATATATTGATCATCGTTCAATTGGTCAATCATGCGCTTTGAATCCTCTACCGTACTCTTTGTTTTCTTTAAATCAACCTTTGCTAGTTTTAATTGCTTTACTTTAGATGAATACACATGTTGTTGTGTTACATAATGAGATTGTAATAAAAAGAATAGGGGGACAGTTAATAAGCAGAATAATGAAATTCGCACTAAAAACTTTTTAAAACTCCTTCTCCTAGGCTTAACACCATGTTCCTCAACTAAAGTAATATTTTGTTTATCTTCAACTTGTCTAGTTAAATCCAATTTTCTCGCATGTTCCACTTATTTCTTCCTCCTATCTAAAAGGTCCTTTACTTTTTTAATAGTAGTAAGGAAGATATTCTTGAATTTTCCGAAAACTCCTTTAAATTGGATTAAATAGTTTTTGACTCGTTTTGGCACAAAAAACCAACATACTCTGCCGAAAAACAAAAGAATTGATAGTACAACGTTGTAAACTAAACGGATTAGTCGAATAAGGAGTCCATAAATAAACAAAAGAATGACGATTATTACCTGAATAATCCACTTTATAGGTTTTACAATAAATATTACGATTAACTTTACTATAATGCGATAAATGCTAATAACCAGCTGAATAACAAGTTCTAATATTTTTTTATAAATAGTTCGAAAAAGACTTTGATATGCCGCATAACCACATAGTAAAGCTAGCAGTAAATAAAACCTAAGTGCACCTTCATTAACTAAGTATAATACATAAAAAACTAGTAGTGCTTGAAAAACCCAAAATAAAATATCAGTTGCAAATACAATCAATCGATTACGAGTACCTCGAAATAAAAAACGATGGTATGTATCTAGTGCCATACCAAGATAAGCACCCATACCGACCATCGCTATCATTGAGTAGAACTGAACGTTTAAGCTCATTTAAATAGCTTGCTAAAGATTCCTTTAGCTTTCCCCGAGTTGTATTCGTCAATATAACAAAGTTCATTAATCTTTCCTTTGATTGCTACATGACCTTTTTCTACATCGAGGTTTTTCATTTGTAAATTATGACCTTTAATATGCAAAAAGCCTAATGCTGTTTCTAATAGGAACTCTTCACTATCAAAGCTCTCAACCTGTTTTACTCCAGTAATCTCTAGATATCTTCTACTTTTTAACGATAAATCCTGCTCGATTATTTGGCTTGTATTTTTCGCATTTAACTCATACGGATTATTCATACTAGTCCCTCCATTTACATAAACTGTACCGCTTGTAAATCGATTCCTAATACAGTGTTATTTGTACAAGTATATGAAGGGACAACTTTTTTAGAACAAGCTATCTGACAGTTTTTCCTCGCTAATGATTGTATACATTGCATCTGCTTCTTCTTTTCGAACGGTCTCTTTAAGTAAATTAATTTTTGCTGTAACAATTTTTTGTCCGAATCGAATTTTTAATTCATCATTTACTTTGACTTCTGTAGACGCTTTTGCTACTGTTCCATTGATCGTTATTCTTCCTTGATCAGCTACTTCTTTCGCAAGTGTACGACGCTTAATAATTCTCGATACTTTTAAAAATTTATCAAGTCTCATAATTTATTCTCCTCAATTCTCATTCAAGTAGACATTATTCATATTTTTTAGCTTCATTCCATATCTCATCCATTTCTTCAAGAGATACATCAGAAAATGTCTTATTTATTTCACGAAGTCTTGATTCAATATATTGAAAACGTTTTGTAAATTTCATATTTGTTTTTAAAATCGCTTCTTCAGGATTTACATCAATAAAACGTGCTAAATTAACAATACTAAATAACAGATCACCAAGTTCCGCTTCAACTTTAGACTGATCATTCAATTTGATGGCATCGAGAACTTCAGCTAACTCTTCGTTAACCTTATCTACCACTGGCGGTAGTTCCTTCCAATCAAACCCAACTTTCGCTGCCTTACTTTGAAGTTTCTCTGCTTTTAATATTCCTGAAAGTTCCTTTGGTATGCCTGAAAGAATAGATTCAATGACATGTCCTTTTTCAGCTTGTTTTAATTCTTGCCAATTTTTTAATACGTCTTCCTCATCATTCACATGAACTGTTGAAAATACATGCGGGTGACGATAGATAAGTTTGCTTACTAATCTTTGAATTACATCTTGGATTGAGAAGTAACCTTCATCTTCTCCAATTTGGGCGTGTAACATGACTTGAAGTAATACATCTCCAAGTTCTTCAATAATATGATCGTCATCTTCTTCATCGATTGCTTCAAGTAGCTCATAAGCCTCTTCTAATAAGTACTTCTTTAATGACTCATGGGTTTGCTTTTGATCCCACGGACATCCATTAGGGCCTCTTAAAGTAGCAATGACAGAACGAAGTGTTTCAAATTGATGATATAGCTCCTCTTCGTTTATAACTGGAGGTACATAAACACTTGTCAAATTATTAATTGATGTATCACGATCCAACTCATATAGTGGTACTCTTCTTATTTGCTCATCTGAACTACCTGCTGCCGTAACGATTACGACTTCATAATCATCAGGAAGCTGCTCCATTAGCTTTAATTTCGCATGTGAGGCAGTCATTTGATCGTAAACCTGGCAGATGATCAAATGCTGTCTAAACGTAATCGACTCCGCCTCTAAATCCGTTGCATCAACAAACTGGAAGCCTTCGATTGGATCAATTTTCAAACTTGTAAACATTGCATCTAAGAAGCTTTGTCCACCTTTGATGTCTAGCTGGATATTTCCTTTATCTGCAAGCTCTATTAATAGCTGAACAGTTTTTTCCGCTACAAGAGGATGGCCTGGTACAGCATATGTAATTGCACCTTCTTCAGAAGCTTTCACCAGTATTTGAACAATTTCTTGATATACCTCTTCAAAACGATCATGTTTTTCATAAATTTCATCGAATGATTGGAACGTTAATCCTTCTGTTTCTAATTCACTTATAACAGGGTGGTCTTTTGTACGTAAATAAAGATTGTCAGTTTTTTGTAACTCTTTAAAGATACCAAATGGAAGCTGATTAAGGTCACCTGCTCCTAAACCTAAAACTGTAATCTTGTTCATTTTGATCCTCCTGTTCTTTTAAGAAAGCCATTTCTGTAATTTTTCACTTTTAACGATTGAACTTAGCTCTTCTACTGTAAATAACTTAATTTTTATTAATACAATCGCGAATACGATTGCACCTACAACCGCTGAAGATAGTGCCTCAACTAACATTCTTAAACGAAGTGGGTTAATAAACATCGCATATTTTTCAAAAACATATTCATAACCATATACACAACCATACATAACGGCTACAGATACTAGTAATTTCACAATAAACTTAAAGTCACAAAATGCTACTTTTGACAATTTATATATATAAGCTAAGTTTAAAATAGTAACAATAATTAAAGCAGATACAGTTGAATAAGCTGCTCCTTTAGATCCGATTTGCTCCATTAAAATAACATTTCCAATAAATTTAACACAACCTCCAGCAATAACATTTAAAGCTGGAATTAAACTTTTACCTAATCCTTGTGCAATTGAAGATGTCGTAATCGATACCCCAGCAAAGAAGATCGATATACATAAAACAGTTAGGACATCCGTTCCTAAATCATTTCGATAAAGCATGATATTGGTCGGATGGATAATTGAAATTAAACCAATTGTTGCAGCTGCTCCTACTACAATACTTACTCTAATGGCACCTGAGATTCGATTATTAATAGAATGATGTTCTTTTCGAACTAATTCACTTGATAAGTACGGAATTAGGGCCAGTGAAAACGATGAAGCAATGACAGAACCTAATTGAATTAGCGGAAATCCACGATCATAAATACCCTTTACTAGCTTAGCGCCTTCAACATGATACCCATATTGTACTAATAACGGATAAAAAGAGAGTGAATCGATAAATTGAATGAATACAAGTACTAAACTACTTAAGCTTAGTAGGATACCTTGATATAAAATTGTTTTTAATTCTAAACGATAGGTTTTAAGTAAACCAAATGATGGTACGGTCAAACCAGATCCACGAAAAGAAACCCAATAAAAGAAGTACAGTATCGCTGCTATACTACCAAGTATTGAACCCGAAACAGCCCCTGCACCTACAATATAAAGATTGTCGGTCGTTTGCATTAAATAAAGTGACAGCACTAAAATCGTAATAACTCGAATTAATTGCTCAATGACCTGACTGACTGAGGTAGGCCCCATATCCCCTAAACCTTGATAATATCCTCGAAATGCTGAAGTGATTGGGACAAATAAAAAGCCAACACTAACAACACGAATTAACATCGCTAGATGATCATCACGCATAAACTTCGCTATACTATTACTTCCTATGTATAAAGTAAAGAAACACAATATACCAATGACTAACAACATCATAAATGTTGCATATACCAAATCTTTAGCCCCTTTGTCATCTTTTTTCGCCAATCTTTCAGCAACATAAGATGATAAAACTAAAGGAAAGCCATATGTAGAAAAAGCTAGAGCAATTGCGTAGACAGGATATACCTGTTGGTAAATATAGTAACCTAAATCGCCGGCAATATTTTGATAAGGAATTTTATAAAACGCACTTAGTACTTTCGATAATAATGATGCTATTGTTATGAACAAAGCCCCTTGTAGGGCTGCTTTTTGCTTAGCTTTTTGCAAAAGGATAACAACTCCTTTGTTAGACGGTTCACCCTTTAATGTATTACATTAATAGGGCTTATGTAAAGAGTTGCCAAAAGAAAAAACCTCTCTTTTCCAATTTTAGCAAGTAATGGGTTTCTTTAAGTGTTACTCTGGGAGGTTTATATTAAAGGGGAAAAACAAAGACCAGTTAAGGTAATATTCCTTTACTGGCCCATGTTTACTTCATATATTATTATTGCTCCATTTGTCTAGCTAAGAAGTTAGTAGCAGTATCGATTGCTTTCTTTTCAACTTCAGAAATTGTTTTATCTTTTGAAAAGATTACAACAGCTCCAATTGGATCCCCACTTGCGATGACTGCTCCTACTGCATAGGATTGGTATTTTTCAATTACACTTTCGATAAATGAAGCTTCCCCAGGCTCGCTAACTACTTTTGAGTTACGCTCTGTCATCGTTTTTTCGATAATATCACCAATGTTTTTGTTTAAGTATTCTTTTTTGGAAACTCCTGCAACTGCTACAACTGAATCTCGGTCACTTATAATGACAGTATGTCCAAGTGTGTCGTAAAGTGCATCAGCGTACTCCTTCGCAAAATCACTTAATTCACTAATTGGTGAATATTTCTTTAAAATGACTTCTCCATCTCGGTCCACAAATATTTCTAATGGATCACCTTCACGAATCCGTAAAGTTCTCCTAATTTCTTTTGGTATTACTACTCGACCTAAATCGTCAATTCGACGAACTATACCTGTTGCTTTCATACTTGTAAAGCGCCTCCTCACTTACTTGCATGTCTACGATGATGAAAGATATCCGAGTGACAATGAGGTAAGGTCACCCTTAATTAATGATAGTATCCTACACAACGAAAGTTCTATACAAAATAAGTGAGATTTTTTAACACCTTTACTAAAAATATAGTACTGTAAGCACTTTTTGGTAACTTTTAATTACTATATCGCCTAATTAAAGCAACCATTCCCTAAGCATTTACACTCTCTTTTTTCACATTCTTTAATCCATTAATTAAACCTTCTAGCGTAGTAAGCCAGTCAGCTGGATTTTTTCCTTTTACGTCTAGCGTTACTTTTAATTTCGATCCATCCATGCCTAAACCAATGCCTCTACCGAATGAATTGCATAATTGGAATAACTTCCCACCATCAATATTAGCACTTGCCTTCTCAGAGAAATAAACACTTACTTCTGATTTAACTTGTTTAATCAGTTCAATCTTCTCGGCAATAGCTAAAAGTTTAATATGAGCAACCTGACATAGGTAACCTACTTCTAACGGGAAATCGCCAAAACGGTCCATTAATTCCTCTTGTAAATCATTTAACTCTTCAAACGTTTCAACACGTCTAAATTGCTTGTACATCTCAATTTTTTGCTTACTATCTTGAATATACGTATCAGGTAAATATGCATCTACTTCAATGTCAATTTCAATTGAAATGATATCTTCTTTCTTAACCCCTCTACGTTGTTCGATTGCATCTTTTAACATTTGAGAATATAAATCGAAACCAACCGAATCAATAAATCCATGTTGTTGAGCTCCAAGTAAATTTCCTGCACCTCGTATTGATAAGTCACGCATAGCGATTTTGAAACCTGAACCTAGTTCTGTAAATTCTTTAATTGCTTGTAGACGCTTCTCGGCAACCTCAGTCAATACTTTATCCTGTTTATATGTGAAGTAAGCATATGCCACTCTATTCGAACGTCCTACGCGCCCTCTTAATTGATAAAGCGTTGATAGACCCATTCGATCTGCATCATATACAATCAATGTATTAACATTTGGAATATCCACGCCTGTTTCGATAATCGTCGTACTGACTAATACGTCATATTGGCCATCTAAAAAGGCATACATAACTGACTCTAGTTCCCCTTCATTCATTCGACCATGTGCTACAGCTACTTTTGCATCTGGTACAAGCATCGAAATCTGTTCAGCCATACGTTCAATATCTTCAACTCGATTATATAAGAAATATATTTGTCCATCTCGAGCAAGCTCTCTTTCAATCGCTTCTCTCACTAATGCAGCATTATATTCAACTACATATGTTTGAACTGGAAAACGATTTTCTGGTGGTGTTTCAATAACTGATAAATCTCTTACTCCTAACATCGACATATGCAATGTACGAGGGATCGGAGTTGCTGTTAACGTTAAAACATCTATATTTGCTTTTAGTTGTTTTATTTTTTCTTTATGAGATACACCGAATCTTTGCTCTTCATCAATAACTAAAAGTCCTAAATCTTTATATAGAATATCCTTCGATAATAGGCGATGTGTTCCAACTACTATATCGACAGAGCCCTCTTTTAAGCCTTTCATCGTTTCAAGCTGCTGTTTGCGAGATCGGAAACGATTTAACAAACCAATATTAATTGGATGATCTTGGAACCTTTCTCTTAAAGTTTCGAAATGCTGCTGTGCCAAAATTGTAGTAGGAACTAGAATAGCAACTTGCTTACCTTCAACAATTGCTTTAAAAGCCGCTCGAATAGCTACTTCAGTTTTTCCGTATCCTACGTCACCACAAAGCAGTCGATCCATCGGACGTTCTCTTTCCATATCCTTTTTAATTTCATGAATTGATCTAAGTTGATCGTCAGTTTCCTGATAAGGAAATGAAGATTCAAATTCTTGTTGTTCGAGTCCATCAGGTGAAAAAGCATAGCCTTTAGATGCTTCGCGTTCTGCATAAAGCTTAATTAAATCATCAGCTATATCCTGAACGGAGCCTTCAACCTTCTTCTTAACCTTTTTCCAATCAGTACCACCAAGTTTATAAATCTTTGGTTCCTTACCTTCAGATCCAACATACTTTTGTACTTGATCAATTTGTTCAATTGGTACGAATAATTTGTCGTCGCCATGATATCGAATATGTAAATAATCTTTATGAATACCATTAATCTCTAATGTTTCAATTCCCAAAAACTTACCAATACCATGATTTACATGAACAACATAATCTCCAACTTTTAATTCTGAGTAATTTTTTATTCGTTCTGCATTTGATAATTTTGTATTGATTCTTTTTTTCTTCTTAGCTTTTTTCGTGAATAACTCACGCTCTGTTATTAGAACAAATTTTTCTAAAGGAAGTTCGAATCCAGAACGAAGATCCCCTTTCATGATGTATACTTCACCATTTTTTATTTGCTCTAAAGAAGAGACAATTCTACCTTCAATGTTGTAATCTTCTAATATATTTTCAATTTTATTTGTTCTTTCGTCACTTTCGCCGAGCATAACGATTGTATAGTTATTTTTCTTCCAACGATCTAATTCATTTTTCAACAGATTCATCTGTCCATGAAACTCTTGCATCGATTTACATTGAATCGAAACTACTTGTTCAGGATGCGTATGAGGTACTCTTCTAGGGAAAAGACTCGTATGAATTTGTTGACGCTTTCTCGAATGTAGTAATTCAAAAAAGTCATGTGAAAAACTTACTCCATGTAATGCATTTCCTTCAGCTAGTAAAGACGTATACCACTCTGCTTCATCTTTTTTAAGCTGCTCTACGATTTCGTGAACCCTTGAAATTTCATCAATAACAACAACAGTTTCCTTAGGAACGTAATCTAGTAAACTAAATTGGTTTTCATAGATTAGACCAAAGTATTTGTATATTTGATCAATCAATTGCCCTTGCTTTAGTTGTTCAATGTCATAGGTTACCTTTTCAACCAATAACTCTTTTACTTGTTGATCTCTTATTTTTGATAGAGTTGTTTTAAATGCTTGTTCAATTCGTTGAACTCCTAATTGCAAATCAGTCTTGGAAATGATCCTTTCCGTCGCTGGACCAATATGGACACTCTCATATTTTGTAATAGATCTTTGAGAATCAGGAGAAAACGAACGGATTGAATCGATTTCTGTATCAAAGAGTTCAATTCGGATAGGATCTTCATACGTAAGCGGATAAATATCAAGAATTCCTCCGCGTACGCTAAACTCTCCTTTACTTTCAACCA
Organism: Gottfriedia sp. NPDC057948; assembly: GCF_042887255.1. Classification (NCBI taxonomy): domain Bacteria; kingdom Bacillati; phylum Bacillota; class Bacilli; order Caryophanales; family Bacillaceae; genus Gottfriedia; species Gottfriedia sp. NPDC057948. Next base: position 29,206 of record NZ_JBHVPN010000024.1, read on the forward strand.
TCCCAACACGTTCATAGCCCATTTGAACAAACCTTGAAATCAAACTCGTTAAGTCGATTTCTTCACCAATTTCAAAATTAATCTGATAGTTAGACCATAATTCTGGAGATGGCAAATAGCCAATTAATCCTGACACAGGTGTAACTACTACCGACGGGTTTTTTGACATCAAACTGTTTAACGCGATTAGTCTTTGCGATCTAAGCTCTGGGCTTGATACTGCAATCTCTGAAGCAATCAATTCGTTTGCAGGATATAAAAATACTTTATCTTCCCCAACTACTGATTTTAGGTCTTCCGATACTTTTTGAGCTTGGAGAAGATTATTTGTTACGATTAACTGCGTTTGTCCAGTTTCTTTAAAAACAGCTCCAGCAAGCAATGTCTTCGCAGACCCCGTTAAGTTTGTAACCAATTGTTCTCTTAGACCATTTTTTAGGCCATTTATTACTTTCTTAATATCTTTATACTGGTTAAATTGTTCAATTAAACCAATCACGAAGTCAATCTCCCCTAACAGTCAATCTAAGTCACAATAATCTTAGTTGAAGTTTATATTTATTTTTTTTTTAATTTGCTCCATTTTAAGTGTCATTTGGATAGATACACACACTTCATCTTAACAGAGTCTAGAAAAAACAGAAAAAACGCCTCAGTTATAAACCAAAGGCAATTTAATTTATGAAATTCTTATATTCATGGTAATGTGGAAACTCAGATAGAGTCATTTCGCAATCCTCGCACACTATATAAATTACTTGATTAGGAGATTGAATAAAGTTTACAAAATCGCTTAATTCTTCATCGAAAGAATGACAATACGAAGATGAAACTTGTAACAACTGTTGTTTTTCAATACTCCCCATTTGTTTACTACAATACCGACACTGACAATCTAATAATTCCATTATTTCCTCCATACTACATAAATTCATATATACAGTATGGATTGTACTAACTATACTTATTCAATGTGAAAGCTTAAATTCCTGTTTTTTATTTTTTATTATATTGATTCATTACATCCACGAAAGGATGCTTTAAAAAATATTCACATGCATCTGCAGCTCTTTTTACACCATCAACTACTTCAGCTATTTCTTCTTCAAAAAAGTTTGATAATACATGATTTACAACACTCATTCCATTTGATGGACGATCTACTCCAATTCGAACACGTTGGAACTCTTGTGTTCCTAAATGCTGAATTAATGACTTTATACCATTATGACCTCCAGCACTTCCTTTTGTACGTAGACGTAGCTTTCCAGTTGGAATATCCATTTCATCATATAGAACGACAAGATCTTCAATGTCAATATTAAAATAATCCATAAATGGTCTTACACATTCACCTGACAAGTTCATATATGTTAAAGGTTTTAACAAGAAAACTTTTTCTCCGTTCACAATTCCTGAAGTATAAATACCATTAAATTTTTGTTGGGTTAATGAAAAGCCCCAACGGTGAGCTAATTCATCGATCGCAATGAACCCAATATTATGTCGCGTTCTTTCATACTCTCTACCTGGGTTGCCGAGTCCTACAAACAACTTCATTTTAGTATCCTCCATTCTAATTCACTTGGTTATATTACGAAAAGACGTAACCACTTCTGGTTACGTCCTCTTATAAGTTTCAAAACAAAGATGTAGTTTTTATATTAATCAAATAAAGTACTTACTGATTGCTCTTCATATACACGGATAATCGCTTCACCTAATAAGCCAGCAACTGATAATTCAACAAGTTTATCAGTCTTTTTATCTTCAGTAAGACAAATTGAATTTGTTACAACTAATTCTTTAATACAAGAGTTTTCGATACGATCAATTGCCGGTCCAGACAATACAGGGTGTGTACAACATGCATATACTTCTTTTGCACCATGCTCTACTAATGCATTAGCAGCAAGTGTAATTGTACCCGCTGTATCAATAATATCATCAATTAAGATAGCCGTTTTACCATCAATATTACCGATGATGTTCATAACTTCAGCAACATTTGGTTTTGGACGACGTTTATCAATGATAGCAATCGGAGCTTTTAGACGATCTGCCATTTTACGAGCTCTTGTTACTCCACCGTGGTCAGGAGAAACAATTACGATATCTTCAAGCTGTTTTTTTCTAAAGTAATCTGAAAGGATAGGTACACCTATTAAGTGATCAATCGGAATATCAAAGAATCCTTGAATTTGTGGAGCATGTAAATCAAGTGTAATCACTCGAGTTGATCCCGCAGTTTCAAGTAGATTTGCAACTAACTTTGATGTGATTGGCTCACGTGAACGAGCTTTTCGATCTTGACGAGCGTAACCGTAGTAAGGAATTACAATGTTAATTGTTTTTGCTGATGCACGTTTTAAAGCATCAATCATAATTAATAATTCCATAATACTTTCATTTACAGGGAAACTAGTTGATTGAATGATAAATACATCACAACCACGGATACTTTCCTCAATGTTAATTTGCACTTCTCCATCGCTAAAACGAGAAACCGAACATTTACCAAGCTCTACTCCAATGTGTTTTGCAATTTCTTCAGCTAATTTAGGATTAGAGTTTAGAGTAAATACTTTTAAATGCTTGTCTGGATAATGATTAGGCATGTTTCGTGTACCCTCCGCTTTTTTTCTTTTCTTTTTATCTATAATTAATTTTTATAGTAACCTTCTTTGTTCACTTGTCTTGCTCTTGCAATTGCTAGTGAATCTTCTGGAACTTCATCAGTAATCGTTGAACCAGCTGCAATGTATGAACCTTTTTTCACAGTTACAGGTGCAATTAAATTTGAATTACAACCAACAAAGACATTGTCTTCGATCGTTGTTTTAAATTTGTTTTTACCGTCATAGTTCACAGTGATTGAGCCACAACCAAGATTAACACCTTGACCAATTTCCGCGTCACCAATATAGCTTAAATGTGATGCTTTACTTCCGTTGCCAAAAGTAACTTTCTTAGTTTCAACAAAATTTCCAATTCGAACTTCATCACCTAATGTTGACGCCGGACGAATGTGAGCAAACGGTCCAACCGTAGTTGAATGACCGATTTTACTTTCATGTACAACTGATTGTTTAATAACTGTATCATTACCAATTTCACTATCGATAATTTCAGTATTCGGGCCAATTGTACTACCCGTCCCAATTATACTATTTCCATAGACCATTGTACCAGGGTAAATCATTGTATCCGAACCAATTTTTGCATCTGCAGAGATATACGTGCTAGCTGAGTCGATAATTGTAACACCGTTCAACATATGCTTTTTGTTTATAGTTTTGCGCATGATTGATTCTGCAATAGATAATGCATATCGATCATTTACGCCTAATGTTTCATCGAAATTTGCTGTTTTATAAGCAGCTACTATTTCGCCTTTTGCTTTTAGTATCTCAATAACATCTGGTAAGTAGTACTCACCTTGAGCGTTATTATTGTTTACTTCATTTAATGCTTCAAATAATGCTTTATTATCAAAGCAATATGTACCTGTATTGATTTCTTGAACTGTTAGCTCTTCTGGACTTGCATCCTTATGCTCAACAATTTTTAATACAGACCCATTTTCGCCCCTAATTATTCTACCATAACCAGTTGAATCCTCAAGGTGGGCTGTTAAAATTGTAGCTTTTGCCTGTAATCTTTCATGCTCATCGAATAAAGATTGAATTGTTTCAGGTGAAATTAATGGTGTGTCACCACAGATTACTAAAGTAGTTCCTTCTTTATCCTTTAACATTGGCGCCGCTTGAATAACAGCATGTGCAGTACCTAATTGCTCAGCTTGTAGAGCATATTCGCTATGATCACCTATTTGTGTTTTAACTAATTCCGCTCCGTGACCTACAACAGTTACAATATTTTGTACACCAACTGACATTACGTGGTCTACAACATGTTGAACCATAGGTTTCCCACAAACAGGGTGAAGTACTTTATATAATTTTGATTTCATTCTAGTACCTTTTCCCGCAGCTAGAACAATCGCATATTTATTTGACATAGTCATCCTCCATCAATCTAAATACCTATACCTGGTAGCTCAAAATGCTAATTTTAATATTTTTCCACAAAATAAATCCATTTTATTATACCATAAAAAAAGAACCCATTATACATTAATGGGTTCTTTTTGGTCATATTTTTAAGAAGCACCTGCTTCTTCAAAGTCTTCTTCCAACTCACCTACACGGTGATATTCAGCTAATACAGAATCCTGTATTTTGCTACGAGTTGAAGAGTTAATCGGATGAGCGATATCACGGAACTCTCCATCCGGAGTACGTTTACTTGGCATTGCTACAAATAAACCGTTATTACCATCGATTACGCGAATATCATGAACAACAAATTCATGATCTAATGTAATTGATGCGATAGCTCTCATTCGACCCTCCGTGTTTACGCGGCGTAGTCTTACGTCTGTCACTTCCATCTTGTTCACCACCTTTATCAACTTAAACCATAATTAGTAAGTTTCAACAATTATCAATAATTTCCTTCTTTTTGGAAAATTTTTATTTAAATTATTTAATTTTTACAAAAGTTTACTAAAGTAATGTCCTTAACTTATTTATCGGAAGATTTTAATTGAATTTTAATGAAAATAAAAAAAACCTGAAGAAATTTCAGTTTTTTTCATGCTGTTAAAAAACAATCTTGTCAATTAAATATCAAATTTTCGTAAAAGGAGTCGGGTGTGGTTGATTTCCACTACAGGATGTTCGCTTTCCATGGGGCGAGATTCTTTCGTCTCCTCGGCGAGCCTGCGGGGTCTCAGGATTCCCGCTTATCCCATAGGAGTCGATCAACATCCGCTCCAATTAACTTATTCATCAAAAAAGTCTACAATAAAAAACTAATCAAATAGCCTTTACTTAGAGTAATCTAACAGTTGTTTATTAATCAGTTTATGGGTCAATCAATATCGAACATTTTAATAAACTATCATTGAACTTGTTTTTCTAAAAATTAGCTCTTAAATATTTTTAACTTCTCAAGAATAAACAACAACTACAGTTTGATATTATAAAACCGCTCAAATCATAAAAAAATGAAGAAGTTGGATTAATAAATGCTCAACATAATACCAACGAAATTCACAACTAGTTAATTTCATTTATTTTCTATTTTGAATATTGACTAAATAATACTTCCACACAATAAAAAAAACCTGAAAAAAATTTCAGGTTTTTGTCTTATACTAATGCGATACATTCGATCTCTACTAGTACGTCTTTAGGTAGTTTTGCAACTTCGACACAGCTTCTTGAAGGTTTGTGTCCATTGAAAAACTCTTCATAAATTGCATTAAAATCAACAAAAGTTGTTAAATCTTTTAAAAATACCGTTGTTTTAATAACTTTTGATAAATCTGTTCCAGCTTCTTCTAGAACAGCCTTAAGGTTGGCAAACACTTGCTTTGTTTGTTCCTCAATTCCACCTTCTACAATATTACCTTCTACAGTTAAAGGAATTTGTCCAGAAGTATATAATAATCCATTAGCGATTATTGCTTGAGAATATGGTCCAATTGCTTTTGGTGCATGATCAGTATGAATTAATTGCATTATGTATCTTCCCCTTCTTCATTATATACAATTAGCTTATCTATTTAATGACTATAAGCTTTCAGTTTTAATAAATGATTCTTCTTGGAAATTGCCTCTTTCAACTCGAATAAGCTGTTCTCTTTCATTTACCTCAGATAACTTTACAAGTGAAATATAATCTTCAACTAATCTTTCTTCGATATTTACTGCCTCAACTAATACACCAATTCCTGCAACATTTGCCTGGAATTCTTTAAGCAAATTTTTCATACCAGTAACCGTTCCACCAGCTTTCATGAAATCATCGATAATTAAAACATTTGAACCTGCCTCGATGCTTCTTTTTGCCAATGACATAGTTTGTATACGTTTTGAAGAACCAGATACATAATTAATACTTACTGTTGATCCTTCCGTAACCTTGTTATCTTGACGAACAATTACAACTGGTACATTTAAAAAGTTTGCAACTGCATATGCTAAAGGGATTCCTTTTGTTGCGATTGTCATAACGATATCTATTTTTTGATTACTGAATATAGATGCAAACATACGGCCTACACTATTAACATAGTTAGGATTGCTTAATATATCAGTCATGTATAAGTATCCACCGGGCAACACTCGGTCTGGTTTTTGAAGTAGTTCACATAATTCTTCAATTACTGCATTTACTTCTTGGTTACTAATACTAGGAATATACTTTACACCACCAGCTGCTCCTGGCACAGTCAGTAGTGTCCCAATTCCTTGCTGTTCGAACGTCTGCTTAATAATACCTAAATCTTCACTTACTGATGATTTAGCAGACGCATATAAATCAGCAAAAAATGTTAAAGATACTAATTGTTGTGGATGATGCAACAAATAGTGTGTCATACCTACAAGACGAGAGCTTCTTCTAATTTTCATGCAGCACCTCAAATCACGAATATTTTATAAAAATTTTATAATAATATTCGTTTTTAATCAAGTTTTTCCCTTTCACCTAACATCCGAACGGCGTATACTTGATCGCAGAAACCTTTTAATCCATTATAAACACGATTCATCCTAGAATCATGGCGAACTAATCCGAATACTGTAGGACCACTTCCGCTCATTAAAACAGCATCTGCACCAAAACGTTTCATTTGATCCTTAATCATTGCAACCTCAGGGTGTAATTGCAGTGTAACTGTTTCTAATACATTTCCTAATGACAGACAAATATCGTCGTAATTTTTATTCGAAATGGCATTAACCATACGATCTACATCAGGATGTTGAATATTATCTAATTTAAGCTTTTGATAAACAGTTGCTGTTGAAACACCCTGTGTTGGTTTTGCTAGAATAACCCAACAAGGCGGTGGTGTATCGATATGTTCGATTTTTTCGCCACGACCTGTAGCTATAGCTGTTCCTCCGTAAACACAAAATGATACGTCCGACCCGATTTTAGAACCAATTACCGCTAATTCATCTAACGAACAATTTAAATTCCAAAGCTTATTTAGACCTCTTAGTACCGCCGCAGCATCTGAACTACCTCCGGCTAAACCAGCAGCAACTGGTATATTTTTAGTAATAAAAATATGCGCTCCTAATTTAACTCCGAACATTTCTTTGAGTAGCATCGCAGCTTGATAAGCTAAATTGCGTTGATCATCTGGCACGTAACGATTGTGTGATGTAACGACAATCTTATCTTCTTGAATAAGCTCTAATTCGATTCGATCAGCTAAATCGATCGTTGTCATGATCATTTTTACATCATGATAACCATCGCCTCTTTTCCCTACTACGTCTAATGAAAGATTTATTTTCGCAGGAGCCTTCACCATTAATTTCACTTTTCTCACCTTCTTATGAACACTTACTTTTTTGCTATTGTATCATAATTAACTCATAAGAAAAATGTACCCCAATGAAAGTGAGCTAGAACATTAAATTTTCTTTGGGAAGATTCACAAAAACCGAAGCATTTAGCTTCGGTTTGATGTGTAGACAAAATCGCTTGTCGAAGTGAAGATTGTTTATTGTTGCTTATTAGATAATTGTAACTCAGCTAATTCGATTGCTCTTTTAACCATGTTGCCGGCATCCTTCGCTCGAATGCCTCCCCAGCCTTCTTTTTGAACGACGTCATAGAAACCAAGATCTTTTGCAAGTTCCTCTTTAAAACTCTGTGACATTATACCTCTTTTTCTTCTACCCAAAAAAAGCAACCCCCTTTTTCCACTTCGACATTGTTAGTATGTGTAAATCTGTTTAATTTCATGAATAAAAAAAAGAAAAGGGACAGTAGAAAATTCTACTGCCCATTCGCCATCAGTCCACTTGTATGGTCATCACAGAAAAACAATTCAACTGTTTCTGTTAAAATATCTGCATAACTAAAAGATAAGCGTTCAAATGTGTTCTCTTCTTGATCTAATTGTACTACGAATATGGATGGATATGTTTCTGCTAATACACCGGAACGTTCCACAGTCTTTCTACGTCCGCTGTTTGCTTTCAATGTAAGTCGTTGTCCAACATGACTATCTAAAGTATCCTTTATTTCAGATAATTTTTTTGCCATTTCATACCACCTCACTATGACAAGTATACCATCTTATGTAAACTAAGTCAAAAAAGATAAAATTATACCAACGATACTGGTTACCTGTCAATATTTTTTTAAAAACACCCGATTATTATTTGTGAAAATCAGAAAATTTATGTATGAAAATAAAAAAAAGATTTTCTACATACGAGTTTTCTCGTTAATGTAGAAAATCTTTTCCTTACTCCTCTTCCATCGATTGGAAAGGTAGCCCTGTTCTTAAAATTCCTTTTGTTTCTACTCCGCCTAGTCCCTTTTCACCTGTAATTGTATTACGAACCACTTCATAAACATTTACTCGATCCATAAATGATGTGAAGCTTATCTTCCCAACGACATAAACAGGATCTAATGCATGTATGTTTACCCTAGTCGGTGAGCTTGCAAAGTTTGCTCCTGCACGTATAATCGCTTCAAAGTGAGATTGACATGCCCCAGCAAAAATTACAAGATGGTCTAAAGATGGAACCTTTTTTCGCGCTTCTTTTACAGCATCGACAAAATATCTTGAATGTCTGTAAGCTTCTATATCAGTAACGACCCCTTTTGCCTTTGTGTATGCATCATGACCAGTTATAACTAGTATATCGGGACGATAATGATCTAAGTAATAACCAATTTTTGTTGGTAATTCTGTTTCCTTACAATAGATTCCCTCAACGGGAACACCCATCTTATTATACATTTCAAGACATTTTTTTAAATATATTGGATCTCCATCGATGTGAAGAACCCGACCTGGTATTTGAAAAAGATTTACTTCTGTTCTATATCCATTTGTTGCTTGAAATCTTCTTTTTTCTTTTTGCTCCAAGGCTTCTCTTTTAAATAGTTTGTAGTTTTCCTCAATTTGAACAGATGATCTTTTACCTTTTTCTCGATACTCTGATTCAATGATTACTCGCAGGTCAGATAAAGGCGCATCAGCAATTAAACGAAAATCGTCACCATATAGAACAGCAATGACTTCATCCCCGATTTGTTTTACCTCCACTACTCGAAAAACTAGGTCATATTTATAAGATGCTCTTTCTACTATATCCCCTACATTAATATTCACATGCCTTCCCCTCCAAAATTGCTTAAGTACACTACGAGTTCGCTCTCTTTTTTTAGATTATGTATGGACAAAAAAAAGGGTGAAAAGAAGGTTTATTTAACTTTTGTAGGGCACCAGAACTAAAATAAGGGAGCAAATAAAAAAGATGATTACAAACTAGTTGGTAAATTAGCTTATAATCATCTATTTTTTATTTTACTTGTTTATATAGACTATTACTTAATGTTGCAAATTCTTGAATTGATAAAGTTTCTCCTCTTCTTGTTCCTTCAATACCGGCCTCTAGAAGACAAGCTTCAAGTATTGCTTTATCCTTTTTTAGATGTGAAAAGTTATTTAATAAATTATTATTTAATGTTTTTCGTCTTTGAGCAAAGCTTGCTCTAACTACTTCAAAAAAGAATGATTCATCAATTACCTCAGCTGCTGGTGCTTCACGTTTTATTAGCTTTATAACAGCAGAATCAACGTTTGGCTGTGGCATGAAGACTGTTCTAGGTACAGTCATAACAGTTGAAGCATGTGTATAAAACTGTATAGCTATTGAGAGTGAACCATAATCCTTTGTTCCCGGCTTAGCAGCTATACGGTCAGCTACTTCTTTTTGCAACATACAAACAATTCCTCTGATTGGTAATCCTTCTGTTAATAGCTTCATGATAATTGGTGTCGTTACATAATAAGGCAAGTTTGCGACTACCATTATATCTACCTCATTTGGCAAATACTCATTAATCGCTTTTTCAACATCTGCCTTTAGTACGTCTTCATTAACGATTTGTATATTGTCATATGGTGAAAGTGTATCCTCTAAGATTGGGATTAGTCTATTATCAATTTCAAAAGCTAATACTTTCTTAGCACGCTTAGCAATTTGCTCAGTTAATGCCCCAATTCCCGGGCCAATTTCAATTGCACAACTTTCTTCAGTTAAATCTGCATAACTTACAATGTTTTCTAGTATATTTGTATCAATTAAGAAATTTTGACCATAGCTTTTTTTAAAGAAGAAATCGTACTTGGCTAATATTTCTTTCGTTCGACTAGGTGTCGCGATATCCTTCATTATTTTTCCTCCATTAAAACTTTTTTTACTGCTTGCCCAAATTCATCTTTTGAGATTTGAAACATTTGCAGTCTTTTCTCTAGTTGCTTACCGTTTGTATAACCTATATTAAGAATTTTACCAAGCTTATCTCTTCTTTCACTTGAAGAGGGATGTCCAATTAATCCGGCATCTATTAAATCTTCTTTTGTAATTTCAGATTCAACTTCGATAAATTCCTGCTTAACATGAATTAAAGCATTTCGAATAGATTCTCTAGTAGCATGTTCGATTCCTAATCCTTTTTTACCTGAACGAACAGCTTCTTCCTTTGGCAAAAATGCATGCTTACATCCTGGTACATGCTCCTTAATAATCGAGCGTATACGTTGACCAGGATAATCAGGATCTGTAAATACGATAACTCCTCGAGTCTCCTGAGCATGCTTTATTAATTTTAAAGTATCCTTATTTATAGCAGAACCACTTGTTTCAATTGTATCTGCATCCACAGCTCTTTTAATTGCCGCCGTATCATCTTTACCTTCAACAACAATGATTTCTTTAATTTTCATTTGTTCCTCCAACCAATACAAGTATATGTAATCATACCATAAGGATAATAAAACTTCATACTCTCTTAAAAGTAGTATAAAAAAAAGCAGAAGGACTTATCCTTCTACTTTCATTCAATCAACGATCTATTTTAAAAATATTAGCTAATAATACGAATTTTTACAGTACGACGACCAAAATCAAAACAATCGTCTTTTGTAGGCATTAAAATATCGATTCTTCTACCTTTAATTGCTCCACCAGTATCACCAGCAATAGCAACACCATATCCTTCAACCCAAACCTTAGATCCTAAAGGAATCACTTTTGGATCAACTGCAATCAGTTTTGTGTTAGGATTTTTACGAACATTAATACCTAAAGCTGTTACACCAGACATCCCAGCATCGTAAGGAGAATATGCAGTTGCTTCAACATACATTTCTTTTACCTTACTACTTGATTTTGGTGCACTAGATTTTACTAATGCACTTGATGTTGGTACAGACTTTGTTCCAACAGCAACTACTCGATCAACTGGTTCTTTTAAAATAGTTTCATCAACTAGCGTTTTAGAAACTACCTTACCATTTTCTTTAATCAGTTCAAAGTTACGTTTAACAAGTCCTTTTACACCTTCTGAAATGACCGAAGATTCATCCTTATACATAGAAGAATCTTTTTGCTCTTTTTCTTTAAAATCTACAGGCTCTTCCACCACATCGTTGACTTTTTCGACACGGATAACTCGAACTGTATCATTTTGTTTGATCATTTCGCCGGCACCTGGTTCAACTCGGTCAAATTCGTTTAGTGTAATGTTCTGCTTTTCTAAAAAGTCAGCGACAGAAGTCGAAGTTGCAAATACTTTTTTAGAAACTCCTCCGTCATTTAATACCATAGGGAATGCTTTTTCGTAAGATACCTTACCATTTTCCTCTAACGGTGTTGACAGTGCAGGCATTATAACATCATCAGGATTGATCTTAATATTTTGTTCCTTTAATAATTCCTTTACCGTTTGAGCAGTTGTGTTAATGACTTTTTCTTGCCCATCGATCGTAAGTTTAACAGGTTTTGCTAAATGAACTGTAATATCCATATCGTCTGATATTTTCGTTTTGGCTGACGGATATATTTCATCTGCATTCGTAATATTAATATTTTGTTCTTTTAATAATTCAGCCACAGTATTTGCATGTGTTTGAATAACCTGTTCCTTCCCGTCTACCTCAAGAGTTACTTGTTCTTTAAGTCCCTCATATGCTCCTGTACCTACTGATCCAGTGAAAACTAAAGCTCCTGCAAGTTGTACTGCTAGTTTTTTACTACTCCCAAGTCTAGAAAGTAACCTATTCGCGTCTATCACGATTTTACTCCTCCTTTTCGCCTGAGAAAAAAGATTGACTAGCTCCAAACCTATTAACTAGTGCTTCTACTCTACTGAATGTATGTTTACTAGATTTAGAAGTAGAAGAGTTTTCTTTCGACAAATTCTTCAACTCTTCATACGTGAACTGTGACGAATATTATGTATTCGTACTAGTTCATGAGATCATTTGTTAATCTGAAAGATATTACACGCATTTTCGAAAGTTCGTTTTTGAACTTCTTCAACTGATATGTTTTTTAAACGTGCAATTTCATCAGCAACAAGTGATACATAGCTAGGTTCGTTTCTTTTTCCTCTATACGGATGTGGTGTTAAGTATGGACAATCCGTTTCGATTAATAGATTTTCTAACGGAATCTCTGTCGCAACTTCTTTTGGTTTTTTTGCATTCTTAAATGTAACAGGTCCTCCTAATGAAATATAGAAGTTCATTTTAATACATTCTTTTGCAGTTTCCACACTTCCGCCGAAGCAGTGCATGATGCCACCTACTTCTGATGCATTTTCTTCTTTTAAAATGGTTACAATGTCTTCTGTTGCGTCTCGATTGTGAATGACAATCGGTAGTCCGCATTCTTTTGCTAATTGAATTTGTTTGCGAAATACTTCTTTTTGGATTTCTTTTGGAGATTTATCCCAGTAGTAATCTAATCCAGTTTCACCAATTGCTACTACTTTAGGATGTTTTGATAATTCCTTAATCCATTCAAAATCTTCTTCAGTTGCGTCAATTGCATCAACTGGATGCCAGCCAATAGCTGCATAAAGAAAATCATACTTCTCAATTAATTCCATAGCTTTCGTAATTGTTGGTCGATCAAAGCCAACAACCACTTGATGAACAACTCCTGCTTCCAGAGCTCTACTAATTACTTCTTCAAGGTCTTCTTTGTATTGATCTGCATTTAAATGTACATGTGTATCAAAAAGCATTTTTACTTCCCCTTTGCTCATCTGAGATTTAGTCTAGCATACCGTAAAATTTCTTACCTAACGCACAGTTAACAATTCCGTTACAAAAAGAAACAGTCAATATTAAGCAATTTCTAATAAATTTTTAAAGATGTTTTAAATTAATACCATGTTATATCAAGACTTTCTTACTTTTTGAAACAAAATTCTGATAATTTTTTTAGTTTACTATTGTAATCAACCTGTAATATTTTCTTCATATAGTGACATTTTTTAACAATAACTTGTTAACATCTGCCATAAATCAACAAAATATTATCATATTTGTGATTCTTATGATATTTTTACAATTTTCTGCAGAATACAACAATTATTTCAGTAAAACAAAACAAAAAAAGAAAAGTATTTCATGTTAGTTTTTACACGAAATACTTTTCCTAGTAACATTATTTAATAATAGTACCGTTTGGTAATGATTGATCAATTGTTGCAAGTGATAGCTTACCTTCAATACTTCCTGCAAGGATCATCCCTTCGGATAGTTCCCCTCTTAGCTTTACAGGTTTTAAATTCGTTACGCAGATCACTTTTCTACCAATTAAGTCTTCTGGTTTATAGTATTCCGCTATACCTGATACAACTTGTCTTAATTCATTTCCTAAATCTAATTGAAGTTTTAGAAGTTTTTTTGCTCCTTTTACTGCACCAGCTTCTTTTACTTCAGCAACCTTTAGTTGAACTTTAAAGAACTCATCAATTGTAATTTCAGGAACAGTTTCTTCCACTTTCTCTTCTACCACTGGCTTTACAGTACCTTGCATTTGTTCTTTAATATATGCAACTTCAACCTCTGTCTCTAAACGTGGGAAAATTGGTTCACCCTTTTGTACTCTCGTATCCTCCTGAATTGCTCCAAACTCATTCAGGCTGTCCCATGAAAGAATCTTTTCATCAACTAGTCCTAACTGAGTGAAAATTTTCGCAGGAGTCTGAGTTAAGAAAGGTTTTAATAAAATCCCAACTTGACGTAAAGACTCAGCTAAATGTGCCATTACCGAAGCTAGTTCATTTACACGGCTTTCGTCTTTAGCAAGTACCCACGGCTGTGTCTCATCAATATATTTGTTTGTACGACTAACGAACTGCCAAATATTTGTTAATGCAACTGAAAACTCCATATTTTCCATTGCTGCTTCCACAGTTTCCTTCGTGTTCTTTGCCACTTGTTGAAGGTTTTCATCAAAATCAGTTACTGTTCCATTAACTGCAGGAATATTACCCTCAAAATATTTTTGGATCATTGCAATTGTTCGATTTAATAAATTACCTAAATCATTTGCTAAATCAAAATTAATACGGTCAACGAATCCTTCTGGTGTAAAAATACCATCTGATCCAAAAGGAACTTCACGTAATAAATAATATCTTAGAGCATCTAAGCCATATCGGTCGATTAATACTACTGGATCTACAACATTTCCTTTTGATTTACTCATCTTGCCGTCTTTCATTAATAACCATCCGTGAGCAAAGACCTTTTTAGGTAATGGTAAGTCTAATGCCATTAACATAATCGGCCAATAAATCGTATGGAAACGTACAATTTCTTTACCAACTAAATGAACATTCGCAGGCCAATACTTTTTATAGTTTTCTTCATTATCTGAACCATATCCTAAAGCTGTAATATAGTTAGATAAAGCGTCAATCCAAACATAAATTACGTGTTTAGCATTACCAGGTACTTTTACACCCCAGTCGAATGAAGTACGTGAGACAGCTAAATCTTCTAAACCTGGTTTAATGAAATTGTTAATCATTTCATTTTTTCTTGATTCAGGTTGAATAAATTCTGGGTTTTCTTCATAATACTTCAGTAATCGGTCAGCATATTTACTCATTTTAAAGAAATATGACTCTTCTTTAACTAGCTCTACTGGATGACCGCTGTCCGGACTCTTACCACCAATAATTTTTCCTTCTTCATTATATAGTGGATCAACAATTTGTGTTTCAGTATAATATGTTTCATCCGGTACAGAATACCAACCCTCATACTCGTCCAAATAAATATCACCTTGATCAAGTAATTGCTTGAAAATCTTCTCAACAATTTCTTTATGTCTGCTTTCCGTCGTACGGATAAAGTCATCATAAGAAATATCTAATTTTGTCCATAGGTCCTTAATTCCAACAACGATATCATCTAAGTATTTTTGAGGCGAGATATTTAATTCCTCAGCTTTACGTTGAATTTTTTGACCATGCTCATCTGTACCCGTTAAATAAAAAACATCAAAGCCTTGAAGTCTTTTATATCTAGCCATTGCATCCCCAGCAACAGTCGTATAAGCATGACCTATATGTAATTTTCCGCTCGGATAATATATTGGGGTTGTAATATAAAAAGTTTTATTACTCATTGACCAAAACTCCTCCTTCAAAAATTTCTAAATATTGACACTAAATTATTCGCATGATTTTGCATTTCATTATAAAATGAAAAATGAGTTATCTGCATATCCCCATCTACTATTACAACTTCATACTTATTTTACAAGTTAAATTTTACACAATAGTAACATCTATTTCTATTATTTCTCATAAATATACATACATTTTCTCTTTAATTAACCCATTTTGGCATAGAAGCATTATGTAGCTCTGTCTTTTGGACTACATAGTACATTTATTTTCATAAAAACTTTATATAGGAGGATTAATTATGAAATCTACAGGAATTGTCCGTAAGGTAGACGAGCTTGGCCGTGTAGTCATTCCAATTGAACTTAGAAGAACACTAAATATCACTGAAAGAGACACACTTGAAATATTTGTTCAGGATGATCGAATTATCCTAAAAAAGTATGAACCAAATATGACTTGTATGATGACGGGAGAAATTTCTCAAAATAATCTTGAGGTTGCTGATGGCAAAATTGTTTTAAGTAAAAAAGGCGCAGAACTTCTAAAATTCGAGATTGAACAATTTATAGCTGATAATAATTAAATTGAAGAGGCTGCCTATTTTAATTGCATTCTCTAAAAGCTAGTAAAAATGAGTAGAGAATTACAAATAAATAAGACAGCCTAACTTCATTTTTAAACCTTATTAAATCTCGTGATATTCCGCGTAGACATCCCTTTTATTTAATGAACGATCCTTCGCAACAAGTTTTATTGCATCTTTACTTTTTTCATTTTTTTCATTTATGTACCAATCGACATGCTGGTTAATGGTTAGTTCCTGCCACCAACACTCCTCATTGTTTTTCACATCTTCTTCAGATGCCCCTTCTAAAACAACAACAAACTCTCCACGTACTTCTTCATTCGTTGCCCAGTCTATTGCATCACTAACTGTCCCACGTAAAAACTCTTCGAACTTCTTTGTTAATTCTCTACAAAGTACAATTTTTCTGTCACCTAATACTTCAAGAATAACGTGTAACGTTTCTTTTAAACGGTGTGGAGACTCGTATAAAATGACTGTACTACGTTGTCCCTTTAATGGTTCCAATTGCTTCTTCTTATCTTTCTTTTGACGTGACAAGAATCCTATGTATAAAAACGAATCAGTAGGTAGTCCAGATGATATTAAAGATGTTAAAGCAGCATTTGCACCAGGTAAAGGAATGACTGAAATACCTTCTTCTAAACAAAGTTTTACAAGCTCATAACCTGGGTCATTTATACATGGCATTCCTGCATCACTTACTAATCCAACTTTTAATCCTCGTTTCAAGTCTTCTACAAGCTTTAACCCTGCTTTTTCTTTATTATGCTCATGATAACTCACTAATGGCGTTGGTATTTCGAAGTGATTACAAAGCTTTTTCGTGTTACGAGTATCCTCCGCTGCAATATAATCCACTTCTTTTAGTATTCGTACCGCTCTAAACGTCATATCTTCTAAGTTACCAATAGGGGTTGGTATTAAATAAAGACAGCCTAATTCTTCATTTAAGAAGCTCTTTTGACTTTTAATCATTACTCGTACCTCCTCTCATATATCGTTCTTTGTTTTCTCTTGATAATTGCTTAAAAGCGTATTCCGCTTGCATCGCTTCTCTTTTAGTTGGGTACTCCTCAAAAAATATACAATTTACAGGTGTCCTACCCCTTGTATACTTTGCACCTTTTCCATCATTGTGCTGTTTTACTCTACGCTCAATATTTGTTGTATACCCTGCATAGAAAGTTGTATCTGAACATTCTAGCACGTATAAATAGTGTTTATGATCTTCCATATAGAATTTCCTTTAACTGATCCGTATACTCGTTATTTTCCTCATATACGTAAATCGGAGGCAAAATTTTAAGGTCAGCCTTACCACCTTTAATACCTTCAATTAGAAGTGTATTAGCTTCCTTTCCCATTTTCGGATAGACAAACTGAATTCTTTTCGGCTCAATACCATGTTTACGCATTGTTGTAACAATATCCAACATACGTCCTGGACGATGAACCATCGCTAATTTTCCACCATGCTTCAAAAGTTGTTTACTTGCATTGATTACTTCTTCTAAATTCGTTTTAATCTCATGTCTCGCTATTGCATAATGCTCATTCATATTCTGTTCAGAAGTCGGAATATCTTGAAAGTAAGGTGGATTACATGTAACAACATCTACAAATTCTCTACCTATTTTATCTGGTGCATTTTTTAAATCGTCATGAATCATTGATATTTTTTCATCTAACTTGTTATATTCAATGCTTCTTTTAGCCATATCATATAGTCGCTCTTGTATTTCTACACCTATTATATTTGCTTTAGATCTTCGGTGTAACATTAATGGAATAACACCATTTCCAGAGCATAAATCAACAATTGTACCTTTTTGGATCGGGACATATGTAAAATTCGACAAAAGAACTGCATCTAATGAAAATGAAAAAACAGATGGACTTTGAATAATCCTCATATCATCGGTTAATAAGTAATCTAAGCGTTCGTCACCTTTAAGCATAATTAGTTCCTTTCAAATTCATACCAATATTAACTTTTAGCATTGCCTAATTAGATAACAATTAACTAGCAATGCATAAAAAGAAGCTATTCCATTTGGAACCAGCGCACTTTCCCTTTTTAAACAGCTTATTTCATAACTGTTTTCTAAAAAGGTAATCGCTCGCTTCTTCCGGAATAGCCTACCATTACTTTTTATCAAAGAAGGATAAACAAAACAGACAGTCCTCACCATGACGTACGCTTCCATAATGTAGATTACAAATATGGAAACCTTCTTGGTACAATCTTGCTAAATTATCATAGCCTTCCCCAAGATCCTTATCCTTTTGTACCTTTTTCTTCTTTAAGTCTTTTATTTGTTCTTTTTCTTCTATACGTTTATTTAGACCTAATCTTTCTCGTAAGTGATCATTCTCAATTTTCGTATAGTGATTTTCTTCTAGTAGCTCAGCAATATATTGTTTTAAATCACTAAGCTGTGTTGATAAATCTTGAATTTGTTCTTCCATATTGGAAAGAGATAAGAATATATTCTTCTTGTCCAATCTTACCACCTCTTAATCTGTGGTTTGTATTGACACGACTCCCTCGTGAATTAAATCATCTAGGGTAAACTCCACAACGCGTTCTTTTTTGATCAATTCTACCTGAATAACTCTTTCTAAGATGTTCAATCCTACTACTCTTCCAGGACCTTCTGCTGTCTTGATGATATCCTCTAAGTCTGGAAGTTGTTCTTTTGCAGCCTCATACTCGTCATTTTCATACTTTAAGCAGCACATTAATCGGCCACAAAGTCCTGAAATCTTCGCCGGGTTAAGAGAAAGGTTTTGATCTTTAGCCATTTTAATGGATACTGGTTCAAAATCACCTAAGAATGTTGAACAACACAACATTCTACCGCAAGGCCCAATCCCACCGAGCATTTTAGCTTCATCACGTACTCCTATTTGTCTTAATTCAATGCGAGTACGGAATACTGCAGCTAAATCCTTTACTAATTCCCTAAAGTCTATTCTACCATCTGCTGTAAAATAAAAGATGACTTTATTTCGGTCAAATGTATATTCGACATCAACTAATTTCATGTCTAGTTCATGTTGCATAACTTTACTAGAACAAACTTCATAAGCTTCTTTAGCTGATTGTTTATTCTCTTCAACAATCAAACGATCATGCTCATCAGCTAATCGCATAACTTTTTTTAACGGAAGGACTACGTCATTTTCTCCGACCTTTTTATTTGGCACAACTACTTTTCCAAATTCAATCCCTCTCACCGTCTCAACGATGACAAAAGTATCTTTAGGGATTGCTAATCCATTTGGGTCGAAATAATAGATTTTACCAGCTTTTTTAAAACGTACTCCGACTACTTCGTACACAATCTACAATCCCTCCTGTAGCTCTATAATCATTTGCTCTAAAACCATTAACATATTTGCGTTAGATGTTAATCGCTTTTTAGCAAAAAGGATGATTTCTAAACAAGTGGTTATTTTCTCTAATGAAATACGATTTGATGCTTGTCTCATTAATGGTTCTTCATTTTTAAAAACAACATTTTGATCTTGCTCAGCATATATATATAGCATATCTTTAAAGGCTAATACAAGCATATCAAGCATCATTTGCAACTGTTCCTTCGTATCAAAATGACGAGAAACATTTTGTTGTATGACTAGAAGACTATCTTTTTTTGTCGTTAATAATGCTTCATATAATTCTATCACTAAATCTCTAGCTTGTGCAAACCATTCTTCTTCAGCAATTTGAAGTGCGACTGCCTCACTATTTGTTAATCTTGCTAATAATGGTACTATGTTTGATTGAAGCTCTATATTAACTAAATGTTCTTCAAAATATTTTGTTGGTAATGGATTAAAATGGATAGATTGACAGCGAGATTGTATCGTTGGCAAAATTTGTTGTACTTGTTCAGTTAATAAGAATGCAGTTGTAATTGAGACCGGCTCTTCCAAAAATTTCAATAAAGAATTAGCTGCATTTGTCGTCATTCGATCAGCATGGTCTATTATATAAATTTTCCGATTTGATTCAACAGCTGTTTTAGAGAATTCTTCTTGTAATTGTTGAATTTGATGTTTCTTTATTGAGGCTTCTTCGGGCTCAATTACATAAACATTTGGGTGATTACCAGAATCCACACGCTTACAATTACGACAAGTTCCACAAGGTGTAGCGCCACTCACATTCTCACATAGTAATACTTTTGTGTAGTATAATGCAAGTTCGCGTTTACCAGTTCCTCTTGGGCCTTCAAATAAGTAAGCATGAGCTACCCTGTTCTTAATTACTGCATTTTTTAACATTTTTGTGGCAACTGGCTGACGCTCGCTTAGTTTCTCCCAAGATGTTTTCATGTTTACACCTACTTATATCTATAAATTAATCAATGATATTTTTAAATTGTATCGTTTTTTTTAAATCGTTTTACCAATAGATTAAGCCTAACTTTTGGCCTAAATTCTCTATTGATGCAAGTAATTCCCAGTTAAGTTCCGAAAGTATTCTTCTTATTCTATTATACCAGTTCCGTCACGTTATTGTTCATGTAATCAATTTTTGTAAATAATTAAATTTCTTCTATTTTTTCTAAAATGACATTCAAAGTATCATTAAATACTTGATCGACCTGATTTGATGCATCAATTCGTTTAAAGCGCCAAGGCTCTCTCTTCATGATTTCAGCATATCCACTTTGAACTTTCAAATGAAAATCTAGTTCTTCTAAATCCAGTCGATTGATTTCTCTCTCATCTGCTTGGTGAACTCTATTTAGCCCAACTTTAGGGTCTAAATCAAAGTAAATTGTTAAATCAGGCATTAAACCATCGATTGCAAATTGATTGATATTATAAATTTCATCTATTCCGATTCCTCTACCGACACCTTGATATGCAAGCGAGCTATCTACAAATCGATCACACAACACGATTTTTCCTTCTGCCAATGCAGGGATTACTTTCTCGGCTAAATGCTGTCTCCTTGCAGCAGCATAAAGTAGTGCCTCCGTACGCTTGTCCATTTCAATATTCTCTGTGTCTAATATAATATTTCTTATATTTTCAGCGATCCGTATACCACCTGGTTCACGAGTGGATATAAAATTTACACTTTTTTTACGAAGTTCTTCCGATATCATATTTATAATTGTTGTTTTCCCTGCACCCTCTGGTCCTTCAAATGTAATAAATAAAGATTTCAAGTGTGTTTCCTCCTAAACCAATACTTCAATTTGTAAATTTTTATCTTCAATCAAATTTTGAATCGTCATTCCATATTGATATACATCATGAATATAATCAACATGCTTAGTAGTAACTAGTTCACCTTTTAGTAAAATTGGAATTCCTGGTGGATAAGGAACAATATTTTCTGCAGAGATTTCTCCTACCGAATCTGCCAAATCTTTTACCAACTTCCTTTTTTTCTTTAAATCAGCGTAACTATGTAAAACTGTACTCACAAAATTAGGTATATTAAGCTTAGGTTGTTTATTTTCAATATAAGCCATCGATTCAATTGCTTTTTTTATTCGATTAATAAGGTCATTAAAATCCATTCTTTCATCTAGCGGAAGGATGAACAGAACATGTCCCCAATCTGATAGCTCAGAATAGATTCCCTCATTCTCAAATATTTCCTGTAATTGCTTACCCGTCTGTCCTTTTTTACTTTTTACGATTACTTTTAGTAAATCTTGTGTATAGTTTATACGACTTGATGTAACAATTTGGATACTAGATAAATCATTAACTTCTTTTATAAATTCGGCAATTTTCTTTTGAAGTATTTTCACCTTATCACGAGAAAATGTTTCGACAAAACTCCTTGCGTAATCTAAGGAAGCCATGATTGGATAAGAAGGACTGCTACTTTGTAGCATTCTCAGCATTTCTCTTACTTTATCTTTGCAAACAAGTTTTGATTTTATATGTAAATAGGAACCCATTGTCATTGCAGGCAAAGTTTTATGCGCTGATTGTATGACAATATCGGCACCCATAGAGAGCGCATCATTTGGAAAAGGTTCCCCAATTATAAAATGTGTTCCATGCGCCTCATCCACGATCGTTGGGATCTCCATACTATGAGCCAACTCAATTATATTTTTTAAATTTTGAGACATTCCATAGTAATTAGGATTGGTTAAAATGATTGCTTTTGCTTTTGGATAATTTTTTATTACATTCATCGATTGCTCACTGTTTACCCCAAGTGGCTGTCCTAACTCTTCATCAATATCTAATGGCAAGAATATAGGCTTAGCTCCAGCAAGTAAAAGACCATGAAAAATTGACTTATGACAATTGCGTTGTACCAATACTTCGTCATTTTCGCCACATAACGCTAAAATTGCAGCTAGGTTACCCACAGTTGATCCATTTACTAAAAAGAAACTTTCTTCTGCATTGTATGCTTTCGCTAACATTTTTTGAGCCTCACTGATTACTTCTGAAGGGTAATGTAAATCATCTAAGCCATTTAATTCCGTAGCATCATAATTTAATATATTGGGTAATCCTAATTCATTTATAAAAGTGTGCTTTCCATTTTTATGACCTGGAACATGTAGAGATATTGTTTCTTTATTTACAAACTGTTTCAGTGCATTCAGTAATGGTATTTTATTCATCAATAACGCTTCCTTTAATTTATGCAATTTATTTGTATGTATTGTTATATTAGAATATTTTTATTGGGTTTTAATTTAAACATTCCAAACATACTTTTCGACATTTTAATACAACTACCTAATTCGAAAACCAATATTTTATAGACAATATAAAAACCGATTATATTTACAAGTTCTCTCCATTACTTAAAGGCCTAGTCACTAAAGGGGTGACCAAACAGTAATAAATTATGGCAGAGGTACCTGTATATAGAATCGGTCCTTCACTTTATATCTTATTTTAACTTACAAAAACTTATTAGACTACTACTATTAGTCTATTACGCTCGTGCTAATCTCTAATTCGCAATTTCTTCTTTCACCGTACTAATACATCTTAACTTCTCTACAAAGGAATTGTATAGAGGTGCGTCTGTTTCAGTTTTTACGATTTTCTTTTCACACTCTTCACAAACGAATGCTTCAATAATATGAATGCCATGTTCCTTTTTCTCTTCACAAACTATACATTTTGATAAACCATTCACCTTTATTCCTCCTCTAAGTGTTTTTCTGAGTGCAATTTACGATTGATTAAACAATTTTGTTTATTATATAGTTTTGCAAATTAAAAACTTTTTATACAAATTAGGGCCTTTTTTTTTGTAATATATGAAAATAGTTCTAATTTTGTGCTCTATGCTTTAAATATTTTTTTCTAACATGATACCACTTTCCTACTTTGACCTAATTTTTGTTCCTTTCAACTACTATAAAAGAACTACAATTCGTTTGTAGTCTTAGACTAGTCACCAAACGCTTATTTTCTTCGTTACTTCGCCAGCCTTCCTATGCGGTGCCCATTACCATATAAGGTAAACTCCGTGCCACGAAAGAACTGCTACTTAAACAAATACCTTTAAGTGAAGTATCCGTGAAATTAGCTTTGCTTAAATACATTGATCAAGTTTCACATCATTTCACTTTGATTCATTAAATTTATTTATGTTTGTAAATACAAAAAAAACACCAGCCTATTAGCTGATGTTTTTCGTTACCAGGCGACGTTCTACTCTCACAGGGGGAAACCCCCAACTACCATCGACGCAAAAGAGCTTAACTGCCGTGTTCGG
>NZ_JBHVPN010000025.1:0-52852 GCF_042887255.1 Gottfriedia sp. NPDC057948
GCCCTCCAAGACTCGTTACGAGCGAATGGCTAGTTCTTACTCGACGGGAATCCCACCCGTTATATGATACGACCTAGGCTCGGCCGCACATGCATGCGTTAGTTGCATTAGTTAGTGATTAAGTCACCGCCAACGCTAAACTGATGTTTGCTATCTACGTTTTCTAAAAAACCTTTTAATTGATAACTAGGATTGTCTAATGCAAACAAATTTTTATCGCCCAATCCTTCAAATGGCATAAATACAATTAATGTAATTTTTTCTCCAGGTTGAATATCCAATTTGTTTCCCTTTGCCTCAACTTTATATCCGTTACCTTTATACGCATTTTCGTTAATTTTTAGTGGATAGGTAACAAATACATTATTTTGTTTAATAACAAAATAACTACTATTAATTAATTTTAAAGTATATAAATTCCCTTCTTTTATTGCTTCTTTTTTAACAAGTTCTACCCTTATTTTCTCAAAATCATTTGTAGAAACTGTTACTTCTTTTTCATTTACACACCCTGTTAAAAGTACAAATGTTAACAATAAAATAAACAAATGTTTAATTTTCAAAATCCCCACCTTCTTTATTGTTATATATTTCCATTTTATCATTTATTTTTATTTTTCGGGGTTTTATTTCGAAGTTCCATAAGCAACTAACCTGCCATTTACTTCAATAAAAAAACTGCAATTAAGCAGCTTGTGATCTTCAACTATCGCATACGTTAATTGAATAATTGGTCATAAAAGTACCATAATAAAAAAACTGTTACGCCAAATAAAAATACTCCAAATAATAAAGAGATTATTTTAAAAATAACTATACGATATCTTTTCGGAAAAAACTTTTCTGAAATGAATAATATTACAACAATTAATAAATCATATAATGATGTACCTGAAATCCATTCAGGTAACTCGCCATCTTCCTCATATTTCTTTACTGCAATATACAAGGTTTTTCCAACAGAAAATAATAAACCTAATGAAAACAGTAAAACCAATGAAAATGGAAAAACATAAATGTTCATAAAGAATGTCTCCTAAAAAAAATCTAATTTCAATATTTTTTACAACACTGGTTGTTGATTACAATTCTACTCGAATTATCAGTTGTTCTACTTCCTGCTCGTTAATTTTAAAAAAGAATAGTAAGAAACTGAAACTGCTCATGCTCTTAAACTATCGCATGCGCTTAGTTGAATAAAGAATCACTTTTCTGTGTAGTTTCCTCCTAGAAAAACTATACCTAATGAAAGTCCTAATGCCACTGAAAAGGCTGTTAGGGTGTGTAAATTATGTTTAAAAATATTATTAAATATTAGACCTAGTATGAACAATACAAAAAAATACAGCAAAAACCTCTTTAAACGCTTCATTATTTATCCCTCCTAACAATAACCTCTCTCATTTATATCAATTACATCCTTTTATTATAGTTGTAGAATTTATGTGCTTCATCAAGTAATATTAGCCTGAATCTCTCTTTAACAATCTTGCCATTTAGCTCAATAAAAAAAATCGACTATTTAGCCGATCATGTTATTCAACGAATGTATTCGTTAGTTCTATTTGAATCCAATGATTGAAACAACAAACAGAATTGAAGCTACAATAATATTTGGATTTTTAAAAGAAAATTTCTTTTGTTTTACCTTTAATTCAATGATGCCATTAATCATTAACGTTGCACTTAAGAATAAAAGCGCAAACGGCGATCTTGTTGTTCAACTTAAGCATGCGTTAGTTTAAGACCACAAATAATAATCTAATAGAAAATCACCCGATATTGCCAAAATTAATATTATAGTTGCCCTTAATAAATATTTTTTCTTACCTATTTTAATTATTTCTTTAGCTCTCCTACTTATAATTGCTCCGTATGAAGAAATCATAAATCCATATATATTAAGATTTTTCTTAAAGTAGTAAGAAATACTAAATGAAAGAAGTACTCCTCCAAACAAAAAGGTTAACCCTAAAATTTGCAAACTCTTGATGCTACTTTCTTGTTCATTTGTCATTTTATAACCATCATTTTTTTAGAACGTCCCTCTCATATATCTATTTCTGTTATTTATACCAATGCAGTAAGTCTTTGTAATTTTGGGAAATTTGATGATTTCCAATAAAACTTCAATTTATTTTTATCGAACTAAATTGCCAGAGACTGAAATAGAGGATAATCGATTAATGATCACCTTTATTTGTTGTTCAACTAGAGCATGCGTTAGTTACATAAGGCCAATTATATTTAGAATTTTCGTACCCAATTACTGAACCGAAAATTACATACTTCTCCATTTAAACCATAACGTCCTACTTCCTACAAAAGTCCAAACACCAAAAACGATTGCCAACAAAATGGTCACGACCATCGCTAGAATGTCGGAACGTTGGATACAACTAATTGTCAGCAAAATAAACATTCCTACAAAAAAAATAAAAAATATGCACATTAATATAAATCGAAAAAACATGAACAATTTACTCTTTCCCGACAGTGAAACCAGTCCTAAACATATTAATCCAACAATAGTGTTTTCAATAATGTTTGCAATTAAGTTTGAAAGGTTCATCATTACATTCCTTTACAATATTTACTCGTGTCAAGCCAAAAAAAGGCGATGACTTGTTAAAGCAATTGAACTCGTTAATGAAATTATTTAGTAAAAAAATGACCAATGATTGCTAATATCACTACAAGTAATAAAGCAAGTGCGTCAATACAAATTGATATAATGCTAATAATCTTGGCTGAAAGAGCTAACCCTCTTCCTTTTTGATTGATTCTTTTGATCTCAATCAGACTTTCTTTTGACATATATAAACCAATAACAGCAAGGATTAAACCTATTGCTGGTATTATTAATGACAATATTGCCAATGTTAATGCAAATTTAGCCTTAGGGTTTGTTATTTCCATTAACTATAATCCTTTTCTATATTAATTTATTCATATCTTATTACAGACACTTGAAAGAGATTTTAGCACGAAATCAAACCTTATTCTACAAGTAAAATCCCCCAAAACTTATTCAACTAAACTGCCATTTTGTTGAATAAAAAAATCGACTAAACAGTCGATCAGGTTATACAACTAATGCTTGAGTTAGTTCATTAAGTTCACTAATAGTAAATTAAGAAGTTGTATTTTTTTCTCATCTAATTTATCAGATATACTCTTTAGAATTAAATTTTTTCCCTTCTGTATTTTAAGAATTTTTAATAAAAACCAAACTATAAATATGATTGGAACTAAGTAAAACAAAAGTGATAAAATCGGTAACATTGTGACCCATAAACTAGTACTCATTTCCCCCCCCTTGGAGAAATATATTTTTATAATGTTTTTGCGTTTACACCTCTTTAAAAAGAGTTCTACAATAAATATTCTCATACCTTTGTTTTAAAGTCGGGTTATTTATTCTTGATTTAATTACGTTTATACGATTTCTTATTCAACTAAACTGCCATTTTGTGGAATAAAAAAAGCCGCATTTGCGACTCGTGATCTTGTTAAATTAAAGTATGCGTAAGTTCATTAAGTAAAATTAATTCCATCGAAGATTTCTAATTAGAATATTTATTCATAATTAGCTTCAGCACATTCCCAAATCGATTTACCCTGAAGTGTAAAAACTCCACTTTCTTTAGTTTTAGCAGAATTTATCATGGCTTGAGCCAATTTATCTGTAGCCAGAGGTTTTTGAGAACGAAAAATTCCTATTTTATTTACAAACTGTATGACTTTAAAACTTATAGCTTCCATTGTTCGATCAGTATTTTTTCGTATTAATAAAGGTGGATTAAAGATTGTCAACTTTGGGAACTGTAATGCTTTTATATCTTCTTCTAACTGACCCTTCATCCTTGTATAAAAGAAGAGAGAATTTGGCGAAGAATAACCTGAAGATACTAATACATAGTTATTCACATTGTTTTCTCTGGCGTATTTCGCAAACTGGTATTGATATTCGTAATCAACTTTCCATTGAGCTTCTTTACTCCCAGCCACTTTAAGTGTTGTACCTAAACATGAAAACAAAACATCTCCCTTAACTAAATGTTTCCATTGTTCTGGTTTATCAAAGTCAATTACATGGACCTTTAATTTACTATCCTTGATAACCAGATTACGCCTAACAAAAATGTCTACCTGATGAAAAGAATCGTCTTTTAATAATAATTCCAGTAAGTCTTTACCTGTGGCGCCTGTTGCTCCAATAACTAATGCGTGCATTTTCTTCCCCTCACTATTCATTATAGTCTCTCTTAAATCTTATTTAACTCTTTAAATGTGGTTTGTTTAAAGAAATATCGGCATAAATTCTAGCTAATTGTTCAGGGGTTTCTTTTGTACCACTATCAATCCACTTTTCAAGCATGTGCCATATTCCAGCAGAATGAAATTCAGTATAATACTTTAAAAAGGTTTCATCGAAATTTTTCATTATATCTGCTTTGAATTTTACAAAAATGGTAGGTGCGTATTCTTGCAGATGTTTGAGCAAGATTATAAAAAGATCATTTTTATGAACCAGATTCAAAAATGGAACATGTTCTTTCCAAAATTCAAAATATATTAATGTCATTGAATAAGGTGATAGCGATTCTAAAGCTTCAAATTTTTTTTCAGCCTCCTGCATTAATTCACTAATATATTCATACAGAACTTCTTCTTTAGTTTGGAAGTTACGATAAAATGTTTTTCGTACCAATCCTGCATCGTCAGTAATTTCCTTAATTGCTATCTTTTGAAATGGCTTTTCCTCCATTAGTTTCAACAGTGATTGAATAATCCATTGTCTTGATCGAACGGAGATCGGATTATTGCTTTTTTCATTCTTCATAGCGAGTAACTCCTTTATGAACAAATGTCCCTTTTTCTCAAATCTGTATCACTTACGCTCAACATATTGACTTCAGTTTCTATTTATCATTATAATTCAAGTGAACAAGTGACACAAGTGTGTATCTAGACACAGATGGTACTTTTTATATAAAGATTATTACTAAGGAGTGAAGTATGTGAGTGAGTTAAAAAAAGGCGTCGTTCTAATAACTGGAGCTTCTGCGGGGATGGGGAAAGCCACAGCAGAACTTCTACTAGAAAAAGGTTATGTGGTTTATGGAGCTGCAAGGCGCATAGAGAAGATGAAAGATCTGGAATTAAAGGGAGCAAAAATTTTAGCCATGGACGTAACAGATGAACAATCCCTGGTTAATGGTGTAAACCGTATTATTCAAGAACAAGGGAAAATTGATGTATTATTTAATAATGCAGGATATGGCTCTTATGGTTCAGTAGAAGATGTTCCTTTAGCAGAAGCAAGAAGACAGTTTGAAGTGAATCTTTTTGGTCTAAGTCGTTTAACTCAATTAGTCATACCACATATGAGAAAGCAAAAATCAGGAAAAATTATTAATAATTCTTCGATGGGTGGAAAAGTGTATACACCATTAGGTGCATGGTATCATGCTACAAAACATGCACTTGAAGGATATTCTGATTGTCTCCGATTTGAAGTTGCTCAATTTAATATAGATGTAGTCGTAATTGAGCCAGGATCAATTGAGAGTGAATGGAACGATATTACTTTAAATAACCTTCAAAAAACATCTGCACATACAGCTTATGCTGATATGACAAAAGCTTTTGTAGAGATGTCAAAAAACGCACCAAAACCGACTTCTCCTAAAGTCATAGCAGAAATCGTTTTAAAAGCGATTGAATCTAAGAAACCAAAAACTCGATATGTAGCTGGACAATTTGCAAAACCTTTGTTGATATTAAGAAAGTTAGTATCTGATCGAATGTTCGATCGAATTCTCTATAGCATGTTTAAAATGAAATAAAGTTAAATATCTATAAAAAACACGTGATCTTTTGAAAAGGAAAACGTGTTTTTTATTACTTTGTGAAGAAGTACACTTAAACTAAACTGCCATTTACTTGTAGAGTAGAGAACTGATTTCAAAGGGATAGCTTACGCTATCTCTTTTTTTAATTTCAGTTCCCCCTCATCAAACCGTACATGAAGTTTTCCCTCATACGGCTTTCCGATGTTCTTCTTTCTCATGCTTTACGGTTAATTCCTTGCTAATTTCACAATTAAATGTTCAATCTCTCCTCGAATTCTCTTAAAGTTACCATGGTTATTTGTGTTATTCTTCTTCTTGTTATAGAAAAGTGTGAGCCTTTCGAGCACATACCAGTCGATACTATTTAGCCACTTAGTTGCTTTCGAGGATATTTTATAATAATTCTTAAAACCTTGAAGTCTCCTATTTAATCCTTTTATTAGTTCTTTTATGTCTAAATACAATTTGTTTCGCGGTTCTGTATATGCTTTAATCTTTGCTCTCATCTTTTTCATGGCATTTTTCTTCGGAACGTGTGACATTGCGTAGTAGCTTTTTCCACCTTTTAGTAGAATCTTAAACTTTCGGTTGTAGAAGCCTAAGAAATCAAAACCCTCTTTGTTATCAAACAGATTTATTAATTTCGATTTGTCACGATTGATTGTTAAGTCCAGTTTGTTCATGATTGCCTGTAATATTTGTATACTTTCTAAAGCTTGTTGTTTAGTTTTAGTTAAAATTACCAGGTCATCTGCGTAACGAACCAACTCCCCTAGATGATAGAATTTCTTCACCCAGAGTTTATCCAATGTGTTCAAATATATATTTGCGAGTAATGGAGAGATTACCCCACCTTGCGGTGTCCCAGTTATGGGATGTCTTAAAGTTCCCTCTTCCATTATTCCTGCTTGTAACCATTTTCGGATTAACTTTAAAACTCGGCGGTCATTAATTTTCTGCTCAACTAACTTCATCAATTTGTCTTGATTAATGTTATCGAAATAGCCTTGGATATCGACGTCGACTACCCAAGAACTATTTCTGCTTACTTTCCGTATTTTCGCCATCGCTTGATGGGCGTTTCTCTTAGGACGGAATCCAAATGAACAATCTTGAAAATCAGCTTCAAAAATAGGTTCAATGACCATCTTTGTTGCCATTTGTACCACTCTGTCTTTTATGGTAGGAATCCCTAGAGGTCTTTTCTTTCCATCGTCTTTAGGAATATACGTCCTCAAAACTGGATTAGGATTGTAATTATTCTCTTTAAGCTGTGCATACAGTTCATTTAAGAATTTACTTTCTCCATATTTTGTAACGATCTCATCAATCGTTTGTCCGTCTATTCCTCCACTTCCTTTCTTTCTTTTTACACGTTTCCAAGCTTCCATTAGAATGTCAGGGCGATAGATTTTATCGTATAATGCATGAAATTTACGATTAGGTTTCTCCTTGGCACATAGATATAGTGTTTTCAAAAGTTCTTGAGCTTTTTCATCGGTGTAGTTAGCTAGTTTTCTAGCATTCACTCACTCTTACCTCCTTCTAAACACATGAACAAAGTAGAGGTCCTTTCCTATACCATGTTGTGTTGTCATGATAATAATTGGTACTATGCCCTCCTCCGACTCCCTCTTTACAGTCCACCATTTCGCGTTCACTTATAGGCTTTCTAGCTCCTTTAAATTTAAGGGTAAAGTAGGGTCTCCCCAGTTCCGTTAATTACTTTCTTTACATGTCATTCCCCATACCCCGAGAGATTCTTGAGTGCTGTTCCAAGTTCAATACACCTTCCATGGTCTTCGCCTCTTATTCCCAGGCTCGACTTCTCTTTGTCCTCTTTTGAGGTTCCTTTTGACGAGGCGGCAGGATTCACTTTATGTTACAACCTGTAAAGTTGCTCGTAATTCCGTAAGGAAGTTACTTTATCGCAGGGCTTCAACCTTAGGATTTCTCCACCAGTTGCCTGTTAGCTACTAGGCGACTTGGTTCTTACCTAGACTGGACTTTCACCAGTTAGCAATTAACGGCTTGCTGGGCACGCGAATAAAAAAATGAACTTTTGGTAATTAATTATCAATCTTAGTTAAACAAATAGATTAATTATGCCCCATATCCCATTGACCATTTCTACGTTTAGATTTATTTAGTGATAAAAAATGCACCTTAATTGTTAAACGGTGTCTAAAAATTAAGGTGCACTTCAAAAACCCAGGGATTTTCTTTTAGAAGGCTGGGTATTTAAGTTTCCTTTTTAGTAGCACTATTAGTATTAAACAAACTGGGATAATAATTTGAAGAGGTATTTGTAGTAAAAAGGGGACAACATCACTTGCTTGATTACGTAATGCAACATAATTCGATGTCATCCAAATTGAACAAACTAACATTATAACGGAAGTAGGATAAACTAATTGCTTACTTTCCTTAATGCCAAATAAATCTGCTGCTCCTGACACCGCACAATAGAAATAGATAGTAATCTTCACGAAAAAATTACATACCGAAATCACTATTATAAAGGTATCCATTCTTTGTACAAAATCAGCAATACTAATATAACTAACAGCTGTAAGAAGTGGATATATGGT
Organism: Gottfriedia sp. NPDC057948; assembly: GCF_042887255.1. Lineage (NCBI taxonomy): Bacteria > Bacillati > Bacillota > Bacilli > Caryophanales > Bacillaceae > Gottfriedia > Gottfriedia sp. NPDC057948. The sequence goes on from NZ_JBHVPN010000025.1 coordinate 8,450, forward strand.
TCTTACTATTTCAGAAACACCCATTATGGAAGCATTTAACATTGAAAATAAAGTCAATATAAGCCCAGAAAATAGATATGCTGTTATTCCTACTTTTACTACATTCTTTTGTTTATTTAAATATGGCAAAATCATCGTAAATGTAAATATCTCACCAAAAGGATTTGCAATTAATATAGGTGTTGCCTTTAACACTGGTTTCCATCCACTTTCTAATACAGGTCTTAAATTATTAATTTTGATTAAGCCAGAAATAATTTCTAATCCAATAATTATAAATATAAGCAACATTATAAATAAAAAAATAAATTCAGTTCCACGTGCAAATACTTCAATTCCTTTATGACTTGCATATATGACTACAATCATCATTAATATTCCAATTGAAATATGTGATGAAGCATTATAAAGAGTAATAATCATTAATTCCTCAAAATTACGCAAAACTCGTGCACCTATATAAATAAAATATAGTATATAGATTAGTGCTAACATTTTCCCAACATATTTACCTAAAATATATTGTATATATTTTGTAAATGGTACATCAGGAAAAAATGTATATAACTTTATATATACAAGAAATAATAGACACCCCATAATAAGTCCTAATAATAAACTCATCCATGCATCTTGCTTGGCTAATGCATAGATTTCAATTGGTGGCGATGTACCATTAATAAACAAAAAAATCATACATAATAATTGGAAACCACTTACTTTTAATTTACGATTCATTATAGTACCTTCATTTAATTTACTTCCTCTATTCTCTTTTTTAAAACATGTTTATTTTTACCATTTAGAATCTAAATTATGATTTATTACAAAAATAACCTGTATCGATAATGGATACAGGGACATTAATGTACAAAGAAAAATAACGCTTTGTAACTATATGAAGATACGAAGCGTTATTATCTATAATTTAAAATGATCTATTTGCGATTCTTACACTATTCTCAATAACGTCTCCATGAACTTCAAGAACCTCAAATTTTCATAGTTCACCAGAAATAAATCCTCTACTCAGTATGCTGTATGCCACGTGTATAATCCCAAGTTCTCCTACATTTAGTAGTATCTCCTGTTCAATATCGCGGCTCCATAGTGAGTATTCTGTTTGTAGTGTAATAATTGGATGAACCGAATTTTATAATTTACCGTTATTGAACTAAAGCATGCGTTAGTTGCATAAGGATTTTTTATGAGATTTTACTCTTAATATCTTCTATAAGAGAAGACTTCAAACCAGAAATTTTTTCAACCACTTCAATAGAAACCCCTTCCTTTAAAGCCTTTTCAGCTATTTCTATTGAGTTGTTTGTTGTTTCAACAAGAATTTTTATAAACCTATTATCATCGAAATTAAGAATATCATCTTCATCTTCTCCATCCAATGTATAAACAGACTTATATGTACCAATATTTTCCTCATTATAATGAATCCAAAGAAGGACATAAATAAAATCATTATAATTAAATATGTGAGTAAACTGGATTTTTTTAACCTCTAATTTAATCAATCTTTTATCCATATCTCCAAATTTAAATTCAAAATCGGAATCCTCGTTCCTCCAGTTATCAAGATATGTCCAAAATCCATTAATCGTTCTGTGTTCTATATTGTGCTTTTTATACCAGTGTATTAACATCTCTGAATTCATACTTACTCCCTAATGTTTTATTGAACTAGTCGGTTTAGATAATATTTTATCCCTAATGAAATTATCCTGCTATTTTGAATCGCCTATACAGTCGATCATGTTGTTCAATTAAAGCATGCGTTAGTTATATAAGTAAGTATATACTCTGACTAATAGCTGTCCCAACCTTTTTCAATTTTGAATATAACATAATTTTTAGTCCACATTCGGGTAATAACACCTAATTTTTTATTTTCCTTCTCAAACAAAAATACTGAACCTTCTTGGGTTTTATATGTCCACCCTTTTTCTACAAGCATATTTTTTAGATATTTATAGCCTTTACCTTGATTCATTTCAGTAATATACCACTGATAATCATCTTCTTCTGTTATTTTTACAACATTTTCATTTGACTCTTTTAATTTCGAAATAACCTTGGCTTTACTTATAGAGGAAATAGGAAGTGGTGGATAATACATTTTACTTGATATGAAAAATACTATTATTACAGCAACTATTCCAATTAATATCCATTTTTTCAATATGTACTCACCCCAATATAACTTTTCTATTTATTTGCAATTTTACGTAACAAATAAAGTGCATAAACTATTGCTGGTATAGCCCCTATCATCATTATTATTTTTATTACACCAAAAATTAAATACCAAGGTGATACAGATACACTCATTTTATCCCCCCTTTGGAGAAATATTTTTGTAAGGATTTTGCGTTTACACCTCTTTAAAAAGATTTCTACAATATGTATTCTCATACCTTTAATATAAAGTCGGGTTATTTTTTGTTAAAATTATCACATTTTTTTCTAAATAATCGACTTTATTTTAAGATTATTTATTCAACTATACTGCCATTTAGTGCAATAAAAACGACCGCCGAAGCAGTCGTCTTGTTAAACATAAGCATGCGTTAGTTGCATAAGACTGAGCATTTTTGTGGCTTATAAATTTCCAATCACAAACACTTTACGAAGTATCCTTTACCTTTTTATTATTTAACAACTCGTTCTATTCTAATTTTTCTTACAATAATTTCCATTTTGGTTTAAAATTATGTTAATTAGATTTTAAACTTGAAGGGATGATGAACTTGAAAAAGCTTTTTTTTGCAATCATTACACTAGGATTTCTGTTTGGACTTACATGGATTGTTTCAGATTTTATGCATGGTAAAATGATCGACTATGCGTTTTTTGTAGGATTGGTAGTAACGATTATCATCCGTTTCTTCACAAGTAGTGGCGGATATGCAACCAACAGCATTAATTTAAGTACTCAAACACAGACGGGTATGAAAGTAACTGGTGAGAATGCTAGTCCTTTTACAGTGACTCAAAAATCATTTTCATTACTGGTATCTTTTACTTTTACAATCGTTTCTTTACTCGTTACACTAGCTTATTATTGGAAAGAATTTTGAAGTAAGGAATGAGGTTAAGATCAAATGAGCATACGCTTTTATCTATGGAAAAAATTCTACCAATTACTCTTTACAATCATTTTGATTGGAATTATTGTAGCATTCTCAACTAGTTTACATACGTCAAAACATGAACTATTTCATTCCGTTTTAGAACAACTTAAAATGTTTGGTCACAACTTTCTTCATTTAAACAAAATGACAATTCAAGTGGGTATCTTTTCAAAACAGACGCCATTATGGGGGTATCTAAAAGAACCTTTTGTCTATTCATTTATCATTCTATCAGCTTCTTTTATCTGCACTTTCACACTAGGTATCTTGTGTTCATATGTAACCTATCTTTTATCACTTAAGATGCAAAAAATCGTGAAAGAATGCTTATTTCTCTTACAAAGCATTCCTGATGTGATGTTCATTTTCGCAGTTCAATTATTCATCATTTGGTTGTATAAAAAAACGAATATTCTCATTGTTGATCCTGTCGCTGGGATGAAGAAAGTTTATGTCTTGCCCATAATTTTGGTGTCTATTCTTCCTGGAATCATGTTATTTCAAATGACATTTTTAGCGATTGAGGAAGAGCGTAAAAAAACATATGTCGAATTTGCAAAATCAAAAGGATTGTCAAGTGGGTGGATACTCTTCAAACATATCTTACGAAATGTAGTTGTAACGCTGTTTTCTCATTCGCACTATTTGTTTTGGCTGCTTGTATCGAATTTATTAGTCGTGGAATATTTATTTAACATGCATGGATTTTTTCATTTACTATACACCGTAATAAAAACACCTGATGTATTTTATATTTGCTTGGTTACTTTATTTCTACCATTCTTCTTGATTGAAATGATTTTTAATATGGTTGCAATCAAGCTGACAGGAAAGGAGCAATCTCAATGAAAAAAGGTTGGAAGCGATTACCTTTCCTTGTATCCTTATTTTTTCTACTTGGTTTAGTAGCTTTTAGTTTTATTTCCGCGTATGTTTTAAAAGATCACATTCATGTTTCAACAACATTTTTGCGTGATGAAAACGGGAAAATAATAAAGACTCTACCGTTTCCGCCAAGTTGGGAGTACCCATTTGGTGTTGGACGAGATGGTCATAACATCCTTTGGTCAGTCATTGACGGTGCAAGGTACACGATCCTGATTGGTTTGTTCGTTAGCATCTTGCGGGTTGGATTAGGTGTTTTTTTCGGGATACTTTACGGTATTTATTTGAAAAAAATGAGATCTTTTTTTACAACTTTTGAACGAGCATTCCGTTTTATCCCAGCAATACTACTCGTCATGCTGTTCTTTGATGTGAATCTATTTAGCAATACTACGAAAGGTTTTTCCTATCTAGTTTCAATCATTTTTTGGTTAACAATTGTTGCTTTACCATCTCTCATTCATGTGATTGGCAATGAAGTGAGTCATTTTAACAAAGAAGATTTTACTACCGCATCAAGAGCGATGGGTGCAACGAAATTTCGGATTATTCGAAAACACGTAGTACCATTTCTACGTTCTAGAATCTTACTCATGATTGTACAACAAATGATTAGTACCTTACTGTTACTTGTTCACTTAGGTGTACTTCGAGTGTTTGTCGGCGGCAGTAAAACGATTCATCTCGATTCTTTCAACAGCGTCACAATGCCTAAATCGAACGAATGGTCTGCATTAATCGGTGTTTCATACCAAGAATTAATGCTCAATCAATGGATTGTTTTTGGACCGAGTATCGCATTTATCCTTACATTATTATCTTGTAATGTAATGAAAAGGATGCTAGTAGGTGCTGAAGAAAGAATTGTAATTCCAAAAACTGAGCAAGCAACATTAAAAGAAATTAAACAGATAAAGAAATCGGACTTTACGTTTGCCGAAGCCGTGGTAAATAATAAGGACATTAAAGAGTTTAGTAAAGTATAAAAGGAACTTCGCTCGAAGTTCCTTTTTCAATTTGTGAATTATTATCCCTTTATGCTGAAATTAGTAATTGTTCTCTAAGAAGGAATAAAAAAAGCCGCATATAAGCAGCTTGTGTTGTTCAACTATTGCATCAGTTAGTTGTATAACGATTAACTATAAAGCATGTAAATCTTCAATATAAAACGATAAAATATTATCTGATTTGTCAATTGTTGCTTCACAAGACAATGTTAAGTCACTTTCTTCATTATCTATCCAAAGTTCAAATTCCATCGTATAACCTGACCTATTATAGTACTCAAGATAATTAATATTCTCATATGCAACATCAGGTGGTATTGTTAGTGAACCCCAGTGATTTAGTTCCCTTTTAATGTCCTCGATTGTAAGTTCTTTTGATAGCTTGAATTTAATTTTAATAAAATCTTTTTTTACTAAATCACAAACGGTTTCTTTGAGTAAAAACTTTAATTTTTCTTTTATATCCATAATTTCCACCGCCTCTTATGAATTCAATAATACAGTATCTTATTGAACTAATCTGCCATTTAGTTAAACAAGCACCACTTCAACAACCAAATTAATCAAAACCCATATTCTACTTTTTCAATTTTATTTCGATATTACATAGTCTTTTTTTACTATTGATGAGATAATAGATTTTGTCGAATAATATTAAGGGTAAATGAGGAGAAATTTTTATGTGGAAAAACCGAAACGTTTGGATCGTGTTGTTCGGTGAGTTTGGAGCTGGTATAGGTCTTTGGTTCGGAATTATCGGAAATTTGGAATTTATGCAAAAACATGTACCTTCTGATTTCTTTAAATCGTTAATTCTTTTTTTCGGTTTATTAGCAGGAGTTTTTGTTGGTCCGTTGGCTGGAAGGTTAATTGATCAATATTCAAAGAAAAGGATTTTATTAATTAGTGGTTTAGGTCGGACTTTAAGTGTTATTCTTATGTTTTTTGCTATACAATACGAAAGTATTATTTTCATGGTCTTATTTTTAATTATGCTGCAAATTTCTGCTGCATTTTACTTTCCAGCGCTTCAAGCTGTTATACCAATGATTGTGAAAAACGAACAGTTATTAACTTTAAATGGCATTCATATGAATTTTTCTACAATATCAAGAATTGCCGGAACTTCAATTGGTGGTATTTTAGTTGTATCAACTAGTCTCACAAATGTATATGGAATGAGTATGCTGGCATATGCATTTTTGTTTTTAATGACGTTCTTTTTACGAATTGAAGAACCTATGATCAAACCAATTAATATAGAAAAAACAAATAAATCTAAATCTGATAAAGGATTCGGTGAAATATTTGCACTCATAAGAAAAAGTCCAACAATCTTAAATTTATTTATCTTAAACCTGATTCCGGTACTTTTTCTTGGCGGATTTAATTTAATGGTAATCGAAATAAGTGATCTTCAACATGATCCTTCAGTTAAAGGCCTCATTTACACAAGTGAAGGTATCTCATTCATGATTGGAGCATTTGTTATTAAACGATTAACAAAAAGGTATACGAATAAGCAATTATTATACTTTTCAACTTTTTTAGTAGCTTTTGCTCAGCTATCACTTTTCTTTGCAGATCACCATTGGTTGACACTTATCTCATTTGCCATTTTCGGATTTTCAGTTGGTTGCTTCTTTCCTGTTTGTTCAACTGTTTTCCAAACTTCAATTGATAAATCATATCATGGTCGACTTTTCTCATTTAGAAGTATGTATGACCGAGTAACATTCCAGATTGTCCTTTTAAGTACAGGACTATTTTTAGATACTATTGGTTTACAATATATGGTTTTAATTTTTGGAACGGTTTCTCTCTTAATTCTTGCTAGATTATTATATAAGGACAAAAAATCTAAAACAGATTTAGTGAATGAGTCCCAAAACTTATCAATGTAATTAAAAGAGGCTGTCTCAAAAGTCAGGTTAACTGACACAGAGACGCCTCTTTTTCATTATTTTAATTGGAGTAATCGGAGGTATTACAAAGCGCTCTTCATTTGTAGCGATCTAATCGGTCTCGTTTTTAAATAATGGTTAGATTTTTAATGAATTTACTATTAATTAGAACATATTTACTAGTAAATAATATAAAAGTATCAACAAATCTTACAATTTTAAAGTTATAATACCCTAACCCGTACAGGTAATTATAAATTTTATTTTCGATTATCATAGATTTAATTGCAGTTTTATTATTTTATCTGCGGTTCTCGATGTTTAATTGCAGTTTTTTATTTACGATTTTCAGATTTTATTTGCAGTCCACTGTTTTTTGTAGTTTTTCATCATTTATTTGCAGACCACGCATAATTCCCCATAAAAACAAGTGTCCCATTTCACTTTTGGAACACCCTAATTTTATTAAAATTCAATATCCATAGGCAGCTAAAAATTCATTCAAACTTGAATACAGAGTAACGACTTCCCATTTTCGTTCAAATTCATAGGCAGTACATACTTCCCCTGATTCCTCGTTGATGAAAATAACATCATCCGTTTCGTCATCGAAGCCAATTATTAAGTAATTTTCTGGCCATTGGATTTTTTTACTTAAGTCCTTTTTAGCCTCATTTAATTCTTCTTCTTTTATAAAATAGATCGTCATATTTTCATTTGATACTTCATCTATATCTATTCCTTTAATTCTTGAAAACCATTCGTTTTTCATTTTATTCCCCACTTCCAATAAGAAAGCCTGTATCAACCAAGTGATCACAGGCTAACTTTTTTACTTTTGTGCTTTTTTTGATTCAGATAAATTTGATTTATCTTCGTAGTTTGGTTGTTTTTGACCGGCGTTATTTTTTCTTCCACCATTTCCACGTCCCATTTCTTTCGCCTCCTTAAATTGTCATAAAAATATTTTATACAATTAAGGTAAGACTATCCCATTAAATTACAGGAAGAAAAAATAGATAACAAATTGGATAAAAAGGATGATCCAATAACCAAAAACAAATTTTGGATGCTTTGTTTTATGTTTAAAATAATACATTCCTAAAATTGAACCAATCGAACCTCCGATAATTGCAAATAAAAATAAGATGCGTTCTGGAATTCTCCATGCTTTTCTTTTTGCCCGAGACTTATCAATTCCCATAATTGCAAATGAAACAATGTTTACGATTACTAAATAAAACATAAAATACCCTACCATTTTGATCCCTCATAAGACTCGTTTATTTTGAAATTTTTGCTATTTTGCTACGAGTTGTTTGTATTAAATCTTTTGCATTCAACTGAAGTTGTATACCTATTTTTCCACCGCTAACAATAATCTCTTCTATATTATTAACAGATTCTTCAATAAAAGTAGGGTATTGCTTTTTCATACCAATTGGTGAACAGCCACCTCGAACATATCCTGTGCTTGTTAAAAGGTCTTTCACTGGTAATAATTCTACTTTCTTTTCGCCAGCAGCCTTTGCTGCTAATTTTAAGTCTAATTCTTTTTCGACTGGTATGACAAATACATAAATCGCCTTGGATTGACTGATTGATACAAGTGTTTTATAAACTAATTCAGGATCTTTATTTATTTTATTTGCTACAGAAACCCCATCAATCTTTCCATCATTCGAGTCATAATTTAAGATTGTATAGTTAACTTTTTTTGAATCTAACATTCTCATTGCATTCGTTTTACTTACAGCCATTTTTACTCCTTTCAATGCTACAAACATAATGTATTTTTAGGCAGAAATTGATTGTTTTTTATTTCGATTTTTAAGTTTTTGTTCAATGGATTTCATAAACGGTGTAGCTGAAACCGCAAATACGATACATGCTAACCAAATAAATGAAAATGAGATGAAGTCTTTCTTTGAGAAACTTTCATCGTATAATAAAATCCCTATTAATAAACTAATTGTTGGTGATATAAATTGCAAAAATCCAACATAAGTATACGGAATTAATTGTGCTGCTTTACCGAAAAACAATAAAGGAATAATTGTTACTAAACCAGCACCTACTATTAATAATTGCTCAATTGGTGCACTTTGTACAAGTCCTGCTTGGCCTTTAAAAGCTAGGAAACCAAAGTATAGTAAGGCCACTGGAAAAATTAATAAAGTCTCTATTGTAAGGCTTAAAAAAGAGTCGATATTTAAAATCTTTTTCAATAATCCATAAAAGGCAAATGTTAATGATAAAAGGATTGCGACGATCGGTAACGTACCTGACATGATTGTTAAATATCCTACCCCTATTGTTGCTAAACAAACTGAAACGATTTGCCAAATTGACAGTGACTCTTTCAATACGATTACACCAAGTATAATACTAACTAATGGGTTAATATAATAGCCTAAGCTTGCATCAAGAATATGATTTGAATTGACCGCCCAAATATAGATTAGCCAATTGGTACTAATTAATAGTGAAATAGCAATCATTGAAACTAATACTTTTTTATTACTTACAATTTGCTTCCAAGTAATTTTGAATTGCTTTAATTTTTTTGTAAGAAGAATGAAAAGTATTAACGTTACAAAAGACCATATAATACGATGTGTTAATATTTCAAAAGGTGAAATATCTTGAATTAGTTTCCAATAAATTGGTAAGACACCCCAAACCACATATGCAAGTACACCGTACAAAATCCCTTTAAGTGTGTTGTTCATTCTCTCCCAGCTTTCTTTTTCTATATTAGTGTGCTATTTCAACCTTTTTTTCTTCAGATTGTTCAGACGGTAAAAATAAGACGAAAATAAACGTAATAATACTAAATATCGCCATAAATAAAGTAATGATTTCAAAACCAGCAGTTACAGCTTTTACTGTCGATAGATGATTGATTTGATTATGAGCATTAAGTACCAATTTTTGACCATTCAATACTTCAGATGCCTTAATCGTAAAAATGGTTCCTAACACAGCAACCGTAATTGTTTGAGAAAAAGTATTTAAAAAGGAATTTGCGGCAATTGCAATACCCCTTTGGTTCATACCTACAGCTGATGAAATTAGGATCATATAAATTGGAAAAGATAATCCAAAGCCAAGTCCTAAAAATGCATTAAATGGATAAATTAATATTTTTGAATCATGGAAAAAGTTCATCCCTAAGGCACCAATAATACATAAGAAAGCACCTAATAGAATAATATTTCTTGCCTTCATTTTCTTAATGAAACGACCAGATAAAAATGAACCTAATGTCCAAGCAAATGAAAGTGGAATTAACATTAAACCTGACTGTGTCGCACTTAATCCAAACACACTTTGATTATAAACTGGTAAATACACCTCGATCGAGATTAGAAGTGCATGTGCAATAAACATTGCTGCATATGTTACAACTAAATGACGGATTTTGAATAAAGAAAGTGGTAATAATGGTTCCTTTGCTCTTGTTTCAACAAAAAGAAATAACCCAAATAAAATAATTGCAAATGCAAAAAGGAATAGTAAATTCGGAGAAGTCCAGTTATGTTGCTCTCCCCCTACAACTAAAGCATATAAAGCTGATAAAGTACTTAAAATAAAAAGAATGGACCCTAAATAATCAATTGAAATATTATTTTTGCGGTCAATTTTTTGGTGATAATATTTCCAAAATAGAATAATAGAAATGATTCCGAATGGAAAATTAATAAAAAAGATATAACGCCAAGAAATGAAGTCCACAAAAAATCCTCCAACTAATGGACCGATTACACTTGAAACTGCCCATACTGCACTAATATATCCTTGCACCTTAGCCCTTTCTTGGAATGGATACAAATCACTTATTACTGTCATCGTTAAAGGTAATGCAGCTCCAGCACCTAGTCCTTGAATTGTACGAAATAATATTAATTGACCCATATTTTGTGAAAAACCACATAAAACTGAACCTAAAATAAATAAAATGATGCCAAACATTAATAAGTTTTTGCGACCATATAAATCCGATAGTTTCCCATAAATCGGTGTTGTTACAGTCATTGCTAACATATAAGCTGCAAAAATCCAACTCATCAACTTAACACCAGATAATTCTGTAGTGATGGTAGGTGTGGCAGTTGTAATAATCGTCCCTTCAATCGCAGACAATGTAACAGCTACCAACAACCCGATCGTCACTAGCCTTCGATTTGTTTCCATAGTATACCTCCATCCAAGAGCAGATAAAAGGATTGAATTTTTTTAGAATAGATAAATATTCCTATGCTTCCTTAAAAATAATAGAAGCTCTAATGGAGCTTCTATTGATACATTGCCTACTTTTTCCAATTTGATTCAATAAATTCGTCTCTTCCAGACATCGCTCTATCTTCTTTATAGTGTTTTGGATTTTTTTTATGATAGTCTTGGTGATACTCTTCAGCCTCATAAAAAGTAGTTGCCTGTATTATTTCAGTTACGATCGGTTTCTTAAAAATATTACTTTCAATTAATTTTTCTTTTGATTCCATTGCTTCCTTAAGCTGTGAATCATTATGAACAAAGATTGCAGCTCTGTATTGTGAACCTCTATCTTGGAATTGACCTTCTGAATCTGTTGGATCAATTTGTGGCCAAAATAATTCTAATAGTTTATTGTATGAGAATAATTCATCGTCAAATGTAATTTGAACTACTTCATAATGACCAGTAGTCCCCTTTTTAACCTCTTCATACGAAGGGTTTTCTAATTCTCCACCCATATAACCTGAAACAATACCATGTATTCCAGGTAAATCCTCAAACGGTGTTACCATACACCAAAAACAACCACCTGCAAATGTAGCTTTTTGAATCATTTTAAATCCTCCCTACACTACCTAGTTTACATAACATTATTATGACAAACCTGTATATTTCTTTAATCTTATCTTATCTCTTTTAAAAGAATTTTTAAATATTTTAGCTCATAATTTTCCAATTTTTTATAAAATGAATTCCGCTAGCCTGATTGGACCTATAAAAACTGAAAAGACGATAAAAAACAGACATCAATTGTCTATTTGAATGACAATTATGTCTGTTTTCTTATACTGTTTTAAGCAGCAATTGACTTATTATTGTTTTTGATTCTTGTTCCAACGAACAACCAAATCACAAATAGTAATAAAATTAGTTGTGGAATGATACTTTCAAGGGATGGATAAATCCCTAATTTAGGTATTGTTGGAAAAATAGTACTCATATGGGCCGGCATATAGCCAATTCCTTGTAATGCATGAATACTTTGACCAATGAATTTAAACGTCAAGTAATAAATACATAAACTTGCGATTGTAAAAAACGGCTTTAAAGGAATAAATTTGCTTCCTTTTAAGATGAAAATTCCAATTACAACAAGTAATATAATTCCACCTGCAAAACCAGTAATCAATTCTTTCGCTGTAATTGAAGAACTCATACCGATATAGAATACGACAGTTTCGGCACCTTCTCTAAATACTGCGAAAAATGAAAGTAAACTTAATGAAAGAATTCCTCCGCCTGCGATAGCTGCTATTGCTTTTTCTTTCATCTTACTACCATATTCTTGTTGACGAGATTGTTTATGCAACCATAACCCAACTGTTAACATGAAAACAACTGCAATTAGACCAGAGATCCCTTCAATTAATTGATTACTAATTCCGGCTGAGATTTTTGATAATAAAAACTGGAATAATAAACCGGCTACTAAACTAGCTAGAATACCAAAAGCACCACCAACGAAGATCCACTTACGTGCTGATTCTTGTTTTCCTTTTGACACTAATGCTAGTAAAGCAGAAATAATAATTAAAGCCTCTAAACCTTCACGAAATACAATAGTTCCTGCATCAAACATCGTATAAGATGTTTTCTTCGTAGCTAAGTTTAAATTGTTTTGAATTTGTTTTAATGTTTTCATCGTTGTTGCAGATTTTGGCTTTTCAGTTAACTGAGTTAATGCAATGGATGTATCATTTTCAATCTTCTTATATAATTCCATTGAATTTGCTTGAACCATTACCTCAACATATGGCCAATCTTGTATAAATTCATTAAATGTTGATTGTGCTTTCTCTCTATCATTTAATTCTACATAATTGATTGTTTGATCGAGTAGTTTAATTGCTTTCTCAATACTTACTTCTTTTGTTGAGTCACTACTTGGATTATTCAATACATCAATTAATTTAGTAAAAGAATCATTTATTTTAATAATTGACGGATTTTCAGTAAACAATGTTGACCTTGAAGTAATCATATTTGCTTCGATTGAACCATAAAAACCACTGTTTGCTTTTCTTATATCATTTTCTACCTTCGACCATTCAATTTCAAAAAGCTTATACTCTGATTGTGCTTTTTCCCAATTCGATTCATTTGATAAAGTTTTAACATTATTTAAATGAGATACTAGTTTAGTAAGATTAATTTGAGAAAGATCTTTTTTATCATTCGTATTTTCAATCCACTTTTCTGTTTCAAAAGCTACCCCGCGAATATCATCTTTAACTGTTGCAAGTTCATTTTGATCAATATCTTTAATCGCTTGGTCAACAAGTTTATTTAATTTTGAAGTTTTCTTCTCATTTTTAATTAAATCTTTAATCGCTAATAAATCTGTTTTTACTTTATCTTTTTCACCATTTTTAACTTCTGTTAAAGAGTTACCAATATGTGAAAGAACTTGTTCTTGAAGATCAGTTTCGGCAAATGTTTTATGAAACGGACTAAATATTAAACTAAAAAATAGTAAACCAGCTATTAAAAGTATATTTTTTTTCATGCAATTCACCTACTAAAGTAATCCTTCACCAATATAGCTTCCGTTCTTAACCCCTGGGAAGCATGCAAATACAGCACTACCATTATGCTCAATGTATTCATTCAATAAATCCATTTTCGCTAATTTATCTTGTAAAGGAATAAATTGTTTTTCCAAGTCTCTTTGGAAACTAACAAATAGTAAGCCTGCATCTAATTTTCCTGTTTGGATATCAAGTCCGTCAGTATATGAATAAGATCTTCTTAAAATTTTAATTTTTCCGTTTCCTTTTGCTAAGGCAACATGTGAATTTGCAGGAATCAGTAATTTCCCATTATCATCTGTTTTCTTTAAATCGATTTTAGCAAATTCACTATTTTCACCAATTGGTGCACCAGATGCTCTGTGACGGCCAAATGTTTGTTCTTGATCATGTAATGAACTACGATCCCATTCCTCAACACGGATACGAATACGTCTTGCAACTAGATAAGAACCACCTTTTAGCCAAGCTGGACCATCACCATTTTGTACCCAAATATGTGTGTTCATTTCTTTTTCATCTTTAGTATCTGGATTTCCAGTACCGTCTTTAAAACCCATTAGGTTCCTAGGTGTACTACCAGATGGATCCGCTCCAGATGAACGTTGGAAGCCGTGCTGCATCCATTTTAAACTAATCGTTCCGCGTCCAATTCGAATCAAGTTTCTTACACCATGAAAAGCAACTTGTTGATCGTTTGCACAAACTTGAACTACGATGTCTCCACCATTCCATTCTTCTCTTAAATCATCACCAGGGAAATGAGGTAAATCTTTTAACCCCGATGGTTTACTTGATTGAATTGATAATCGATCAAAAAATGTAGGGCCAACTCCAAATGTAAACGTAAGCTTCATTGGTTGTAAACCTGTTGCTTCACCCGTATCAATTGGTGGTGATGAAGGAAATTCAGAATCACCTAGTTCCTTTCCTTCACTCATTAAAGCTGCTGCTTCAGTCCATTTTTTAAACATTGTTTTGACATCTGCTTTTGAAGTAGTTTCTAGTTTAAATGACGCCAAATAAATAAAATCTTGAGCAGGAGTTGTAATACCTTGTTGTTGCTTACCATAAAACGGAAAAATCTCTCTTGCATCCGCTTTAGCTGGTGAAAAGAAATTAGTTACCTTTTCAGTAGCTGCTTCAATTCCAGTTGCACCAATAAGTATACCAGCTCCACCAACTCCCATAAGTTTTAATGCATCTCTTCTAGAAACTTTATTCGTTTCTAATTTTTTCATATTATTTAACCCCTAATGTTGAACCAACTTGAGAAATCGGTTCTGCTAATGCATCTACTTGTTGAGCCAATTTTTTTACTTCATCTTCTTTTAACTGTTTGTAATCAACGTATTGATCACCTTTTTTGTAAGTATTTAATGTTGTCATTAAATCTTTGAATCTAGTTTCAATTGTTGAAGCTAGATCAGCATCTTTTGCTTTTAGTTTTTCAGATAATAATTGAACGATTTTATCTGAACCTTCCACGTTCGCTGCAAAATCAGCTAAATCAGTATGTGAATATCGCTCTTCTTCACCAGTAACTTTTGAAGATGATACTTCATTTAATAATTCTACAGGACCAGTTACAAATAATACGGGATCAATTTCAGCTGTTTCTACTTTTGCTCTTAAGTAGTTAGTATCCTTCATAAGTTGATCTGTATATTTTTCAAGACCTTTTGTTGTATTTTGAACCCAAAGAACTTGCTCAATTTTATGGAAACCAGTCCATTCATTAGCAGGTACATCACCTTCACGTGCATCAATTTTTGGATCTAAATCGCCAAATGATTCTGCTACTGGTTCTATTCTTTCGTAATATGAACGGCTAATTGGATATAAACGTTTTGCTTCTGCCATGTTTCCTGCACTAATTGCATCAACGAACTTCTGTGTATTTGATACGAACTCTTCCGTTTGAGATACAACGAAATCTCTATAATTATTAATCTCTGAATCTAAATTTATTTTTGCTTCTACTTTTGATTCTTTTTTTACGTTACTAGCTTCTTCACTTTTTTGTGCACAACCTGCCATCATTAAACTTGTAGCAAGAGAAATTGCGATCATAGTAGTTTGCTTCTTCATGAAAATACCCCCGAAAAATCTAAATTAAATATATGTAATTGATATTGATAACTCTTCTCATTACTTATCATAATACAACTGATAAATATTTTCAATTAGATTTTCATAAAAAAATGACTGAAGCTTGTTCAGTCATTTTAAGCTATATAGAAATTCACCTATTATTCAGGCCAAGTTTTCTAATTAATTTCACTTAATGTTCGTACTTTTAAATATTACCTCAGATATAATTAAGGTACTACAGCTGAAACTATTAAATCATTTAACTGCAAGACTTATAACCAACAACTATTATTCAATCTTAAATAATTTCGCTAAATAGGCATTCACAAAAATATTATTCTTATCTAATTGACTTCGAATAGTAAGAAAGTTAGATAATGATGGATACGAGTGATTTAGTTTTTCTATATTCATTGAATGCATTTTTCCCCAATGCGGTCTGCCATTATAGCTTTGAAGAATTTCTTCTATGCTATTAAAATAGTCTTGATGATCCATTCCTTTATACATATGGATTGCAATATACGCTGAATCACGCATCGAAGCAGGACTTATTAAAAAATTATCTCTTTTTACGAATCGACATTCGATTGGGAAATGGACGTTAAATCGTTTATTTTTTATCTCTTCTTGAATTTCTAACGTCGCATCATTCATATATTCCGCTGGTATACTGTATTCCATTTCGTTAAATTTTACATTTCGAGTTGTTGCAAATAATTCATGGCTCGGTCCAACCATCCTTGTATTTGGAACACTGCTACCACTTATTTTACTAATTTGAGAACTACTTTTTGGAAAGTTTCTACTAAATTCACTTAATAACCAAAAGGCTTTATTTTCAATGGTTGCTACCTTCCATTTCTCAAATTTAAATGAATGTTTCTTCGTTCTAGTTTCATTCATTATCTTTACTTGAACTTGATCAGAATAAGGGAATAAGTAAAACTCAAAATGTTCATTTTCTTTTTTCAAATTTAGTAGATTACTATAAACTTCTTCAATCATTATTTTTTTACTCTCATAACGATACGTTTTAGCACGATTTATTCTAATTTTAAATTTAACTACTATGCCAAGTAGACCTAACGATACGCCAATTGCCCTATAAATATCTGTATTTTTTGTCTTTGAACAATCTAATAGATCACCTGATGGTAATACTACTGTCATCTCTTCTATTTGTGTAGATAAAATTCCGTGGTTAATTCCTGTGCCGTGTGTACCCGTTAAAAATGCTCCTGCAATCGATTGAACATTAATATCACCTAAGTTTTCTTGTGAATAACCTGATTCGTATAATTCATTCCCTAATTGCTCAAGCTTAGTTCCAGCCCAGACTTCGGCAATTTGTTCCTCTTTGTTGATTGAAATAACGCCATTTAAATTATCTAGTGACATTAAATAGTCATTTGTTGAAATTAGTGGAGTAAATGAGTGACTTGAACCTACTACTCTTATTTTCTTATTTCCCGAGTTAGCTTTTTTAACGAGGTTTACAACTTCTTCAATCGATGAAGGATACAGTACTTGAATTGGTTTAAACTTTACACTTCCAGACCAGTTTTTCCATAGCATACTTTTCATAGGAAGCACCCCCTATCTCCTCTGTATGTTGTGAACCGGTCGATGATCTTATTTTTACTTACTACATATAAATGAGAAAAACGCTCAGCAATTTCACCAGACTTACTTGGTCTAAATAAAATTGCTTCTCCTATTTTTAAATCTTCATGTCCTGAATAAAAAACTGGGGTTTGAACTTCACCAGCACCTTCTAGTGGCAATAAAGTACAATGATCTGGGGAATATGGAGTTGGTAATTTTTCTTTTCCTACTGCACCTGATGCGGTAAATCCTCCACTTGTGCATGTAAAAATCTTATCCGCTGGTTTTCGAATGATTGGTAAAGCAAAGCCAATTGCTGGCTGATATTGAAAGCTTCTGTATTCATCAAATAATGTTGGAGCGTAAAATCCTGAGCCTACTGTTACTTCAGTAACCACTTTTTCCTTTGCCGTCGAGTGAAGACTTCCAGTACCTCCACCATTTACAAATTCAAGATGGTAGCCATCTTTTTCAATGTATTTAACAATTTCTCTTCTTTTTTTCGCTATTTCACCTAATGATTTCTTCTTTAAAAACTGGATTATTTTATTTTTCAATACCCTATTTTTTGCATCATCTCCAACCCCTGCAATTTGTGCCTCATATCCCATAATTCCTTCCAAACGCACATTCAAGGATTGCAATATATGTGTTAGTAGTGGTACTAAATCTCTAGGTTCTTTTATTGGTGACCTTCTAACTCCAAAATGAAAACCGAAATATGATGTACTCATGTCAATGTCGATGCAAAGTGGAATAACAATCTCATTTTTTGCTGCAATCTTTTCAATCATAGTAATTTGTTCAGTCTGATCCACCATACAAATGATTTTTTTACCCTTTTTTATTTGACATGCAATTTTATTTAATCCTATTACATCAACTGTTGGATAGCCGATTAATAAATTATCAAATCCATTTTCAGCAAGAAAATCTGCTTCATGGGGGTTATAGCACATTAGCCCCTCATAACAATCATTGCTCTCTAAAATATATTTTAAAACTTGTACACTACGAATTGATTTTGTAGCAATTCGTATTTTCTTACCGTTTGATTTAGCTGCAATATCATCCACATTTTGAACAAAAGCATCCCAATCTAAAAAAGCACAAGGCATAGACAATTTAGAAAATACCGATCGATCGACCATTTATTCACCTATCCCGTAGCATTTTATTTTTAATTTATGCTCAAAATTAATTAATAAGAATAAAAAAAATTACATAGAATACTTTCTATGTAACTTTTAATAGTCTATAAATCCTTTTAATACTTGACACGTTAAAGGACAATTCAATCTCGCTGAGTAATTTGATTGGTTTAAACTAACTTGTGACAAAGGAATTCCATACCATAAAAGTTCATTATCAATCATAATGAATGGTTGAACTTGATCTTTTTTAATAAAGCTTCTATTTTTTTGATTATCAAAATGAGATTCACTTATAAATAGAATTGGTATCTCAACTTCATTGATCAGTTTTCGAATTTCCAAAGACATTTCAGATAAATTAGGCATGGAGACAATTATTTTTTTCTTTGCATTTTTTAGATCATTTACTAATTCATTTTTCATGTCCATAGAATGACCCGAAAACAGTCTTAACCTCTTTGATATACTCTTTGAAAAAACCTTTTCAAACTCTTCTTTACTCACCTTGTATTCATTTTCCAATTGGAAATGAATTAACTTATTAATCGTCTTTTTTGAATTTGTTTTACTTTTTATAAATGGAATATCTGCAATATGAATAAATTTGCCACGAGCTCTAGTCAAAGCAACATTAATTAATCTTTCACTGTTTTGATCTGTAAGCAGTAATCCAGGAGAATATTGTGGTTTCGTATCAACTGAATCAAAAATGATTACGTCACACTCCGCTCCTTGAAATCGGTGAACTGTTGCGATTTGTATTGGTAATTCTCGATATTTTGTTTTCCCGATAATCTCTTTATGGAGTGCGGTAAGTAACTTTGCCTGTGCTCTATATGGCGTAACAATTCCAATTGACTTGACCCCATCTACTATACTTGAAAGAATACATTGAATTGCAATAATCGCAGATCCTAAATTATATCTAGAATTCGTATTTGAATCTTTTAAAGCATAGGTTTTAAGAAATTGAGAATTTATTAAACTATTTGCTTGCATTGGAAATGGTTTATGTTTTGCGATTTCCTGTCTTTTTTTAACAGATGGATGATCAAACACCAATGAATGATAGATTTCATTATTTGTAAACCCAGATATGGCCGGATGCATTCTCCTTTGTTGATTCAATAAAACTAAATTAATTAATGGTTCACCATTCTCTATCTTTTGGACAATACCAGTATGATGAAATAAATCTTCCTGTAACCACTTTTTCACATTTTCATTATGAAAGCATGATGCAATTGGCGGTAATTGTTTAAAATCTCCACAAACAACAATTCGTTTCCCTAATGTTGAAGCAAAGGCGATTTGTGGTGTATACGCCATACTAATTTCATCAACAATAACTAAATCGAACTGGCGTAAATAGATTAAAGGATCAATTGAACATTTGGATAGTGTAGTGCCAATCACTTTTGCTTGATCAATCAATTCTTTTTCCTTTTCACGAATTTCCCCTCGAATTTTATTTAACTTATTTTGAATTTTACTTAAATCATCTAATTCTTTTTTTGAGGCTGCCCCTCTTCTAGCTTTCCTTAGCATCGAGTGCTTTCGTTCATCTAAATTTTCCAACTCATATTGATTTATACTTCCATTTACTTCAACAAGCTTTGATGAAAGGACATCTTCGTGTTGTAATAACACTTCATCTTTTGTATAGCCATAGCGTACAATCTCGCCACTTTTCCATTTATCTTTCATTTCTAATTCATGAATGACATTTTTCATTAACACATCTACTGCAGCATTAGAATGAGCTATTACTAGAACTGACTTATTTTTTTCGTAATGTTTTAAAATAATATTAGTTAAATTATAAGATTTCCCTGTACCCGGTGGACCCCATAAATATGTTGTTGCATTATAGAACGAACGATAAATTAGCTCCTGCTTTGTTGAACTTTCTTTCTTCATTTTACTTAAATGTTTAGCAGTAGAATCAGCATTCATTAGCTTCATAATTCTTTTTTGTTTACTCCGATAATCTTTTAATTCCTCAAGTCTTTCAATTAATTGATCTAGTAACTCCCATGGTTCATTAAAAAGTTCTGCATATGGAATCGTCGAAGTAATTCTTTCATTTATTTTTATTTCAACTTGAGAACCTTTAAATGACAACAATTCACCTTGATATTCTTGATTTTCTATTTTTATTCGAACCGGCGTTCCTTCTGGGACAAAAATTTCTGCATAAATCGTAAACAAGATAACCGTACTTTGTCCAATTTGGTATAGTGGTGTCCCCTTAGAAAGGGTATAACTTCTCCCACCATGAAATTTCAAATAATTTCGTTCCGCTTCAATTGCAGTTTGCCATTCTGTGATTAACTTATTTACATCATTTAGTGTATTTACAATCATTTATTTCACCTTATTAATTTTGAAATTGATATTTATAGATTTTTCTTTAGTTACCTATTCTGCTTTAATGAGTTCCAATATCTATATAACAAACAAACGCTCCTTAACTATAACGATATAAAGTTTAAACATTTATAGTAATTTACTTATCATACACTAGTTCATACAGTTTATTAAATTATTACAACTTATCTAATTTGTTATAATATTGTTGATTTTCACATTTAATTTAAGTGTACTTATTCATAATCTTAACCTATTAAATGTTCTTTTCCTCCAAAAAAAAGACTCCTATCAGATGAAAAAGGAGAATGATTTCATTATGAAATCATTCCCCTCGAAAATTCATATAGTTATATTACTCCTCAATGACTAGCTAAACGTTTTTCAAAATCCGCCTTAAACATCAGAATAGCATCGATATTTAATGCAAAATCGTGGTCACTGATATTAAAATTAGTGATAAATTCGTCAGACCTCTCACGAACCATAATTGTCGGACGAATATTGTCTCCAATTGCGTCTTGAGTTACACCACTTCCATAAAAATACCAATTAGTTTCAGTTGCCTTATTTGCTGCATTTTTAGATAAGTCTTTTTTTATTATGTCGCATAAATGATCCATAAACTCTTCATTAAGATTAAAGATTTTTCCATATTCACCTTCAACAGTTAGATCCGCATCCCCATACCAAATATTCCTACTTGTTCTCTTTCCCTCATTTGAAGTGTAGGTTTCATCGAACAAAATTTTCATTTTCATAACCACCCCTTTAAAATACAATTTCTTCACACTATTATACACCAATTAGAAATTGTAAAATAGCTTGCTGTAAGTCTCACTAAACTTATATGAGTTTGTCAAGTTAATTTCATAGTTGGTTCCACTCATCGTTGTGAGTTAGAGTGGTGTCTATACCCATAACTATAAGAAGAGCCCTATTTGCTTTTCTAATTCTACTAGTGACAGTTTAGTTGAATTAGAATTGTAGTTTTCATGAGTCTTTTGATTGATTACCAAATTTTTACTTCATGATATTTATTAAATTGAAATTACATATAGAAAAAGGAGAAAAAAATGAAAAATCCAGTCAGTGCAATGTACATTATATTTGGTCTATTAATTGTTACTCTAACTTATTTTAATAATTTTGTTGGACCTGTTATTTTAAGAGGCTTTGGTTGGGTACTATTAGTTGTAGGGACTCTTAATATGTTTTCAACGTATTTCAGTTCAATTCAAAATCCTTTAACAGATTTATTTAATACAGAAGAAGAAAAAAATGAATGAAATTAATATTAAGCTTTATTAAAATCTAATTTTTCTATTTCAACACATCTGTTAGTGGACGAAAGACTGTTTCAGCAGTCTTTTTTTTGTGCATAAAATTAAAATATTTTAATAATCTTACCAAATATTACCATTAAAAATGTATAATGAAGTTAGGAGGTGATCGTTCTGAAGTTTAGCAGAATTTTCTTTTGCCTAATTACGATTATTTTGTTCACCGTAATAGGATGCTCGAAAGAAGTAGAAACTGAAAAACAAAAGATATTGATTCAAAAACATATTAATCATAAATACGAGAATTATAGTGAAGTTACAAAAGATAAAGACGTATTAAAAGCACAAGAAATTTTTAGAAATTCTGATTGGAAAGTTATAGACGTGAAGATGTCCCGCCAACATGAATATAAATTGGTTTTCCAGTTTAAAAATCCTGATATTCAAGTAAAACAAATACTTTACAGAGTATGGGTTAATTCTAGTGACAACAAGTTGGAAATAACTAAAAGTGGCAGATATGTACAATTATCAAAAGAAGATTCAGCGACTTTATATGTAATTATTACTGGAGAAAAATTAGCAAATAATTAAATGACTCTAGTAGTCTTAGTAATTTTTAATGTTTAAGGGGTAATAGGATGATTATTCATGTTCAAAGTTCTATAATATTGCTTTTTTTGTTCTTCTTGCCTTATTTTGTTCTTATACTTTACATAATTGAAAATGAAATAGAGAAAAAATCAAAAGTACCCAAATTAATTATTGATGTTACGAAAGTAAGAACTAACAATGAATTGCATACGCTATTGAAAGAAAAACTGAAATTTCCATCTTATTATAGTGAAAATTGGGACGCTTTTTGGGAGACTATTACTGGAACAGTAGAGTTACCCAATAAAATAGAGTTTATTGGGTGGTCAGAAATGGCGAGAAGATTACCTGAAGATTCGGAAATAATGAAAGAGTGTCTTCTAGACCATAATGAGGAATTCCCCGATTGGAAATGTGAGTTCTTATTCAACTAACACCTGGTTAGTTGAATAAGTATATCTCGTAAATTATTAATCTAACTAAAAGTCTTAATAGGGATCGTTTTTGTACAAAAGTAGTGTATGTACTTCTTAGTCTTCCGAATCAACCTCATATGGATTTGCATATAAGTCTATTTCTATTGATGCACCAGTCTTTGAACAAAAATTAATGACTTCTTGATCATACCCCAATGCTGGGCAACATCCATTTTCTATAATTGGAACTTGCATAAGAATAAACTGACAATCAAATTTCTTTTTAATCGTAATTAATTCATTAATTTTGTTTAATAGAGGTGCAATTATTTCCTTAACCTGTTTACTAGCATATAGTGTCTCAACATAATTTGTCCTCAATTGCCAACTTGTATATGTTCTAACCCTCCTGTTTGTTGAGATTATTTTAGGATTTTTGGTATTTTAATCTCTGCACCTTTTAAAAAAGAATTAGTTGGATTAATCCCTAATAATTTAGTGACATATTCTATCTGAAAGTCATCGCCTCTTATCTCAAAATACGTCATTACATTTGTTTGATCCTTATTTCCCTCCTCAATGAAATTCAACTCTACCATGCTTAAGTGTAAGTACTTTACTTAACAACCTTACTATTAAAATAAAAAAGAGCTACCTAAATAGAGTAGCCCTAAAAAACAGTACTGATGTTTTTATTATTTTTTATTTAAATAATTCCCCCAAATAATAAGGCATTTGTTTTCGCCACCAAACCCAGTCATGCGAAACATCTTCTCCCCACTCATCAAACCATGCTTTAATTTGTTTTTCTTCAAATGCTTCTTTTAATGTAAAGTATGAAGGCAGTCCGTCTTGTTCCCAATCACCTAGCCCGGTACAAATTATGATATCTGCTGAACGGTATCGATCTATAAACCAGCCGTCATTTTGATTCCATATGAAATCGCTTGGTGAATTTTCGTATACAAGTGGATCATTTCCGTAGTCTCCAAAAAAGAAACGGACATCGTAAACACCGCTAAGAGCAACGGTTGTTTGGAAGACATCCGGATGTCTTAGGAAAAAGTTCAATGCATGATACGCACCCATACTACAACCTGTTGTCATCATTGGATCAAACCAATCTGTTTTATGTTTAATAAATGGAATAGCTTCTGAAATTACATAACGATCATATGCTTCATGAGCTAATGCACGGTCATGTACCGATTTTGAGTCGTGTAGCCAACTTTCGCTATCTATGGTAGACAGTGTAAAAAACTGAACTTTTCCAGATTCTATAAAGTCATGACACACATCAATCATTCCAAAATTATTGTATTCAAAATGCGTCCCCCCAGATGAAGGAAAAACTAGGATTGGCATGCCACTGTGTCCATATCTGTTCAACTGCATTTCGCGTCCTAATTCCCCGCTCCAATGACTTAAATGTTCTATATTCATAGAAAAATCTCCTATCCCTATACGTTTACAACGCTGCAATTTTTTCGTTCATGTACAAAACGAACGATATCTTCGACTTCTTCCTGTGAATCGGCATTAATCGCATAAAATTGATTCCCTTGTAGTTCCGCAAACGCTTCTGGAATACGCTTATCAAACTTCACACGGTCGCCAAATCGTTCATAAATAGCATTCGTATCGTGGTTATACTCATACGCATCACGCTGTGTTATACCGACACAATACTGGTTTTTTGCATCGGGTTCCTTAATTTCTCCACCTGTTACAATAGAAGTATACTGATCAAATAAATCAATGGAGTATGCGAAATTGTACATATCGATCGTGTAGCCGCCAGCTAAGCGGTTATTATATTCAAGTGCAACATAATCCCCATCTTCTAATTTAAAAAACTCAATATGGAAAAAGCGTTCCTTCATCCCAAAAGCTTTTACAATTGATTTTCCATAGTATTCAAGCTTTGGATCAATTTCTTTTTGAATAATATAAGCTAAATCCAACTGACCTTTAACTAGTTCCAGAGTTGGCACATTATATGTAAAGCTTGTTTGGAAAACAATATTCCCTTTTTGATCAACTAAACCATCAAATGTACAAAGCACGCCTCCTTCGACATATGGTTCAATGAAGTACACTTGTGCTTCATCCCACTCTTCTTCAAAATGGCGTACAGCCTCTTCTGAACATAATTTAAAGGTTGCAGCTGAACCAACACCATTATCTGGTTTAGCAATAACTGGCAGTCCTAATTCATCAATGGCTTTAGTTAAATCTTTTTTAGTTTTAACGACTTTTCCATCTACAACAGGCACACCTGCTTTTTTAAACAGCTTTTTCATTTCTGATTTATATTTAACTTTTTTCAAGTCACTCGGTTTATTTCCATATACATTAAATTGTTCACGCAACTGCGCATCAAGTTCTAACCAGTGCTCGTTATTAGATTCGATACGCTCAATCGGACCATGTTTATAAAATAAAAATGCGACAGCACGTTTTACTTCATCCTGATCTTCTAAATTATTCACACGATAATATTCTGTTAAAGAGTTTTGTAATTTTGAACCTAATTGGTCATATGGCTCTTCGCCAATACCTAATACATTAACACCTGCAGCTTTCAAACGATGAGCAAATGCCTGAAAATTCTCTGGATAATATGGAGAGATCAAAATATAATTCATAAAATTGCTCCTTTATAAAAAGTAATAGTTATCTAATCTAAGTCAAATATCATTATTCAGTTCATTTAAGACCATTTCTCACTTAAGAAACGTAAACATTCTGGTAAGTGTTTTGCCCAAGCCTTTTCATCATGTACCTCATCTGCATAAATATTTAAACTAATGCTTTCAATTGAAACAGAGCCTTTTATCAGTTGTTTATAATACTTAAGCGAGCAATCGATATATGCCTGCTTCATATTTCCATACATGAATTGACGATCGGTATCATCGCCTTCCTGAGTACCAACTTGAATATACACTCGTTGTTCAGGATCCAACTCTTGACTAGCAATATACTGATCAAATGCTTTACTTGTAATCCAATTGGCTAAAGAAAAAATACCTAATCCACCTATTTGATCTTTATATTCAACACCCATAAATGCCGAAATATTCCCTCCAAGTGAACTACCAATCACCGCTGTATGATATTTATCTGATTTAGTTCGATATTGATTATCGATAAAAGGCTTTACGACTGTCATGACAAAATTAGCAAACTCCACGCCTTTCCCGCCTAGCTCAAAATCTTCAGGAAGTGGGCTTTCAGTAATTTTCCAAGGCGTATATTCATTAATTCGATCTTGTCCACCGTTATCGATTCCAACAACAATCATCCTCGGTAAATCTTGGTTTTGTTTAATTGCCGGAATCACTTTCCATGAATACCCGCTATAAGATTCACTACTATAGAAAATATTTTGACCATCATGCATATAGACAACTGGATAATTTTTATCCTGGTCTTCTTCATAATTTTTCGGCAATAAAACACGCACTCGACGTTTTTCATTTTTATAAGACATATGTAATTGATGTGTTTCTAATTTTAAATAAAAATAGGATTGATTCATTTTAACTTCCTCGCTCCTTTAAACTTACCTTTAGAAAAATTCAACTGTTTAAGTTCTTCTAATGAATAAGTGTTTGATAAATAATAATCACACTAGGAAGAGAACTCTTCAATAACATTAAATACTACCTGTTCTAATTTCTTTATTAACTCTTAATCAATTAAACTTTCATTGTATCCAGTTGCCTAAATAAATTTTCCAACTTTACCACATCGGTCCGAAAAATCATTTGTAACTAATTCAACGAAAATAGATTAGATTCCTTCTTGAACAATCATGTTAAATAATGAATTTCCTCTATTTCACACTATGGAAAGATAGGTTATTAAGGAAACGAGAGTTATATTTCAAGCTATGAACAAGTATAGATTGGTATATTAAAATATGAAAAAACAATCTAAGCAAACAAATATAAATTTCAATTTTACGATTTGTATAAAAAGTTCTAAAATAAGAAGAGATAACAAATTAAATTTGGGGGAAAGAAAAAATGATTAGGGAAGCTACTCAAAAGGATTTAATGGACATTTTAGAGATTTATAACGATGCCATTCTTAATACAACTGCAGTTTACACATATAAACCACAAACGCTTGAAAGCAGACAAATTTGGTTTGAACAAAAGATGAATGAAGGGTTTCCAATACTAGTCTTCGAACTTGATCAAAAAGTCGTTGGATTTGCTACATTCGGTCCTTTTAGAGCTTGGCCGGCCTATAAATATTCGATTGAGCATTCAGTTTATGTAAATAGTGAATACAGGAAAAAGGGTATTGCCACTTCATTAATGAAAGAACTAATCTCTATTGCCAAAGAAAGAGAGTATATGACTTTAATTGCTGGAATTGATGCAGATAATGAAAAGAGTATTGCCATGCACAAAAACTTCGGATTTGTTTATTCAGGCACAATTAAAAAGGCAGGTTATAAATTTAACAGATGGCTTGACTTGTCCTTTTATCAATTAGATCTTGATGCACCAAATAATCCTACAGAAGAATAAAATAGTAATCTATTAAGGGTATGTTTTGAAAAATTTTTTTCAAAATATACCCTTTTCTATTCTATCGAAAAACGTTCTATTTTACTTCTAAAGCAAAAGCATAAGAGGCATCCCCATTTGATAAGTGCTCATCTTTTTTATCCATCCAATGTACTCCATATGAGTAGTAATATACTCCTTTATTAATAGGTGCTGAAAATTGATTCTTTACTAATAATATTTCACTTTCCTTACCATTATTTATTTGAGTTAAGTGGATTTCATTTGGTTTAGGTTTATAATTCATTATAATTTTAACGTTTTCGCCTGGTTTTACTTCAATGGGCTTTTTATCCTTTAGCAGCTCGACCGGTCCAGCCGTATCAACGCATTCTCCCTGTCCTTTCAATTGCCAACAATAAGTACCTAACTTCGTAGCATA
Organism: Gottfriedia sp. NPDC057948; assembly: GCF_042887255.1. Classification (NCBI taxonomy): domain Bacteria; kingdom Bacillati; phylum Bacillota; class Bacilli; order Caryophanales; family Bacillaceae; genus Gottfriedia; species Gottfriedia sp. NPDC057948. Next base: position 36,685 of record NZ_JBHVPN010000025.1, read on the forward strand.
TGTTTGATTCTCCACTTGAACCATTGTTTTTGGTGGCTCATTACCTTTCAATCCATTATTTGCTGAACATCCAGTGAGAATAAGAAAGAAAAAAAGTACAGCAGCACTTAACCATTTTGACATTTTAGACACTCCCTATATTCAAATTGGACTTTAAATTTTTCTATATTTATGAATTCAATTTCAATCATTTTTCAGTTTTTAAAAACTTTAAGATTGTTCCGTCCTCTTGTTTTACAATCATGACTTTTGGGTCTTCATTTGTTAAATAAATTTCATCTCCAACCTTTAACATATTAGAGGAAAAATTCGCTTTCGGAATCGTATTATTTTTAATCACTTCTTTGACTTCACCAATTTGGTCTTTCAGTATAAATTCATTATTATGTAAAATACCTTCAAACTGATATTGAGCCCCGTTTACAATTAATAGTCCAATACTGGAATCCGCAGAAGTACTTTTATATTCTTTTGTTATACCCATGTCTTCCTTTAGCGCGTTTTTAATAGGAGAATGAATAAAAATGGTAATAGCCAGAAACAAAAGAATCCCAACTGAAACAAACGGTTTTCGAATTCGATTATACCCTCGATTGGAATTCGCTTTATTCCATATTTGATCATATGTGACGGAAGGATTATGTTGATCTAATTTCTTCTGAAGTGTCTGTTTAATGTCAGAAATAGGTTTGTTTTCCACCATTAAGTTCTCCCCCTTTCAGTTTTTGTTCTACTTTAAACAGTTCGTTTTTCGATAAACGATTTCTTAATTTTGTCAGCGCGTAATTAAGCCTTGATTTACATGTGCCGATCGGAATATTTAAAGAGTCCGCCACTTCATCTAATTTAAGTTCTAAATAATAATGAAGAACAATCACTTCCTTACTCTTCTGCGGTAATAAATTTATCTCTTTCCATAAATGATCTTCCATTTCATTTTGTAAAATCGATAGTTCAACTTCATTTTCAGTTAGAACATCATACTGAATGCCGAAAAGTTTCTTAATTTTTTGTTTACGTATCATATTGCGGGTGATATTTACTGTCATTCGATAAATCCAAGGCTCAATTTGTTTTGTTTGATCAAACAGATGGAATTTTTTTATGATACGAATGAACGTCTCTTGGGTAATATCATCTGCCATTACTTTTGATTTGGTTAAAAAGAAAGCAGTACGATACACCAATGAAGAGTGATTTTTAAACAATTCTTCTAAACAATCTTTGTCAATTCTTTCAGGCACTAGTTCTCCTCCTTTCACCACTTACTCTATATACACTTAAAAACAGATTTTAGTTCGGAGTTTTTTAAAATTATTTTCTCTAAAATTACTTTAAAAAGAATGGGTAAGGAATTGTGTTAAGAAAATCTACAAATTTCATCAATCCGAGTTTTTAAAATATTCTTTCGATTAGTTATATAGTATGATAAGAATTAACTTAATTAAAGGTAGGTTTTTAGAATGAAGGCAGTTCAAATTGATGAATCAAAGCATTTATTTATTGACGATTATCAGATGCCTGTTTTAGGTGAGAATGAACTACTTGTTAAAGTTCATGCTACGGCTATTAATCGAGCTGACTTACTTCAAAAACATGGTAAGTACCCCGTACCTAATGGCGCATCACCAATTTTAGGTTTAGAGATGTCCGGGATTGTTGAACAGGTTGGGGCTAATGTTACGAATTGGAAAGTTGGAGATCGTGTTTGTAGCTTATTGCCAGGCGGAGGTTATGCGCAGTATGTTTCCATTCCTTCAGATTTGGCGATTTCTATTCCAGATCATTTTTCGCTCGAAGAGGCTGCGGCTATACCCGAAGTGTTTTTGACAGCTTACTTAAATTTATTTGAATTAGGTAGATTAAAAGAAAACGAAACAGTATTAATTCATGCTGGAGCAAGTGGTGTTGGGACCGCTGCAATTCAGCTTGCAAGGGAATTCGGTGCTAGTTCAATCGTTACTGCTGGGAGTGAAACAAAACTTGCAGCATGTACTGATTTAGGTGCAAATTATGTGATTAACTATAAAAATGAAGATTTTAAAACTGTCGTCGAAAAAGTTACTGATCATGTAGGTGTAGACGTCATTTTAGATTTTATTGGAGCATCCTATTTTCATCAAAACTTACAATCATTAAATACTAATGGTAGGCTTATTTTGATTGGAACAATGGGTGGAGTTAAAGTGAGCGATGTGAACTTATTACCACTTTTGACAAAGAGAATTTCCATTATAGGAAGTACTTTACGTTCACAAACACTTGAGCAAAAAATCTATTTAACAAATCAATTCAAAAAAGATGTCTTACCACTTTTTACGAATAAGAAAATAAAACCGATTATCGATTCAGTATATAATTGGCATGAAGTGAATGAAGCGCATACTCGAATGGAGAACAATTTAAATACCGGAAAAATAGTCTTAAAAATAGATTAATTATATGTAAGTTAAAGGGGATCATCATGGTACTACTCGGTTCAATTGTAAATGCAGCAGCTATTATTTTTGGCTCTTTACTAGGTTTGTTTATTAAAAGAATTCCAGATCGAATGAAAAACCTAGTAACTCAGTCAATTTCTCTCGTAATTATAGTTATAGGATTTACTTTAGCTATGAAAACAAATCAAGTTCTGATCGTCGTTTTCAGTTTATCGCTAGGTGCGGTTGTAGGCGAATGGTTAGATATCGAAAGTAAATTAGATAAATTAGGACTATTTATCGAAAGTAAATTTCAATCTAAAAGCGAAGGCTCTATTTCTAAAGGATTTGTTACATCGACTTTATTATTTTGTGTTGGCGCGATGGCTATACTCGGAGCACTAGATAGCGGACTCCGTCATAATCATGAAATATTATATACAAAATCAATGATGGACGGATTTTTATCAATCATTTTAACTTCGACTCTCGGCATTGGTGTGTTATTCTCCGCTGTCCCAGTTTTAATCTATCAAGGATTCATCGCGATTTTTGCCTCATTTGTACCGAATCTAGTAACACAGCATTTATTAGATTCAATAATTGCTGAGATCTCAGGTACAGGAGGAATTTTATTAATTGCTCTTGGTTTGAATTCATTAGGTTTAGTAAAAATAAAAATTGGAAATATGTTACCTTCTATTTTATTTGCACTTATTATTGTTTGTTTCATTCAGTTTTTCAAATAAGATTACTAAAATGAGCCCCGAAAAGGGCTCATTTTTTAAATTAGTGGAGTTTCCTTCTAAAATAACCTTTGTCTTTATGATATAAGATTAACGCTACTATTAATACTCCTGCAGCAATCCAAACAGCCTGATTCCCAATATACTTTGTGGATAGACTCCCAAACAATGCGCCAAATGAAAAGGAAAGGATAATAACGAGAAACTCTTTAAATTTTGTTTTTGCTTCTTTGTCATGATTTACAAAAGCTGTATATGCTGCCTGTGAAGCAATTCTAATATTACCAGTTGTCATCGTAGAATTGTATGTCCATTTATCTAAATGAGTGAAGGTTGAAATTTGTAATGATGAGACAAAGGAGATGCAAACTGTTACAACTATATTAGGTACACTACTAGGTAATAATCCTACAATCAATAAAACACTACATTCTAACAAGAGAATTGAACGTCTATAGCTGTATAATAGTTCTCTTAAACGTGGATGTTTAACGGATTCAGCAACTAAAACCCCTAAAATAAAGGCTATAATAGGTAGAATATAATCCACAGAGTTTTTCCAATTTCCAAATGATAGATTTATTGCCAAAAGTACAAGATTTCCCGTTTGTGCATTGGCAAATACACCGTCCCTGCTTATAAAAGTATACCCATCTAAAAAACCACCTACTAAAGCTAACAATAATCCTAGATAGACTGAATTCGATGATAATGATGGAATGATTTTTTGTTTAGATTTCAATCTAGTTCTCCTACTTCTATTACTAAACTTAGCACAATCATAACACACTTATTATGTAAATAAATGTGAACAATAATCCAACAATTACATAAAAAATAAACGATTTTTCACTTGGGTTAATTGCTATTTTTTAATGGCTCTGTTAAATTAAAATGTTAATTTTGGAAATAAAAAGAGGCTGTAAATTAGACAGCCTTTAGGACTTTTATTGAACAAATGCATTAGTTAGTTGAATAAGATATTATATTAAACCTTCTTTTGTAAGAATCGAGTTTGTTGTCATATCCACCGCAAACCATGTTGAACTATCAAACTCGTCAGAAACTTTATTCCATGCAACCACAAAGTGTATTTGAGATACTTCATTTTCATCAAGTGATGTAAGTGGCACTGAAAGTCCAGTATAATCATCAATGTATTGGATAATATTGTCTGAAAACTCTCTATTCAATGGACTAAATCTATTTCCCATTAACGACTTTTCAATTGAGCGATTAATTAGTGTTAATCCATCTTCGGTACCTAATGTCATTCGATTGTCTACATAATCAAATGTTATGGCATCAACCCCTTCGCCACTATTAGGTCCACTAACTAAATCAATTAAATTCTTTGGTATTAATTTAGTTTCAAAAATACATTTTAGATTGCTAACTAAAGGTTTTATTCTCCAAACTCCAGCAAATACCTTTTCAACATTCATGTGCTTAGGAATTGTGTAAGTAGGTTCACAAATAACTAATTCAGCAATAAATTTATTATCGTTATAACTAAATAAAGTACCACCGTTAGATAACTTTAAACAATCTGCATTTGAATTAGTATTAGAAAAATTGTAGTCATCGATTTTTAATTCAAACACAATTTTTCCGCAAGGTGTATCTATAACTGAGTTACAGTTTTGTGTTTGAAAATATTTATGATTACTCTTAAACAGTTTCATAGTTTGACTACCTTCCTGTCAGTTTTTCCTTAAAGAAGTAACGCATTATTTTGTTGAATAAGTACTAACTAATCAATAATAAAAAAATCATCAAAACATTCGCCATTTAGGTTGAAAAGCATTTTATAGACTCCAATTTTATTATCTTTATAAACGATTGGAACATAAGAAGTAACGTAATCAAAACCGTATTGCATATATGCATTTTTATTCCAAGCATCTATAAAAAGACCTAGTCCATCCATATTAATAATCAAATGCTCTTTATCAAAATCCTCGCCAAAAACTTCAAGAAATTCATCATTTTGTTCCTGTTGATAATTTTCAAACACTTCCCAAAAACTTTCAATTGTATAACTCTCAATAGAATGTTTTTCTGCCCATTTTCTTAGTGCATTTGTATCCACTTATAATTCCACCTTTCAAGAAAAACGGAGTTTACATCTTGAAAAATTATATCATAGTTATCCTTTTCCTTATTTCACTAATCTGCCATTTTGTTGAAAAAAAAAGCCGCATTTAAGAAGTTAGTGTTCTTCATCTATTGCATGCGTTAGCCAACTTTGAATCTAAAATTCACCACAATGAATGAAAGTTTATGTCTCACTTCCATAGTAGTTACAAAAGGATATAAAAAACCTATCCAAATGGATAGGTTCCAAATTAAATTATTACTAATTTATTTCAAGTACTTACTTTCTACATAACCTAAATTCCCATCAACATTCACATAATTCCATCCAGTAAATTTCTGAAGTACAATGACCTGCTTGTTTTTACTAAAAACTTTTATTGAACGAGACGATGTACTTTTCGTTAATTTTAATGGAATTTCAGCAGTAGTAGTTTTTTTCTGATTAATACCGCTTGTAATCTTTACATCTGACTTCTTCACATAATATACATTTGCTCCGTTGGCAATCTTTACATAAGTTTTATCTTCACGAATTACTATAAAACGCATATTTTTAGGTGCTTTTTTTACATACTTCTTCAAATATTTGTCACTATAAAGGACTGCTCCACTTGTTTTGGTTATATCTAAAAACTTTGGTGATAAAAATATCTTTTAACCTTAAAATAATCGCGCCAGTTTCACGATAATTCAAATGAAACAATATAACTTCCTTTTCTAAAAGATGCTTAGGAATTTTCTTATATAACAAATCAAGTTCTTTAACTGCTTCAGGGTTACTATGATCAAACTTAAATTCTTCTTTATTTTCACCTAACTTATCTATTTCTTTGTATAAATTAATAAGTAAATCTCTGGAATACTGAGGTTCTAAGAAAGAATTAAGAGTTAAGTCTATGCCTTTAGTCTTCATTTTTTTTATTATGTTATTTCGATTATTTTTCAATTGAAGTAATTTAATCTTTTCCTTTCGATTGTTGATATCCACTTAAATATTCTCCTCTAATGAACATATTAATAAGCTCTATTTTAACAAATAAAAGGATTCCTTGTTCAACTAAACTGCCATTTACTTCAATAAAAAAGCGAGCTGTGAGCAACTCGTGATCTTCACGAAAAGCACTGCGTTAATTGCATAAACTATTTAGTTATGTAAGTTATTATCACTATTCTTTTTCCCGAGAGAATAAACAGAAGCAAAAAGAAATATCATAGCTAATCCAACTCCTATAATCATTGAATAATCAAAATAATCTTTAAGTGCCATACCTCCAGAAATAGATGAAACAAACAATAACAAAAAGAAAACTGTATAATTCTTTTTCATAATTCTCGACCACCTCTTTGGTATATTTTACCATAAATATGCAATTTTTTATCGAACTATCCTGCCAGTTTGTTCAATAAAAAACGAGCCACTTTTGTGACTCGTGATCTTCAACTATCGCATGAGTTAGTTGCATAAGGAAAAGCATTTTAATATTATTATTTCCAGCCTTCAACGTTCGAGAATGTTTCATAATCACAACCTGAAATGTATTCAAACTCTTTACCCATTCGTTTTGAATATGCTTCTGAGGCTAATGAAAGTAATGGCTCAAAAGTATTATTCTTTGTCATTTTTTTAGGGTTATTTAAAACCAACTCATAAAATTCTTGACCTTTAGCAACAACTAAGCATCTAATATATAAGAATAAATCTGGAGAGAAATAAGATTCATCTTCACTAAATGAATTTTCACCGATGTTTTTGGCGTGTTCTTTTGTATCTAATAAATAAAGCTTACACGCAAGATTTTCTTCAAATTGTTTAATATCCTTCACGCTTGTTTTTGAAAGTTTTTCAATAGCTGGACTTAGAATTTCTTCATCGTGTTTAGCATTTTCAAATTCAAAAAGTGAAATGATTGACCAAAATGTATCATCATTCATCATTTTTTTAGGTTTTTGAGGTTTATTTAGAAACTCTTCTCTTTCTTTAATTTGCTCTTCAAGAATTTCCCTCTCATAATTTTCACGATCATGAAACCATCGCCATTCATAATAGACGGGGTTAGCTATACTTGGATGCCATTTTCCACCGTATGATGAACTCACTAATCCTTTTTCATATTCCGAAACAGGAGAATTCCCTATATATTTCATATCTTTGTGCATCTTTCCATCATTCCAAAGTAAAGCTTCTTCATTTTCATATAGAAATCTATTTGATCTCAGAATCTCATTTATTTCTTTGTTTTCTAAGGTTGGTAATTTAATGTCAATGTACTTTGAAATATAAATTAAATATGATTTTTCTATTCTATTTATAACTTTAATCGTTCCATATCTTCTATCTGGTAATTCACATGCATAGATATCTCCAAGTTCAATACCTTTTTTACTCATATTTTTTAGAACCTCCGTCATTACTAAGCACCTTTATATATTGCATTCGATAATACCTTGTACTTATTATTACTTATTTTGTGATCTTAAATCTGAATTATATTCCTTATTCAAATGTACTTCCAGTAGCATAATAAAAAGGACTACTTTAGCAGCCCTTCTTGTTCAACTATCGCATGCGTTCGTATTATAAGGTCATCCAGTGAAAATTACTGGTTGACCATTTTTTATATGGTCTTATGATTAAAGTAGTCGGGGCAGAACGAAGCTTGCGTGGGGCTTAGACCCCGTCAACTAAACAGTTCACCCCCTACTTATAGAAACATGCTTTGGGCTGGTTGGGACAAGGATCCCGCATAACAAGCGAACCTATGAAACTATAAGGGAGTATTAGGGGAACCGATAAATTTAGTTTTAGGAGGAGATCGTTATGAATCCAGTAGTTGGTCTGGATGTCGCAAAAGGAGAGAGTCAAGTTCAAGGTTTTTTAGATAAAAAGAATCCTTTTAAAAGAAGTTTTAAGATTTTACATACGGTTGAAGGATTTGAGCAGCTACTTCAATTCTTACAGAAAATCGAAGAAACAACGAATACAAAACCAGTACTAATAATGGAATCGACTGGGCATTACCATTCACCGATTATGCAGTTCTTAGATAACTTAAATTATATTTATATCGTTATTAATCCATTAATCTCTTATCGAGCTAAAAGCTCGAGTTTAAGAAAGGTAAAGACTGATGTCATCGATGCATACCACCTCTGCGAGCTGTATTACAAAGAAGAGTTAGAGCCATATAAAAAACGTGGTGCACAATTACTAAACCTGCGAAATTTAACGAGACAGCACGATCATTTAACAGGTATTAGTTCTCAGGCAAAACTACATTTTCTAGCGATTCTAGATCAAGTGTTTCCTGAATATCGAGGTGTATTTGGAGATTTGTACTCTAATGTTTCGCTCTTAACTTTACTAGAGTTTCCTTCATCTGAGGCTGTGTTACTAGCTGGTGAAGAACAGCTAGCTAAACGAATCGCATCTTTATGTACTAGTCGTTCTAAACAATGGGCAAACGAAAGAGCTAAGCTTTTAATTATTGCGGCTGAAAAAAATCCGTTTCAAGTAAATCTTTATAGAAGCCTTATTATTTCGCTTGAAATGCATATTAAAATGGTTCTTCAATACAAAGAACATCTATCCAATTTAAAATCAGAGATAAATGTCCTCGTAAAAGAAATTGAAGAATATACTATCATCCAATCAATACCTGGTATCGGAAAAAAAATCGCGGCAACGATTATCTCTGAAATTGGTGAAATTGATCGGTTTGATAATCCAAAAAAACTTGTGGCTTTCACTGGAGTAGATCCGAGTGTCTTTGAATCTGGTAAATTCACAGCCAGTAGAAACCGTATTACCAAACGTGGTTCTAGTCGATTGCGACATGCGTTATTCATGGCTGTTCGGTGTGCAATTCGTGATAATCGTAAGAGTAAGACAACAGACGAAATCATCCCACGAAATAAACGAATGCGACAATTTTATGATAAAAAGCGTGAAGAAGGAAAACCATTTAGAGTAACAGTTATTGCTTGTGTAAATAAACTATTACATTAGATTTATGCCCTGTTAAAAAGCAAAACGACCTTCCAAGATCTAGCTTAAAATCTGAATCAACCTCAATTACCATAATCTTCCAATCTTTGAATAAGTGGAAGATTATTTGGCATGTCAAAAATAGTATAACATGAGTCACAAAATTTTTTTATTGAAAATTATTGACAAACTATTAGCTGATTAGTTGCATAAGGATGTTTATCAACATCCATAATTTAGAAAACTTTAACAGAAATAAAATTGTTAGAACTATTAGATATTAGTCACAAAAAATTCACATTTTTTTGTGAAATATTTCACAATATAGACTAATTTTGATATATAATCAAATTGTAAACAGATGACAATTACATCAAAGAAAAAGGGTAAAAGAACAGCATTACTCATACTTGGAGGAATTTTGATGCTTACTATTATTTTTACTGAAATCAAAAAAATGTGGTTTGACCTTTCATGTACATATGAAAGTTTTGAGGAGATTGATCGCCTTGAATCCAAGCACACTCGAGTACGTTTTGATAAAGATATTTATGAAATCATCCGTGTCCAATAATACCCGATGAAAATTTATATTAGGAGAGCAACTATGAATGATTTAAAAATATAACTATTCGTTTAGAAAGAAATAATCAAGAGCATTATGAAAATTACAAATCTAATTATATATAAACTTCAAAAGTCTAGCCCAAACGGTTAGGCTTTTTTCTACTTGTTCAACTAAAGCATCAGTTAGTTTAATAAGATTTTTACAGTTTAACTCTGTTTCTTTAAAGGAATGTCCATATATTTTATGTATTTATTAGGTTCAATCTCTTGATATACCCTTAAAATATTTACTTTAAATGTGGGATAAGGAATTAATTCCTTTTCAACTCTTTTAGCCATTTCATCTAATTCTTGAACTGTTAAACCGTAATTCGATTGTCCTAATGTTAAATGTGGGACATAGTTTTCAAGCTCTAAATATTTCTTTATTAAATCTTCTGAAGGAGATATCGCTTGAATAAGTTTATTGTGCAAAGTGCGTATTTCTGTAGATTCAATACTTAGAAATAGTACACTTTCACCAAAAAACATAGGCTTATCCAAAGTTACTTCGAAAGGTGGAAAATCTTCACAAACTTTCATAACTTGTATTAACCAAGATTCATCGGATGTTAAACCACCTTGTGCTTTAATTGTTATATGTGGTTCAACAACATTAGTTAGAACATTATTCCCCCATTGGTGTTGAAATCTTATTATTTTTTCCAAATATTCATCTGGTGTTACAATTCCAATAAAATATTGCATTTTTTCCTCCAAGTGGCGTAATTCAACTAAAGCTTTGCGTTAGTTGAATTTGAATTAACAAATTTTTTTATATCTTACAAGCGTAATATTTTCATTTAAACGTTTTGTTTCGCCTGTCAGGCTATACCCCATTTTTTCATATAAATAACAGTTACGTTTTTCTTCTAAGATCGTTCTTAATTCCCAAGTAGTTGCTTGTGGAAATCGTCTCTCAATTAACTGGATAGCTTTCTGTGCAATTCCCGTCCCTTGGTATTCTGGTAAAATGAACATAGGACTGATCCAAAATTGTGTTTCTTCTTTCCAATAGATACAAATTGCTCCTACAAGAATATCATCTTGCAAGATTTTATAAAAACCACCAGTAGAATAATTAATTCTCTTAATTACATTATCAATCGGTTCGTTCGCTGGATTTGTATCGGTATCTTTATATTTCTCTAACAACGGCATAAAGGCTTTCACTTGCATTTCAAAAATTACTTGTGCATCTGCGTCTGTTGCTTTGTCTAATCTTATATTCACTAATTCTCACCTCTAAATATTATTCCCACTCTAAGATGTCTTTCTAAATCCATAAAAACTTCTAAACTTATTGCTCTCATAGTAGGTTTGAGATGAACTTGTCGCTAGAAGGTCAATTCGAGTTTTAGGATATATTTGATGAACATATTTTAACAATCTTGTACCAATTCCTAACCCTAGATAATTTTCATCTATTAATAATTCTGATACAAATAAGGTGATATTACCATCTGTTAATCCTCTGAGATACCCAAAAATCGATTCATTGAAACACGCTACATATTTAACATTTGAATTCTCCCAAGCTTTTTGAGTATCTTCTCTTTTTTCAACGAGATTATTCCATTTTTCTTGTATGTTCAAATTATGAATTTGCGGAAAGTCACCTTCAACATAAGGACGAACAGATATATCAATTTTCCTTTTTAAATCTTGTTTCATACTATTTCCTCCACGCTAATTACCATTATTCTAGAATTATATAGTTCGACATTTTTCGTAAAATTACCTTTAACCTTATGCAACTAAACTGCCATTTAGTGACATAAAAAAAATCGACTAAACAGCCTATCTTGTTGTTCAACTAATGCAATGCGTTAGTTGTATAACGAAATAAAAAATTAACAGATCAAATAAATCTATTTCATTGATTTAGCAATTTCAAAAATTTGCTCTGGCTTTAAAAACGAGAATTTAACTGCCTTAATATTAAATAGTTTTGGACTGATTTTTTCTAATTTCTATCTTTTTCGAACCTAATAATAAATCTGTAGTTTGTGAATATAATTTAGTTGCTAACCAATAACCCAAAATAAAACCAGTAACATTTAAAATTACGTCGTCAATATCTACTGATCTTCCTGTCCCTTGAAAGATGTTTTCAATGAGTTGGGTTAATTCAATAAAAATAGAAATTAGAAATGATAAAATTAATACAATTCTCCAATCTTTCAATTTATTCCATAGTATTTTCAAATAAAAGGATATAGGCATTATAAGAATAAGATTTCCAATAATATTTTTTATTAAAGTCGAATAATATCCATGTTTAATACAAAAAACAGTTGTTTCATATAGAGATTTAAAGGGTATTATGTTGTAACTTATAGATTGTCCTTTCTCTAACGCATGAGGATCAATAAAAATAGGGAAAAACAATATAAAAATAATGAATAAAACATAGTTCATAAAAATAAATGTCATTAAAACTTTTAATATATTAACCTCTTTTTTACGAAGTAATTTAATTACTTGGTAAATAAAAAAAATAATCCCAGCAATTATAAAAAATATCGGTTTCATTCTTAACATTAATCTCTGTTCCTTTCAACGATAAAGGGAAGGTTGACTAATTTATCTATTTATTAGTCGTGCATATCCACACTACCAGTGACATTTACTCCATCACTTGGTTTAGAAAAATGGAAGTAGTAATTTCCAGCTGGTACACTAGTAAACGTAGATGTATTTGTAGCTATTCTATTATGATAAACCTGTCCAACAAGATCATCAGCCAAAATTCTTGAACGATAAAGTTGAATCTTTACATCTTTCTTATCGCTACCACTTTCAACTTTTTTGCTGTAAGTCTTAATAGTAATGTCACCATTATAGCTACGTGTTGATCCAGAAAAACCTGATGATGAATAAACTTGAAAACTAGAAGTATAAGATGCGGCAAAAGCAGCAGTAGGAATTCCTACGATAGATAAAGCAGCAACCGCCGAGAATATTTACTTTTAAAGCATAATTAATTCCTCCTGTTTAATTAGTCAACCTTCAAATTTAGAGGAATTATTTTCCTTCATTTGTAAATATTACCATTTTTTACAATAGCTTTGTATTGAAAAATTTCGACATTAAACTGTGAATAATGTAAAAAAATGTAATAGTGAAGCTATTATCTGTTAAACAAAAAGCAGTACCAATTTCTAAAGAAATTATTGATTATGATGGTTGTTATAATGATGGAGCATATCTATGTTAATAGTTGTAATCGATTTTATTAAATACTGAATTTAAGAATAGATTATATATTTTTAAGGACGGCAGTGTAATAACTGTCGTCCTTTTCATTTATAGTGCGTACTATTGTTATCACATGTTTCTTGATTTACTTGGTCAAGACAACTGGTGCCTTTGTGAAACGGATTTTTTTGTACTTCGATTAAACCATCTTTTTCTAAGAATTCAATCCACTCTTCTCGCAATAACCCCATACGAATAGAGTCATAATAATTCCCATCATAAAAACGACATTTTCTTAATCTTGCTTCCATTGTCATTCCTAATTTTTCTCCAACTTTAATCATACGATGATTACCAGACCAAGTTGTATAACCTACACGTACAAGAGGTAGTGTATTAAATAAATGATTAATCCAAAGTTTTAAAGCCCTTGTACCAAACCCTCCACTCCAATAGTTGGGATCATAAATACCTATTCCCATTTCAAGCCAATTAGATGGTTTATGTTCCCAATAGAAGCTAACTGTTCCAATGGCTTTTCCATCCACCTCAATAATCCATTTATCTTCTTGATTAACAACAGTATCCTTAGTTTTTAAATAGTCCTCAAAAGTGACAGCTTTATGTTCAAAATATGGTGCATCCCATTTCTTCCACTCTGGTGAACTCTCTTTATACATCAATGTCCAAAGTAAAAATAAGTCTTCTTCATGGATTGGTCTAATTCGTAATGGCATATTATTCAACTAATCTTCTCCTTCTCTTACTGTTATTCATTAAAGTTACCTCAATCATTACTTGTATCAAGTTAACTATATTTTACTTTATTAAAACCATTATTTGTTCTTTTTTAGCTCTTCCTTATGCAACTATACTGCCATTTTGTTGTGATAAAAAAAAATCGGCTAAACAGCCGACCTTGTTGTTCAACTATTGCATGCGTTAGTTGCTTAAATTTATGAGTATAATGCTTTTTATCAAAGAAGCCTGAATATCTTAATCCTATACAAGGTGATAGGTCACCATCTACTACATTAGTATCAATAAAAACAAAAACCTTCAGATTTTTCATTAATTTAATAAATCCAATATTTTCAATCTCACCACAATTTGTTAATGAAAGTTCTTCAAGTCGATTAATTCCAGATAATGGAAACGCAAAACGAAACGAACGCATCCAGCTTATCGATAGTTGTTGAATCGAACCATACTGCGTTCATCATGAGAGACTTATACAACATTGTATAGGTCCCTTTTCTTCTCTTCTATAATCAAGAACCGTCGTTTTAGAAGAATGTTTCGATTCAGTATTTTCTTGTTCTCGGTTCCTTGTGCTCATGCTATACTTTCATTTGGGAGGGAAACCAAATGAAAAAATTAAACCATTTATTGATAGTGCTATTTACACTGTCATTTTTGTTTACCACATCAAACGTTTTTGCCAGTGATACGGCGACGGGTGAAAAAGGTGTCGTGACAAATTTGACCGCTACTCATAAAGACCACGTTGTGACACTCAATTGGGATGCTAACGCAGATGACACGTATTCGGTCGAGCGAGACGGTCATCTCATCGCATACGACGTGAAAGGCGGCGTATTCCGTGATGACGTGGATGTAGCAGATGATGTTAACTATACATATACTGTATGGGCAACTGGGTCCGAAGAAAAAAGTACAGTGAACATTATCATTGAAAAAGATACAACACCACCACCAAATGTCGTTCCAACTGCACCACTTGAAGTGAACAACCATTACCTGAGACTTTCTTGGTCACCATCGACTGTCGTGCCTGATTTTAGGGGAGTGGTCGTGTATCAAGATGGGCTTTGGGCAGGCTATGCACCAAGAGGTACATGGGATACAACGGTTGATCAACTCGAAACAAATACAAGCTATACGTTTTCATATTGCGCTGTTGATCTGTCCGGCAACATCGTCCCATTAGCGGAATGTCCACAACAAACATTGAAAACAGGAAATGACATCACCCCACCAAGTGAGATCACAAATTATCTCCTTTCGTGGCAACAAAAAAATGTACACGTTGATCCGGTGACGAAAAAAACGATCGCTGACGATTATATCCACATTAGTTGGGTTGCACCATACACTTCTGATTATGTTGCGTCCAGATTAACCCTACCAAATGGAGAAATAAAAACGTTTTTTGGTGCGCCGAACGCCAATCATCTGTATGTTTACAAACCACCGACGATTTACGCGGACTATCATTTCCTGATTCAAACGATTGATGAAAACGGGAATGTGTCAAAAGGGACGACCGTTTATTGGGACAACCCAAACCCACCAGGTCCGGTGACCAATGTCAAAATTACAGAAAGTAATGGAACAGTCAATATTTCATTTAAACCACCTGTTGATCATGATTATAGCTTCACCGAAATCACTTTACCTAGTGGGAAAAATGTCATCGTCCACAAAGGGACGAATTCGTATTCGTACAAAGGGTCGCTTGTTGTCGGTCAATCTTATAACTTTGTCTTCCGTACATCCGATCCAGTACAAAGCGGAAAAGGCACACACTACTCAAAAGCGATGCCGGTCACAATCAAACCAAAAGCTACAACTGTTAATAAATATAGCTACACAATGTCATCTGCAATGATCAAATCTCTTGCAGAAGGAAAAGGCACGAACATAAAATCCCTCTCAAAAGGGGCGAAAATTTATGTGATAAGTACTGGATATGGCGTCAAACATAATTATGTATACGTCAAATATGCTGGAAAATACGTCGGTTATCTACCGAAAGCATCCGTTAAATTTTAAAATAAAGAGAAGGCTACTTTAAAATGTACCCTTTGTAAAGGACATTGAAAAAAAGTCTATGCTGTTTTAAGGAGATGATTTCTGTATTGTACAGGGGTCATCTTCTTTAATTTCCACTGATATCTATAATGATTGTAATACTTCATATAATGTTTTATTTCTTTATTGAGCCCGTCAAAATTTTGACATGACTTAATAGAGGCCTCATCTTTAAAATGGCCAAAGAATGATTCCTGTGGAGCGTTATCCCAACAGTTTCCACGTCTTGACATTGATTGAATTAAACCTAGCTTCTTCACTTGTTTTTGGAAGTC
>NZ_JBHVPN010000026.1:0-49918 GCF_042887255.1 Gottfriedia sp. NPDC057948
AGTGGATTTTCCGTTCAATTCTGAACGAAAAATCCACTTTTTTAATTTATATATTGATTAGGCAAATAAAAATGCTGTTTTTCAGTGGCCTCGGCTTGCCGAGGAGGCTCAGGTCTCGCCCCATGGAAAGCGAGCATCCTGTAATGGAAATCAACATCACTCTACTTCTTTACGAAAATTTGATAAATAATTGACAAGGTTGTTTTTCAACAGCATGAAGCCACCCTATAAGGTGGCTTCTTTGTTTTTCAAATTCTAAGAATAGACCTACAAAAAAAGGCAAGCATTAAGCGAGCCTTCTTAAACGAGAATTTTTATTTAACCTAATTAGGACGGAGACGGAAATCTCGCAGCTTCAAAATGAGTACTAACATCGCCATCTACATTTGCTCCGATTACACCAGCAATGCTACTTTGAGCAAAAATCTCAACCTTATCCAAAGCATTAAGTTTCTGGATCGTCGAAACATTTACAGCATTTCCGAAGTTTATTGGACCAAAGAAGTCGTTATCGATCGCGATTGCGGGTTGTCCATTTACACGTATTTCGATCCGTGCTCTATATTTGACATTATTATCATTCGGGATAAAAGAAATCGTAGCAGAAATTAAATAGACCCCATTATTTTTTGGTCTAAACACTGAGGTAAATGGATGATACTCATTTGCTAAATCAAATTGTTTAAGTTGATAATTCACTTTTACAAAAGTGTTTTCAGGAACAGTTTGATTTGCATTATTAACAGCTCTAAAAGCCGATGCAATATTAATATTCTCTTTATTCTCTTCATTTGAATCATTTGGTTTTTTCATTTTTGGCGGCACACTTTTCACTTCACTCTCTCATAAACTCCTATCATTATATTGAGACCAGGCTTAAGTGATTGTATGCTTGTCCTTGTACAAGTACTATATATGGGAAGTTAACTCTTATTAATTTATTGGGCTCAGTTAAATTAATTTTTTGATCTTTTAATCAAAAAAAGAGCTTTACTCTTAAGAGTAAAGCACCTATTAATTGATGACAAACTTACCAACTAGTTTCTACAAGTTTTTGTTAAGGCGACTTTTCCATATATACGTTATCGTAATAAAGATATAGATGCAAAGAGTAATAATCGTTACGATTACCGGTGTCGTGAAAATAATTCCGATTAGAATCATCATTAAAGCGATGATCACAGCCCAAGTCGTATATGGGAACCATTTAACCAAATAGTCACTTGTTTTTCCAGATGACTGTTTACGTGATTTCAAATGGGCAAAAGCAATAATCAACCAGATGAATAATACGGTATATCCAAGCGATCCCATTAGGAAATCAAAAGTCTTGCTTCCTGCAAATAAGGAAATTAGTACACCGCCAAGTAAAGTGGAAGTACACATTAATATTGCGTTTACAGGAACTTTCCTCTTAGATAATCTTGAAAAGATTTTCGGAATGCGTCCGTCCACAGCTTGCGTATACAGAACGCGGGATGAACCATACAATCCAGAGTTCATCGATGAAATAATCGCTATTAAAACAACGGCGTTCATAATATGGTCAGCACCAGGAATCCCGATCATTTTAAAGACCATCACAAATGGACTTTCAGGTACCCCATTTACTTTATTCCAAGGAATTAAACTAACGATGATGAAAAATGGAATGATATAAAAAGAAATGATTCTGATCAATGTACTTCGAACTGCTTTTGGAACCACTTTTTCGGGATTTTTCGTTTCTGCTAATGTAACCCCGATAATTTCAGTGCCACCATATGAATAAATTACCACCAGCATAGCTGAGATTAAGCCTGTTGATCCATTTGGAAAGAAACCGCCATGGTCTGTTAAGTTATGGAAACCTACTGCTTTGTGATCACCAAAATTTACTAGTAACAACACTAATCCAGCTAAGATGAACACAATGATGACAGTAATTTTAATTAAAGCAAGCCAGTACTCCGTTTCAGCAAATACCTTTACTGATAGCAAGTTGATTGTTGTAACTACCACCGAAACAACTAATGCCAGTATCCATATTGGATAGTTAGGCAACCAATATTGAATGAAAATAGCAGCAACGATTGATTCGGCCGTTATGTTCAATACCCACATTTTCCAATAGATCCAATCAAGGAAATAAGCAGGATACTTTCCTAAGATAGATTGGACAAGATCCCTGAATGTTCTTGCCTCGCTATTGCGAACCGCCATTTCAGCTAAACCTTGTAAAACGAATAATAAGATGATGCCTCCTAGCAAGTAAGCAATTATGATTGATGGGCCTGCCATATCAATTGCAGAACTACTTCCCTTAAATAAACCTGCCCCAATGGCACCTCCTAATGCCATCATCGTAATATGTCTTGACGTCATTGTCCTTTGTAAATTCGGTTTTTCCGTTTTCATATCCTAACCTCCCAAAAAATCAAAAAAGGCATATCATCTCATTCTTCATAATCAAATGAAGAAAGAGACGATATGCCTTAGCTTACCGCGGTACCACTCTTATTGGCTCTTTTTTCGAACCCTACTTTAAAAACCTTGTAACGAAGGTTAATCGTTAAAACAAGAGAAAAGATTAAATCTAATCTTTCGCTTTACCACTCCCAGGCAAGTTCAAAGTATCATTGGACTGCGTTGCACCAACCCGCAGCTCTCTTAACCTAATAATTCACTTTTACTACTCCTGATCTTTGCGTTTTGATAAATATTTCTGAATATTTTTTATAATAACTAATACTATACGGACGTGAAGCAAACTTGTCAACAGTTTTTTTAGGATAATATTTTTTTAAAAACAAATTATAAACTTATTGGTTCAATAGCAAAATAGATGCTTAAAACCCTTTTACCTGAAGTATCATCTGTCAATTTTGTTAGCCCTTAAAAACCAATTAAATCACACTATATTTGTTTCAAATATTATTATTTATCAATTCATTTTTAGTGGTCACATATGAATAAAATTACCTAAACGAAATGGAGAGTGACAGAATGAATGAAATGATTGAAAGTTTGAAAAGTATACACGATGAAATAAGTCTTAAACTTAGCAATGCTTTCAACTTCTCAGAAACCAATGATAAACATAACCAAAGTTCACATCAAAATTATACTGAATTATCTAAAGCTGCAAAAGAACACTTAGAACAAAATAAAGAACATCAAATAGCTAAGACAATTTTAAAACATTTAGAAACATTACTTAGTGAGGTTGATAAAATAAAAAACGCTTAACTTTTAATCGTTACATAAAAATAATATTTTTAATTAAAATAGCACCCCAAACCTGTATAAAGGACAGGACCAATAAATAAAAAAATCTCTACGGAATCTTCCATAGAGATTTTTAAAATATTTATCTTTTCGCTCCTGTGAAGCGTCTATTTAAAAACTTAGCAAATAATCTAGCAAATAGATTAAATAAAAGGATCATTACGATTAAGACTGCCGCAGATTTTGTAGCGATGCTTTGCGCATCTGGAACTATACCTTCTGAATTTAATTTCCAGATATGAACTGTTAATGTTTCTGCTGGTCTAAAAATATTAAACGGATTCATCGGTGTATTTAATGGAGCAGCATTATTTAGAATAGGCGTTGTAAGTCCAGCAGTATAGATTAATGCCGCTGCTTCACCAAAAATTCTTCCAGCTGCTAAAATAATTCCTGTAATTAATTGTGGAATTGCAGTTGGGATACTAATTTTAGTAATTGTTTGCCA
This sequence comes from Gottfriedia sp. NPDC057948, assembly GCF_042887255.1. Lineage (NCBI taxonomy): Bacteria > Bacillati > Bacillota > Bacilli > Caryophanales > Bacillaceae > Gottfriedia > Gottfriedia sp. NPDC057948. The sequence goes on from NZ_JBHVPN010000026.1 coordinate 3,716, forward strand.
CTTTGTAGCTCCTAATCCAAGACTACCTTCTTTACTAGTTTTAGGAACATTTAATAACGCTGTTTCACTTACCCTTGTTAGACCTGGAAGATTTAAAATTGAAATAGCAAGTGCTCCACCAATTAAAGTGTACCCCCATCCAGTCATCGTTACAAATACTAATAAACCAAATAAACCTACTACGATTGAAGGTAATGAAGCCAACGTTTCAATACATAATCTTAAGAAATTTAAAAAACGACCTGGTTTTGCATATTCAGCCATATAGATCCCAGCTCCTACTCCAATCGGAACTGAAATGATTAATGTTAACACTAAGATATAAAATGAATTAAAAAGTTGTGGTCCGATTCCACCACCTGCTTGAATATTACTAGGTTTTCCAAACAGGAAATTAAAGTCCCAGAATCCCCAACCTTTAAAAATAATTTCACTTAATAAAAATAATAATAATATTACAACTAAACCAGCTATTAAACAAAGTATTCCCGTCCATACCTTATCCATTTTTCTTGCTATCATGATTCATATCCTCCTTTTCTTCCAATTAATCGAATGACTAGTATAAAGAGGAAGGATATTAGAAGTAGGATCATAGCTAGAGTCCATAAAGTGTTATTCCAAGCTGTACCGTTTAATGTATTTGCCATATCCATTGTTAAAATTCCTGTTAATGTTGCCGTTGGATCGAAAATACCATTAGGGAACTTAACTGTATTTCCGATTACCATTTGTACTGCTAATGCTTCACCAAAAGCACGAGCAAGACCTAAAACGATCGCAGTTAAAATGTTTGTTTTTGCAGCGGGTACAATTGCCAACTTAATTGCTTGCCATCTAGTTGAACCTAGTCCGTATGATGCTTCTAAATATGTTCTAGGTACAGCTCGAACAGCATCAGATGCTATACTTGCAATTGTAGGTAAAATCATGATACTAAGCACAATAATCCCTGCAATTAAGCTAAACCCTACACCACCAACAGTATTTCTAATAAAAGGAACTAATATTGTTACGCCAAGAAATCCATAAACTACTGAAGGAATACCAACTAGAATTTCCAATACTGGAATTAATACTTTTTCACCAAACTTCGGTGAAATAAAATTCATGAATATTGCTAATGCAATTGCAATTGGTGCAGCTATAATTACAGCACCAACAGATACTAGAATTGATCCAACAATAAAGATTAAAGCACCATATGTTGGGTTTGAAGCATTATTTGGACTCCAATGTTTTGAAAACAAAATTTCACTTAACGATATATCATTTACTGTAAATGATTGGATTCCTTTACTAACAATAAATCCTATTATTGCTATTGTAATACCGATCATTAAGAAACCACATAAAGTTACAAGAGTTCTTCCAAGGTATTCAATTAGAAATAAGTTTCTTTTTTTGAAATTCATGATAAACCCCTATCATCCATTAATAAATTAGATTGAGAGTTGGCATATAACCAACTCCCATTTTTCTATTATTCTAAACCTGTCATTTTTGAAGCTGGGATATAACCCATCTCTACTAACTTGTTAGCAAACTCATCGCCACTAATGAATTCAATATATTCTTTTACTGGAGATTTTGCATCACCTTTTGTAATCATATACTCATATGAATAGAATGGGTATGCACCAGAAGTAATGTTATCAGTTGAAGATTCTTTTCCATCAATTTTCACAGTTTTTAAAGCATCTTTTTTATCGCCGATTAAATATGAGTTAGCAAGGTATGAGATTGCACCTGGAGTAGAGTTTACAGCTTGTTCAACTGCACCGTTTGAGTCTTGAACTGTTCCTACGCCATCATTAATCTTAACGTCTTTCATAATTTTCTTTTCAAATGCTGCACGAGTACCAGATGATGCTGGACGATTAATTACATTAATTTTCTCATTTTTACCGCCAACTTCTTTCCAGTTCGTCACTTTACCTGCGAAAATATCTTCAATTTGTTGAAGTGTAAGTGAATCTACACCAACATCTTTATTTGTTACCATTGAATAACCAACACCAGCAACTTTAGCTTCTACTAATGAACTTGCTAACGTTTTATCTTCTAATTTTTCAGCAGCAGGTACATCTGAGTTACCAATTTGAATTGCTCCAGTTGATACTTGATTTACACCAGTACCACTACCGCCACCTTGAACTGTAATTGAAACTTGTGGGAACTTTGCCATAAATTCAGTTGCCGCTTCGTCAGCTAGTGGTTGTAATGCTGTTGATCCTGCAGCACCAATTGTTCCTGTTAATTCTACTTTTTTATCATCTGAAGTCTTACCAGTTGTTTTTTCATCTTTATTAGAACATCCTGCTAACATACCTGTAATAGCCATTGCTGCAAATGTTAATTTTAATCCACGTTTCATTTTAATCCCCCTAAAATGTTTGTTTTTATTTTTAATTTTGTATTTTATTTTTGTTTGTTATCTCTTACAATCTCTACTTTAAAGTTTTTAGGTTAAGCAAGTTTTAATCAATCGTAAAGAAATTGTAAATCTTTTTAAGAGGTAGTATGTTTAATTGATTTATGGGCATTTAAAGTAGCGATAAAATACTAATTACTTATTAAAAATCTGCTAAATATAAAAAAGAAAACTACTTAAAAGTAGCTCAACTTTTAAATAGTTTCAGGTGCTGATCTATTTCAAATAGGGAATACTAAAAACACATAGTGGATTCTAAAGGAAATAAAAAAAGCTGACTCAGAAAAGTCATAGACCTTTCGAGTCAGCTCTAAATTGAATTATTATTGTAAACCTGACATTTGTGAAGCTGGGATATAACCCATCTCTACTAACTTGTTAGCAAATTCATCGCCACTAATGAATTCAATATATTCTTTTATAGGAGATTTCGCATCACCTTTTGTAATCATATACTCATATGAATAGAATGGGTATGCACCAGAAGTAATATTATCAGTTGAAGATTCTTTTCCATCAATTTTCACAGTTTTTAAAGCATCTTTTTTATCGCCGATTAAATATGAGTTAGCAAGATATGAAATTGCACCAGGAGTAGAGTTTACAGCTTGTTCAACTGCACCGTTTGAGTCTTGAACTGTTCCTACGCCATCATTAATCTTAACGTCTTTCATAATTTTCTTTTCAAACGCTGCACGTGTACCAGATGATGCTGGACGGTTAATTACATTAATCTTCTCATCTTTACCGCCAACTTCTTTCCAGTTCGTCACTTTACCAGCGAAAATATCTTCAATTTGTTGAAGTGTAAGTGAATCTACACCAACATCTTTATTTGTTACCATTGAGTAACCAACACCAGCAACTTTAGCTTCTACTAATGAACTTGCTAAAGTTTTATCTTCTAATTTTTCAGCAGCTGGTACATCTGAGTTACCAATTTGAATTGCCCCAGTAGATACCTGGTTTACACCAGTACCACTACCTCCACCTTGAACTGTAATTGAAACTTGTGGAAACTTTGCCATGAATTCTGTTGCCGCTTCGTCAGCTAGTGGTTGTAATGCTGTTGATCCTGCAGCACCAATTGTTCCTGTTAATTCTACTTTTTTATCATCTGTACTAGTTTTGCCAGTTGTTTTTTCATCTTTATTAGAACATCCCGCTAACATACCTGTAATAGCCATTGCTGCAAATGTTAATTTTAATCCACGTTTCATTATTTTAATCCCCCTAAAATGTCTGTTTTTATTTTTGTTTTGTTTTTTTGTTTGTTTCTTCCTTACATTCTCTACTTTAAAGTTTTTAGGTTAAGCAAGTTTTAATCAATCGTAAAGAAGTTGTAAATCTTTTTAGGTTTAGTATTTTTAATTGATTTATGGAAATTGAAAATAACGATAAAATACGAATAGTTTATTAAAACATCCTAAATATAAATAAGAAAACTATTTAAAAGTAGCTTAACTTTTTAAGTAGTTCTAGGATTCTGATCTATATCTATTAGGAAATATTGAAAAAACACAAACATATAGTGAACTTTATTGATAAAGTTGTTAAAATGCTTTCAAATCATTCATCCCCAAAGAAACAAAAAAACTGACTCAAAAAGTCTTAGACCTTTGGAGTCAGTTTAAATTGAATTATTATTTTAAACCTGACATTTGTGAAGCTGGGATATAACCCATCTCTACTAACTTGTTAGCAAACTCATCGCCACTAATGAATTCAATATATTCTTTTACTGGAGATTTTGCATCACCTTTTGTAATCATATACTCATATGAATAGAATGGGTATGCACCAGAAGTAATGTTATCAGTTGAAGATTCTTTTCCATCAATTTTCACAGTTTTTAAAGCATCTTTTTTATCGCCGATTAAATATGAGTTAGCAAGATATGAAATTGCACCAGGAGTAGAGTTTACAGCTTGTTCAACTGCACCGTTTGAGTCTTGAACTGTTCCTACACCATCATTGATCTTAACGTCTTTCATGATTTTCTTTTCAAACGCTGCACGAGTACCTGATGATGCTGGACGGTTAATTACATTAATTTTCTCATCTTTACCGCCAACTTCTTTCCAGTTTGCTACTTTACCAGCGAAAATATCTTCAATTTGTTGAAGAGTAAGTGAATCTACACCAACGTCTTTATTTGTTACCATTGAGTAACCAACACCAGCAACTTTAGCTTCTACTAATGAACTTGCTAAAGATTTATCTTCTAATTTTTCAGCAGCAGGTACATCTGAGTTACCAATTTGAATTGCTCCAGTTGATACTTGATTTACACCAGTACCACTACCGCCACCTTGAACTGTAATTGAAACTTGTGGGAACTTCGCCATAAATTCAGTTGCCGCTTCGTCAGCTAGTGGTTGTAATGCTGTTGATCCTGCAGCACCAATTGTTCCTGTTAATTCTACTTTTTTATCATCTGAAGTCTTACCAGTTGTTTTTTCATCTTTATTAGAACATCCTGCTAACATACCTGTAATAGCCATTGCTGCAAATGTTAATTTTAATACACGTTTCATTATTGATTGTCCTCCTAAGGAAAATTATTATTTTCTACATTTTTAACTATAAAAAAGAATAATTAATCTAGTTTTAAACGATTGTAAATAATTCGTAAAGTTGTTTTAGGAGAACATATTTTAGTTAATCTTACTGACATTTCTTTAATCATAAAAAGAAAACACCCTATCTCCATAAAGGAAATAGAGTGTATTAAAGTAGTTTCTTCTTAATAAACTTAGATTATTTTGTCCAAACCATTGCTCCGCCTGTAATTTCACTTGAACTATACCCTTGAGCATTCACGGTAACATTCCCAGGTGATTCTGAATAAATTTTCGTATTTTCTCCAATAACACCATTACCTGCTAGAGTAAAGCTTGCATTTCCACTAGCCTTCTTATCAACATTTACACCATACCAGCTGTTTCCGCTTGTATTTAAATTGTTAGCTGTAACATTGGAACTATTTACAATTAATCCAGCTGCTGAATTGTTTGTCGAAGTAATATTATTTAAAGTTACATTTGTTGAGCTTACTACGTTTATACCGCTTCCATAATCAGTTCCTGAACCAGATCCTGTCATTGTGATATTTGTTGCACCAGTTACTTTTAAATTTTCTAGAGTTACTGCTTTATCACCACTATTTACTGTAATTAATGATGCATAACCTTTTGTTCCTGTTGAATTTGTCCATGGTGTTGTACCTTTTGTAATAATCGTAGAATCTCCAGCACCAATGATTGTAATTGATTTCTCTAATCTAAGCTGGCTATTCAATTTGTAAGTTCCAGCTGGTACTTTGATTGTATCTCCATCTTGTGCTGCATTTACTGCATTTTCAAGATTTGAATATAGTCTATTCGAATTAGTTATTGAAATGAAATTCTCAGGCACTTTATTATTCCATACTGTTGATGTTTTTCCTTCAATAGTATAAGCCGTATAACCTTTTGCATCTACTGTTACATTTGTAGATTTATCTGACACGATTGGAGTAGTTTCACTAATCACACCGTTTCCTGTTAAAGTAAAGCTTGCGTCTCCACTTGCGCTCTTATCAACATTTACACCATACCAGCTGTTTCCGCTTGTATTTAAATTGTTAGCTGTAACATTTGAACTATTTACAATTAAACCAGCAGCTGCATTGTTTGTAGTAGTAATATTATTTAAAGTTACATTTGTTGTGCTTACTACGTTAATACCACTTCCATAATCTGTTCCTGAACCAGATCCTGTCATTGTGATATTCGCTGCACCTGTCACTTTTAAATTTTCTAGAGTTACAGCTTTATCTCCACTATTTACTGTAATTAATGATGCATAGCCTTTTGTTCCTGTTGAGTTTGTCCATGGTGCAGTACCTTTTGTAATGACTGTTGAATCTCCTGCACCAATAATCGTAATTGATTTTTCTATTCTAAGTTGGCTATTCAACTTGTAATTTCCAGCTGGTACTTTAATTGTATCTCCATCTTGTGCTGCATTTACTGCTGTTACAAGGTTAGAATAATAACTTGTGCTATTTGCATTTGTTAGTTTAATGAAATTTTCTAAAGCTTTATTGTTCCATACAGTTGCTGTTGTTCCCTCTATAGCATAAGGAGTGTATCCATCTGCTTCTATTCTTACATTTGAAGTTTTATCTGACATTATTTGAGTAGCTTCACTAATCACGCCTTTACCAGTTAAAGTAAAGCTTGCGTCTCCACTTGCACTCTGATCGACATTTACGCCATACCAACTATTTCCACTTGTATTAAAATTGTTAGCTGTAACATTTGAACTGTTTACGATTAAACCAGCTGCTGCATTGCTTGTTGACTTAACATTATTTAAAGTTACATCCGAAGAACTAACTACATTTATACCGCTTCCATAATCAGTTCCTGAACCAGATCCTGTCATTGTGATATTCGCTGCACCTGTTACTGTAATGTTTTGAAGTTTAACTGCTTTATCTCCACTATTTACTGTAATTAATGATGCATAACCTTTTGTTCCTGTAGTGTTTGTCCAAGGTGTAGAACCTTTTTTAATAACTGTTGAATCCCCTGCACCAATTAAAGTAAGTGACTTTTCAATTCTAATTTGTTTATTTAGTTCGTACGTTCCTTTAGGAATATAAATTGTATCTCCATCTTGAGCAACATCTACTGCTGATTGGATATCCGTGAAATTACTTGTGCTATTTTGGCCTGATAACATAATGCTATTAGGAATACCACTTGGATTGCTATTTTCAACCTTATAAATATTTTGATCTTTATCTGTGATTTGAATCACTGCTTTTGATGGCGTTGATAAGTCGTAAGCTGAACTTGTCCACCAATCGTCCTTTTCCACTTTATCACTTTGGATAAACTCCGTACTGATCATACCACCGTCGACTTTTAATTGGTCAATTTGAGTACCAGAGGCAGTTTTAGTTGCAATTGTATTTCCCTTTTCATCAATCAAGGTAATTTTAATTTCTTTTAATAAGCTAGATGGTAATTCATTTTCGTCTAGTTTAAATCCTACCTTATAAGCAAAATATCCAGCGTTATAGTTAGTTGAAAATTTGAAGTCCTGTACATGTATATAGTCCTCTGAATTTGCGATCATGACTGGTCCAGCAACTACAACTTTTACGCTTGCCTTCTTCGTTGTATCAGCTACAGTACCATAAACAGTATAAGTGCCTGCCTTGCTAAAGTTAGTTTGATTCCATTGAACAGCTTTAGAAACCTTTGTACCATTTACTAGTGTTACGACTACTGTTTTTGGAAGGGGTACATTTTCTTTGCCGTTAACTTTAATGTCGCTAATATTGCTTATACTTGAAACCTGTAATCCAGCAATTTTCTTTGTAATGTCCGACTTAATGCTAGTCAGCTTTGAAATAAAAGCTGATTTAACATTTGCATATTTTAAATTATTTATTACTTTCAAAGCATTATTATAATGAGCAGTCACTTCAGTGCTTGTTGTTTTTACTGTAACATTACCCTTAAATGCTTCAAGTTTTTTAATTGCATCATTTGCACCTTTTTCTGCTTTATCTTCTAATGCTTCATAAGAAACTACTTTATTGTGTTGACTCGTAATTTGTTTAGTAAATAAGCTTTTCTTTGTTTTATATTTACTCGTTAATTTTGCTACTTCTTTTCTAGCTGTAGATTCTAATGATGCGATTCTTTTTTCATCAGAGGTTTGCTTAGGTAGGCCAGCTTTTACAAAGTTATCTGTTGCCTTTAGTGCTCTTACATAAGTTGAATAAGATGAATCTGCGTACGCAGGGGTCACTGAAGTTGCAATGAAAGCAGCGATCACAGTTGTTGATAAAACCTTTCGAACTGATTTTAATTGATTTTTCACTTTGATGTTCCTCCCAAGATGTTTTATCAATCTTATAAGTTTATTTGCATGCTATTAGTATTCAAATTGTATACAATATGGGCTAGTTAGGTCTCATATCGAGAATATTATTTATAATTTCAATAAAAAAACTATATTCATTTGTTACTTGAAAATATAGTTAATTTCTATATTTAATTTTTGAATAAACGTTATCTCCTCTTTTCATTGATTTTTCTTACATGTTCACTATATCATTAGAAAATCAAAAATAAGTCCTAAACTATGAATAATTAGTGAACGTTTTCACAAAAAAACATAGTAAGTGCATAAAGTAAAAGTAAACAAAAAAAGAAAAAGGTCACTGTTTTTCCTTTTTCCTTTTTGCTACGTCTCATTTCTAGTTTTGGAATATTAAATTTTACGATGGCTATATTTCACCATTGTTTTTTTGGATAAACCTTAGTTTTTTACTTTTTTGAAGCATAGTTTTAACACACTATTAAGTAAAACATTCGCCCCTTTAGCACAATCCTCATATGAAGTTAACTCATCTTCACGATGACTATATCCATTTACACTTGGTACAAAAATCATAGCAGTTGGAATATAAGAAGCAATGAATTGAGCATCATGCCCCGCACCGCTATACATACGATTTTCTTTATACCCAAGCTCTTTGCAAGCATATTCCACAGCATTTACGACTTCTTTATCAAAGTCAACTGTGTCTCGATCCCAAAGACGTGTTGATTTGATTGGACAGCCACTTATATTTCCTGGCAGTTCTTCCACCATTCGTGTAACTTCTGCAATAACACTCGAATCCTTATGTCTCGCCTCTAAAGTAAAGGTTACTTCTGAAGGAATGACCGTATGAATATTTGGATATGCATTTATACGACCGATTGTGTAAACAAGATCTAAATCTAGTCTTTGTAATTGCTTTTGTAAATCTACTACCACATTAGCAGCAGTGAACATCGGATCTTTGCGCATACTGATTGGCGTCGTCCCTGCATGGTTGGATTCTCCAAGTACAGAGATTTGATAGCATACCATTCCTAGTACACCTTCTACTACCCCGATTTCTAAGTTATTTCGTTCCAGTACAGGTCCTTGTTCAATATGTAGTTCGATATACGCGCTAGCATCTTTTAAGCGATTTGCTTCAGAACCCTCGAAACCACTTTCATTTAGTGATTTTTCAAATGTAATTCCATTTTTATCTGTAGAAGCAATCATCTTCTTTTTATCAAATTTACCTGATAGCACTCCTGAAGACATCAGAGATGGCTCAAATCTTGCGCCTTCTTCATTTGTAAAATTGACAACTGTAATTGGGTAATCTAACTCAATCTTTTCATCTATAATTGTATAAACAGTCTCTAAAGCTGTGAGTACACCTAGTACGCCATCAAAACGTCCTCCCTTAATAACTGAGTCCAAATGGGAACCAATTACAATTGGAGGCAAGTTTTGTTTCCCCGGTAAAGTGGCATACATATTCCCCATATCATCATGCTTTACTGTCATTCCCACTTCTTCACATAACGCTTGAAATTTCTTCCTTGCAGCAATATCTTCAGCAGATAATGCTAGTCTAGTTACTCCATTGTTTTCCGTTTTACCATATTCACTAAACAACTCAATTAATCTTTGAAGCCGATTAGCATTCGTCTTGATCATATGAAGGCCTCCTTTAATTATTGGGCAATATCTTCAATAACAATTGCGGATAATTCATTTAGTGAACTAGAATATTCGAGAAAATATTTACTTATTTAAATAAAGTTGTTTCATTAAATAATACGATGGTAACTTCTTTTATAATACTAGGAATTGCACCTTACTTATTCATTCAAAACAAAGACAGAAAGATTATTTATATGAGCACTATCTATGACTAACATTAAGTGTTCACAATTCAGAAAATTTGTATTATTTTGCTATTTTCCATTGATTTGTGTTAATAAAAAGTTATAATTATTTTGAAAACAACTTGTGCAAACGTTTGCAATAAGTAAGAATTACCTACATACATATTTTTATTGCATCTTTTGTATAAACGTTTTCCTAACTTAGAAAGAGAAAGGGGTTTTTTCATGAGGAGAAAACAGAGATCAATTTTATCGCTTGTTACTGTATTAGGATTAGTTCTACAGATGTTTCCGGGATTTTTTACAAATGTAAAAGCAGCAGAAACGACAGCTAGACAAGTTGTACTTGTAGGAAGCTTTCAAAAATTGTTAGGAAATTCAGGTGATTGGGACCCATCCTCGCACCAAACTCAAATGGTGTATAAAGGTAATGGTCTCTATACATTTACTGGTACTTTACCGGCTGGTGAATATGAATACAAAATCGCCATTGGTGGAAACTGGTCGGAAAATTACGGTGAAGGCGGAAACCCTGGCGGCAACAACATTAAACTAATACTATCCGAACAAAAGGATGTCACTTTCTACTATAATGATAACACTCATTCAATTACTGATAGCACTCATTACACTCCTATAGCAGAGGAAAAACAACCACGTCTTGTTGGAACGATCCAGCCTGCTATTAATGCAGGGCCAGCTTGGAGCCCAGCAGACTCAACAGCTTTTTTAAAAGATGAGAATTTCAAAAATATCTATTCCTTTACGACAAAAGTGCCAAGTGGTACTTATGAATACAAAATTGTACTAGGAAAAGATTGGAACGAGTCCTACCCTTCTTCCAATCTGAAGTTAACTGTACTCTCTGAATCTACTATTACATTTTTCTTTAATAGCCAAACAAAAGAAGTGTATACAGATTATAAACCAACAGGCTCTGATGGCTTAATTGATCAGAATGCCCTCTATCACGATTCATGGGACCAAGTATACAAAGAGCCATTTGGTGCCGTTCCAGAAAAGACACCTGTCACCTTCCGAATTTCAGCTAAGAAAGGAGATTTAACAAGCGCGAGCCTTTATGTAAAGAACTATAATTCTGGTACAACAAAGGTCTTGGCTATGAAAAATGTAGGTTGGTCAAATACAAATGACAAAGGTGACCTTGAATACTGGGAAGCTACGTTTACACCAACGGACAAAGGGGTCCATGGGTATAAATTCATTGTCAGAGATCAAGATACAACGGCAGAATATGGAGAAGATACACAAGAAGGTCATACTGGAAAAGCAGTAGATAAAAATGCAAGCCTTTTCCAACTGACAGTATATGACCCTAATTATCAAACGCCAGATTGGATGAAAGAAGCTGTAGTTTATCAAATCTTCCCCGATCGCTTTTTTAACGGAAATAAGGCCAATGACAATGTGAAGGATAAAATTGGTGCTCGTGGTAATCAGCCAATTGAACATCCCGCTTCTTGGACAAGCTTACCTGATAATCCTTATGAACAAGGAACTGGATCATATACTGGAGACGGAGAGTTTAGTAATGATTTTTATGGTGGAGACATCGCCGGAATCAAATCTAAGCTTGATTACCTTCAATCACTTGGTGTCAACACACTCTATTTAAATCCGATTGCGCTTGCCCCATCTAACCATAAATATGATGCAACAGATTACAAATTAGTTGACCCGATGTTTGGCTCAGAAAAAGAATTTAAGGATTTCACAAAAGAATTAGCAAAACGTAATATGCACTTAATTTTGGATGGCGTTTTTAATCACGTCTCAGACGATTCAATCTATTTTGACCGTTATAACAAATATAATACAGTAGGTGCATATGAATATTGGTCTCGCATTTATGATTTAATGAATAATGAAAAATTGTCCGAGGCTACTGCAAAAGAGAAAGCGAAAAAACAATTTATCTCCGAAGGCCAATCTTTTAGCACGTACGGTTTTGAAAACTGGTTCCATATTGAAAATGTTAAAGTGCCAAATGAAAAAGTAAACGGTGTTTCAACTGGAGAACATTATAAGTATGAAGGTTGGTGGGGCTATGACAGTCTCCCTGTATTCGAATCAAAAGAAGGTTCAAAGGTTGATCACCCTAGCGAACTTAATAATACTGCATTTGCTAACTATGTAATGTATGACAAAGATTCCGTAAGCAAATCATGGATTGATCGTGGTTCTTCCGGTTGGCGTTTAGATGTAGCGAATGAAGTAGACAGCTCATTTTGGCAGGAATTTCGAAAAGAAATTAAATCCAAGACGATGGCAGGTGCAGGTCAAACTCTTCAAAAAGATGAAAAACCACTTATTTTAGGAGAAATTTGGGATGATGCTTCCAAATACTTTTTAGGAGATCAATATGACTCCGTAATGAATTATCGTTTCCGAGGTGCCGTACTAGATTATTTAAAGAATGGTAATGCAGAAAATGCACAAAACTCCCTACTTGCTGTTCAAGAGGATTATCCAAAGGAAGCTTTTTATGCTCTCATGAATCTAATGGGATCTCATGATACTGCACGAGCTATATTCCTACTAGGCAACGGGACAGATACTTATAACAGAGCTGAACAAGATCCAAACTATAATTACAATGAAGGTGTGAAACGATTAAAGCTAGCCTCTATCCTTCAAATGGGTTATCCTGGTGCACCGACCATTTATTATGGAGATGAAGCAGGTCAAACAGGTTCAAAAGATCCAGATGATCGCCGTACGTATCCATGGGGAAATGAAAACCAAGATTTGATTAAGCATTATCAAAATATTGGTCAAATTCGTAGTAAAAATTCCGATTTATTTAGTCACGGAGATCTTCACCATATTTATGCTAAAGACGATGTATTAGCTTACGTTCGTACTAAAGGCACAAAATCAGCTCTTATCATCATCAATAGAGGGAAAACTGCACAAACTGTTGATGTTGACACCAAAAAGCTGATTGCAAACGGAATTCGTCTAGAAGACCAATTAGATAAAAAATACGCTGCTACAGTGAAGGATGGCAAGTTAACATTGACCATACCTGCTGAATCAGGAAGAATGTTACTATCTAGTAATGACGTGATAAATCCACAGTCAGTTAAAAATGTAATCGGTACTGTAGGCTCTAAACAAATCACTTTAAGTTGGACAGGAACTGGCACAAAATTCAATGTCTATCAATCAACTGTTGCTGGCGGATTATGGACAAAAGTAAAAGAAACTACGGACAATACTGTAACCATTTCAGATTTAAATAATGGTCGCAACTACTATTTTTCTGTAACTGCTGTAGATTCAAATGGGAACGAATCTGAACCTGCAGTCTCTGTTGGTCTCGTGCCTCATTTCGATGTTAGCAAAGCTAGCGTGTCCAACATGACAGCCTTAGACAACCAGGAGCTGAATTTAGCGCTTAATTCTAATGTTAAAGCAACTTTTTACTTGCCGGGTGCAACAGAAACAGGTCCAGCTGAAGGAATTACGGCCGAGCTTCAAGTAAGAATGAAAGGCCAGACTGCTTGGGAATCATACAAAGCTCTATATAATGGTCAATCTCAGGAAAATCAAGCTAATGAGTTCCAAGGTAGCTTCACACCATTAGAGGCCGGCATATATGAATATCGAATGGCCTTTACACCTGATTTAGGAAATACATGGGTATACTCTGAAACAAAAGAAGTGAATTATACACGTAGTACTTTAGATACTACTCCCCCAGCTAGTAAGGTCACTATAGAGACACCAATTCAAGAATCTGGTCAGGTTAACTTGAACTGGAAACTTACGCAGCCAGATCAGCCATATAAATCTGTCATTTATCGTGACGGTCATATACTAACTTCAGTGACTGGGGACACTACTACCTTCCGTGATTATCAGGTCACAAACGGTACAACATATAATTACCAAATCCGCGTCTTTGATCAAGCAGGGAACTATGTGGATTCAAATACTGTAACTGTCACACCAGATATTGTCATGGTACAAGTCACCTTTAAGGTACATGCACCAGATGATACTCCATTGTCAGCACAAATGAATATACCTAACAGCTTAAATGGTTGGAATACAGGTGCATGGTCAATGAGCCGAAATGGTGCAGTTACACCAGATTGGGAATATACAGTTGAGCTTGAAGAAGGAACTGAAATTACTTATAAATATACGCGAGACAACACATGGGATCATGAAGGATTAGCAGACCATACACCATCTGATCCATCAGATGATGATATCAGCTACTATGGTTACGGTGCGACTGGAACTGATATGAAAATAGTTGTCTCAAATCAAGGTGGCAACAAAATGACTGTCCAAGATACGATTTTACGCTGGATTGATAAGCCACTTGTAGTGAGTCAGATTGAAGTGAATGGTTCGACTTTAACTGTCAAAGGCAATTCTATTAAAGGAGCTAACCTCACGATCAACGGAGAAAAAGTAACTGTCGATAATGAGATGAATTTCAGCCAATCTTTTAAACTAAACGAAGGTCAAACACAAGTACCAGTACACATTGAACCAACTGATACAAGCAAAACGACGATTTTTAAAGGCGATGGTGGTTCTATTAATAAAAACACTAAAAATTATGTGATAGATGTTGTTAATAAGACGATTAGTGAGTCTAAATAATTAGAAACGGAAAAGGTCTGCCGAGTTTGGCAGACCTTTTTTTATTTAATTATTGTTTCCGTAATATAATGAGATATGAGCAAACTTTAATTTTAATAATAGTTTTTCCATTCAAAAATCTTTTCTAATTAAGGATTATTGCCAAGATACTTAGAATGTTTTGATAATAAATTTTTATTATGACTTTTTATAAAAAACCTACCATAAATGCTGTTAGTGGCGCCAGTGCACCTTGTGTATTAGCTATAACGACAATCAATGAAAATACAGACAGCACAACTGTAATGTTTCCCATAATAAAATATCCTTTATCCTTTAATGACCAAGTTAAATTATTATTTTTGGCTTTCTTTATTAAGGAATTCCATAAATTCAAACTTAATGTCACAGATATTACCAATACTATTCCATATTTAATAATATTTCTACTGTGCATCATAATTCTACCATCAATTTCTTTTTGGATTATCGCTGGAACCTCTCTCTCACCTTTTTGAATCCATTCATTAAATGTAAGATGTAATTCATCCGTATATATTTCTTCACTTGATACTGACGGTTCATATGCTAGTGATAGACCTTTTAAAGGATTCATCGTATTTGTAGCATTTGCTACAACGAGTAATGTCATAAATAAAGCTAAAATAAAGCTCAAACTTCCGAAATAAACATAAACTTTTTTTTCAAACTTAAAACGTTTATTAGTGTCTTTCTTTAATTGATACAAAAAAAATCCGCCTAATAATAAAAATAATACTAGCAATCCCCCACAAACAATAACCATTATAGCATGATACTTTGCATAACTATCAATGATCATTTTCATAGCTGGGTTTGGATCCGAACCAGAATTAATAATTTCACTTAAAGCATGCTTTAATGCATTCATTATCATAATCACTCCTTTTATTGCATATTTCTATTTTTGATATAATCATAAAGCATGCTTATTTACTGTTTCAAATCCAATTATTTGGTAATACCTTATTTTTTTAATGTTTATTATACAATACTTATAGAAAACATCATTTCTTTCAAGTTCTCGTACTTTTACTTTATATCCCTTTATACATTTTTATTTATTATGTTTTAGAAAACAGAAAGTCACTTATACTTACTATTAGTTTTGTCAAATTGTTAAACTGTATCAGCAAAACTCCTCCCTAAATAAGTGTCTTTCCATGTACCTACTTTTACTCTGTAACACCTTTGGCAGTATGGACTTTGTCTTTTTGTTACAGACTCTTCCAATGTTACCTAGCCTTCTATGAAATTGTTAAACAATTAATCTAGCAAAAAAAATTGACTCAGATAACTGAGCCAATTTTTTCATTTTAGTTTCTTTTAAAAAATACGTTTGTGAAGCCCACCTTAGTTGAACTCATTAAATATACTTTCCTATTCAATTAATCCTAAAAAGTTTTTTCCGAGTATGTATTCCTTTTCGTTATCAGGAATTAGAAGGGATTCTACCCATCTTTTCTTGTCCGAATAGTCATATTGATTAAATGTCTTCATTCCATATGGTCCGTCGCAACCAAAAAGAACTTTACGGTAACCTAAAGCCTCTACCGCTTGTTTTACAATTGACGGATTGAGATAGTCACTTGATGTATCAACATATACATTTGGTTGTTCCTTAACGTATTTCCATAGTTTTTTCCAAAATGGTAGACCAGCGTGAGCATAAATTAATTTAAGTTTAGGAAAATTTTCAGGTAGATATTTATAGCAGTCAATCTCAGAAGAAAGATGAATAATCATCGGTACACCTTTTAATTCACATAAAGCAGCAACTGGTTCCAGAGCTTTAATACTATAACCATGCATGAAAGGATGAGCCTTTACCCCAAGACCTTTACTCACATTAATCTATTCTAATATATGGCCCAAATGTGTATAGCCAGAGGAATTTCAAATTTTTTTAACTGGGACTTGAATTTCAAACATCACTTCATTCGGATTATCCGTTACGGTAATATCCACCACCATGATCTGTAATGCGTCACCAATAATACGATAGCCTGTTTCATGAAGGTATGTAAATAATTTATTTAAGCTTTTGCTGCGATTCCTTAATAATTCCCCATTATAGCGGATGCATGCAAATAACCCTTCAGGAATCAATTTCAGATACTTTTTCTGTATTTTTTCATCCTGTTTCGCTACAACAAATATCACTGAAGGCTCTTCAAACCGTTTATCCTTAAGGTCATCTTCTTCGATGATAATGCCCAAACGATTACTCGCGAGAATGGGGGCTTTCTCTGTTAGCATGGTTTCCAATCGGATTATACTGTAACAAAGTTCCAAATTACTATTAATTTTTTCATTTAAAGTAATTAACTTTCTACTTTTTATTTCGCGAAAGATAATCTCTTGGAATGCTTCTTTTCTTGAAATATTGTCCAAATAGGCTATTTTTTCTTTGATGTTTACTTCTATCTCGGTTAATTCCTTTAGTTTCGAAACAAGTTCAGCATGTTTGGCTTTAAGAATCTCACTTGATTTCTTAAAATTTCGTTGATTGAAATACTGTTTAATTTCATTTGTGCTCATTCCAATTTGACGAAGCTCTTTAATAGTCCCGAGGATTTCGTACTGAAAAATGGAGTAGTATCGGTATCCTGTTTCGGGATCAACAAATTTCGGTTTAAATAAATCAATTCGGTCATAATGACGCAAAGCCTCTGTCGTCATTCCTCTTAACTTGGCTATCTCACTTATCGTTAACCTTTCTTTCATAAAAACACCACCGTTTCCGAGACTTAGGAATAGAAGAAAAATGCTAAAACAAATTCTATTGACTTTTGTGTAACACAAAGCTTTACTATGATTATACACAATATTCAGATTAATCCGAAAGGATAAATAAAGGTGGTGTTAAAATAGAAGATTTTTTTGTTTTGTAGCGACCCCAAGTATAACCTCATTGACCTCTGTAAGATTGAAAAGAAACAATGTTTAGAGCTAAAAGACCCTATTAAATTCGTAAAGGAGATATGGAACTTGGCTGAAAAAATAACGCTTAGAAGATCACTTACATTGTTACACGTTGTTTTTTTAGGTTTAGCATGGAATAATCCGATGGTATTTTTTAACACTTATGGCATTGCAGCGAATAGTTCGAAGGGAGTGCTGGCGGGTGCGTATGTAATTGCATTTATGGCGATTGTTTTTACAGCATTAAGCTATGGAAAGATGGCAAAGGCTCACCCAGTTTCAGGCTCAGCTTATACCTATACTCAGAGGTCGATGAATTCCGAAACCGGCTTCATGATTGGATGGACCATTTTATTAGATTATTTACTAACACCGATGATTACCTGTCTTATGTCCGCTGTATTTTTAACATCGAAATTTCCACAAGTTCCATTTTGGCTTTGGATTGTAATCCTAAATATCGGCATTACGATCATTAGTTATATTGGTATAAACGTTTCAGCAAATACAAGCAAGATTTTTGTGATCGCCCAAATCTTTTTTATTATTGTATTTGCATTCTTAACGATAAAAAGCGTCCTAAACGGAATGGGTACAGGTACACTTTTAGCAGTTGAACCTTTCTTTAAATCAAATGTTTCAACTTCTGTTCTCCTTTCTGGAGCTTCCATTCTCTGTTTCAGCTTTCTAGGATTTGATTCTGTTACAACGTTGTCTGAGGAAACCATTAATCCTGAAAAAACGATCCCAAAAGCAATCTTTGTTATGATGGCGATTATGGGTTTAATCTATATTGGCTCCGCCTATCTGGCTCAGATTGTCTTACCGGGATATGCCTTCAAAAACACTGATTCTGCGGCGCTAGAGCTCGTTAAAATGGTTGGTGGGAATTTATTTACCTCTTTTTTCATAACAGTTATGATAATTGGTAATTTTACTTCAGGTGTTTCCTCTGTTACAAGCGTATCTCGAGTGCTATATGTAATGGGACGTGATTCTGTTTTACCTAAAAAGATATTTGGATATATACATCCACGATTTAGAACACCAACTGCTAATATTCTTTTCGTAAGTTTAATTTCCATGTTAGGGACTGTCCTTAGTCTTGATAAAGCGATCACGTTTATAAATTTCGGAGCTCTTATTGCATTTACTTTTGTCAATCTTTCTGTAATCGCTCACTATTATATTAGAAATTGTAAGCGCTCTCCTAAAGGGACTATTCAGTACTTAATTTTCCCTTTAATTGGGGCAGGATTCATCTTATGGCTATGGTCCTATTTGAATATAAATGCGTTAATTTTAGGGATCAGCTGGATGGCAGTTGGGTTTTTATATCTTACTTTCTTGACAAAATTCTTCCGTCAACGTCTTCGAATGCTACATTTTGATGATGTGAATGATGAATTTATGTTAATGGAAGGTAAAGAGAAAAATATTCCAGTCCATTCATAATAGTATGTAGTAGGAAAAGGATGCGAATAAAATAAAAAACTGGATTTCCCATTTGTGTTTAAGGAATCTAGTATCCAAAGGACTCCTCAAAATTTGTGGAGTTCCTTTTATTTTGCTCATTAAAACAAAGAGCCAAAGGGATCTAAAACAGGCTATAATGAAAAACTTGAGTACTAAGTAGCATTTGTAGTAAATCATTATGAAATAGAGCGTTCAGGATTGGGGAGTTTCTGGGAAAAGTTTAATAAATTACAGCGCAATTATATACGCTAATTCGATGACAATGTGATTAAGTTATAAGAAAGTAACGGTCCACCTTGTATCCCCAGTAACACCGATTTATTTATGGCGTTTATGAACACTTCCTCATACACGTTAGTGCATCAATTTAAACCATTTTCCTAAGACGCTGACAGAACAACATCCGTTTGTTCGATTCCTACAATATGAAAGTTTGATTCCCATAACTTTATTAAGGCTGAAGCAGGGCGTAAAACCAAGCAAAATTTGCTTGTGCTCCTGGGTGAAACTAAACAAAACTTCCTTTTTTGCATGCAAAAAGGACAGTGAAGGGTAGTTTTTCCCCTTCACTGTCCTTTTGGTGACAAAACGAATCCGTTTAAAATAGCATTTCGTTCTTCTCTTTTCCGTATTTTTTATTCCCTTTTATCTCTTTTTCCTTTAATACATAGCTGAGTAAGTCGAGTACAATACGGGCTGCTACTTGTCCGGTCATGCCAGTAGGATCATATTGCGGGGCAACTTCTACTAAATCAAAACCGATAACCTCTCCTCTTTTGGAAATCCCTTTAAGCAATTCATTAACCTCGTCATAGAGAAGACCACCTGGAGAAGGCGTACCTGTTCCAGGTGCAATGGACGGATCGATTCCGTCAATATCAATCGTAACATAATATTTTTCGCCCGCAGGAATTAGCTCCAGCACTTCCTTTAGTCCCATCTTTCTCATCTGGCGTGGCGATAGGATCACGCTGCCATACGATCTTGCTGCTTCGACGTCTTCTTTTTTGCTGCTGCTGATCCCGCGAATGCCAAATTGAAATATTCTCTGAACATAATCCAGTTCTGATAAACGGCGAATGCAATTTCCATGACCATACCGCATTCCAGAGCGATGGTCTGCCCAGTCTAAATGGGCATCAATTTGAATCACATGAAACGGACCTATATCTTCTAGACCCTTTCCAACCGCTGCTGTAATAGAATGATCACCGCCTAATACAACCGGCATAGCACCTTTAGAAATGATTTTTCGAATAGCTTCTTCTGTATTCTCATGGCATTGCATAATATCCCCATGTACCATGTCTACATCACCGCAATCGGCGACTTTCCATTCTGGCCCAAGGTACATAATATCGTTTTCAATGTCATAAGCACCATCCAGACCGAAACTATATAATGTAGAGCCTTCGCGAATTCCTCTAGGGCCCATTCTTGCTCCTGATTTCCATTGTGTACCCATGTCATTAGGCACCCCGATGACCGCCACATCTGCATCAAGCTCATCCAGGTTCACACATATTGGATATTTTCCAAAAGTACAAATACCTGTAAAAGGTAAATTTAATACTTGCTTTTCATCCCGATTAGACATTCATGCTACCTCCTTCCAAATTTTTATCCTCGCTTCGTTATGCAATATTTTCTACCGGATGACCATTTCTTAACTGAGGATTTTACATTTTGCTTCAATCCATTTTACACATTAATTTTTAATAAAAGTGGTGTTTTTTACCTCATAAGTTTTTTGAAATAAGTTTAGATAATCTTCCTCTGTCAAATCTCTTGAATTGGCCTGAGTACACAAATGTTTATAGGCTCCTTCCGCTAGGAAAGGAAAGTCTTCGGGATTTACATTCCCTAAATCTTGGAAGCTAGGAATGCCGATTTTATTTGCCAGTCCTTTTAACAACGCAACACCCTCGTACGCAGTTTCTTCCACTGTTTTTCCTTCTGGATTTGCCCCAAGTTTAATTGCTACCATAGCGTGCTTTTCTGGATTGGAAGGAATATTAAATTCAAATACATGTGGAAGAAAAATAGAATTCGCTACACCATGTGGAGTGTCATAGAGTCCTCCAAGTGGTTCGGCCATCGCATGTACCGCCCCAAGATCCGTGTTATCAAAAGCAATTCCTGCAACTAAACTGCCCAAAAGCATATTTTTCCTAGCTTCTAAATCATGACCATTTTCTACTGCTAATGGAAGATATTTTGCTATTAATTCTATTGCATATAGCCCTAAAGCATCTGATAGCGGTTGTGCAACTTTACAAGTATAAGCTTCAATTGCATGTGTGAGTGCATCCATTCCTGTAGCGGCTGTAATTGATTTAGGCAATGTTAACGTCAATTCAGGGTCGACAAGCGCTAGTTTAGGAGCGATTTTCAAATCTAGTATCGCCTCCTTCTGTTTTGTCACGGTATCGGTAATGACAGAACCTCTTGTAACTTCACTACCGGTGCCTGAAGTTGTCGGAATGCAAATTAATGGTGGAATTTCCCGTTCTAGTAAATTTACGCCGTAACGTTCTCTTAGCTCTCCTCCGTGTGTAAATAGTGTTCCAATTGCTTTGGCTGTATCCATCGAACTTCCGCCACCGAGACCAATTAAAAGATCGATGTTCTCGTTTTTAAACTGTTGATAAGCACTCTCGCAATCTACATCTTTTGGATTTGGAGCTATTTTATCGTAAACAATATAATTGACACCTTCTTGATCTAGTGATTGTGTGATTTTCTCCAAGATTCCCGTTTGTGCAAGACCTTTATCGGTAATAATAAGGGCTTTATTTCCACCTAATTCTTTAGCTCTTTTCCCAATATTCTTTACTGTTCCATTCCCAAACTCTATAGAAGTAGGCAGATTAAAATGAAAATCCCATAACATAATTAATTCCTCCTTATTTTTTGAATTTTTGAATTTTAAACTGATTTTTTTCATCGATTTAATGGCTAAACCATTCAGTTGGCTTAACATCTAAATTTATATTAATTTGTTTTACCTCACTAAAAGTATCCAAACCAAAGGTTCCTAACCCACGTCCAATCCCGCTCTGCTTGTAACCGCCCCACGGTGCTTCATTATAGGCAAGGTTATATGCATTAACATAGGTAATTCCGGCTCTTATTTTTTTAATAACCCTCAAAGCTTTTGCGCCATCTTGTGAAAAAACCCCTGCAGCAAGACCGTATGAAGTATCATTTGCCAGTTGGATGGCTTCTTCTTCATCTTTAAACTTTTGAACGACAAGAACTGGTCCAAAAATTTCTTCCTGAACAATTCTCATGTCAGGTTTCGTATCAACAAATATAGTTGGCTCAATGAAGTAACCATTTTCAAGCCCTTTGCTAGAAATACGATTTCCACCGCAAGCTAATGTTGCTCCTTCGTCTATCCCAATTTGAATATATTCAAGAATCTTCTTCATATGGTCTTCACTTACAAGCGGACCCATTTCTGTAGAAGAATTATCCCCAGGGCCAACCTGAATCTTTTTCGCTCTTTCTACCAATCTAGCAACAAACTTATCATGGATACTCTCTTCTAACAGCAAACGGGATCCTGCATTACATACTTGGCCGGTATTTGTAAAAATCCCATTCAGAGTATAATCGATGGCTGTCTCAAAATCAGCGTCTGCAAAAACAATATTTGGTGACTTGCCGCCTAACTCGAGTGAAATGTTTTTAATATTTCCTGTTGCAGAATTCATAATGCTTCTACCCGTTGCTGTACTACCTGTAAAAGATATCAGATCTACCTTTTGGCTTTCCGCTATTTCATTTCCTACTGCTGAACCACCTCCCAAAACTAGGTTTACAACACCAGCTGGTATCCCCACTTCTTCCATGATTTCAAATAATTTGTAAGTAGTGACTGGAGTGATTTCAGCTGGTTTAAAAACAAGCGTATTTCCCGCAGCAAGCGCAGGGGCTATTTTCCAAGCTCCCGTCAACAATGGAAAATTCCATGGGGCGATAAGTCCGCATACACCGACAGGTTCACGAATAACCATGGCTTGGACAGGATCGGCAACAGAATAGGTTTGACCATTTGGCTTAGTCACTAGCCCAGCATAATATCGAAAGCAATTCACGGTATCAGCAATATCAAACTCTGATTCTTTAAGGGGTTTTCCCATATTCTCTGTTTCAAGTTTGATTAGCTCTTCTGCCTTTTCTTCAATCCTATCTGCTATTTTAAATAAATAGGATGCACGTTCAGATGCCGGTAATTCTGACCAAATTCCTGAGTCAAAAGCAGTTCGTGCTGCATTAATTGCCATTTGGGCTTCTTCTCTACTTCCACGTGGAGACTCAGCCATGATTTTACCGTTTGCGGGATTCACAGCATGACTCTTTTCTCCGCTTATTGAATCCATCCATTCGCCATTAATAAACATTTTCAACTTTAACATTTTGATAAACCTCCAATATGTTATTTTTACATTGCCAGTAGAGAGATAACCTCGCAATCGATGCCTAGGACATTATTTGAGATTAATAGATTTTTATATGATAGATTAAGCTTTTCCTCCATCTTACCTTAGCTGAAAAGAATGCCCATAAACGTAATATCATAGGCGTCTACTAGTGCGCCATTCACTAGCGCTTACTTCTTCTTTAAACTCCCTCCATATCAATAAATTAAATTATCAAATCATTTTGAAGATTAAGTATTTTTAGTGTAAACCTTGTTGTTACACAAAGGTCAATAAATGTTTTTATATTTTTTTATGTGTTAATTCCTATGAAAATAAAGGGAAAATCACCATTAGTAAAATAGAGAGAATAAGTGGGTTAAAGAAGGGCACAAAAACTTGATAAAAAAATAAGGAAAAGGCTTAAGGTGACTACGATCGTCCCTTTTTCCTTTTCCCTGTTTGTGCCTTATGTCAGATGATTGTTCCGATTACGTTTTAATTATTTGCCGGAGAAGGTGCGCTGCTTTCAGGTTGCTTTTGCACTTCTTCAGGGCTTAGCGGTTGTTTATCCCCTGGATATGGTTGATCAAATCCTTCTGTTGCGTACCAAACAGAATGATTCAGCATGTTGGCGTTGACTTCATCAGGAGAAGCATGTTTTCCGGTAAATAGATCCTTGTTCTTGTTAGACCATGCGGTCCATTTTTTTGAAAGTTCTTTTGACTCTAGTGTAACTTGTTCTGTATTGGCAAGTGCAGCCGTATTGGAGCTTGGCTGTCCGTTTAAAGTATCAAGCGGTATCTGATTAGGCTCGAAGTTATACGGTGTAAAGTCAGGCTTGTCTGTAAAGAGTTCGCTCATCGGTTCTGCAGCTTCATCATTTTGGTTCATAGCAGGGAGACCAAGAATTTGCTCGATACTTCTTACCATATTTATGACAGTCCAATAGTGGCTGTCCGTAATACCTTTTTTCACCCAAGGACTGATTACGTGCGCAGGCTGACGGTGACCATCGACATGGTCTAATCCATTCTGTGAATCATCTTGAGTAATGAAGATTACTGAGTCCTTCCAATATGGACTATGTGAAATAAGGTCAACAATTTTACCAATAGCAAGATCATTATCGGCAACCATAGCTTGTGGCGTAGGAGAGCCTGTTGCATTACCTGCAGTATGGTCATCCATTACCCACAATGTGTTTAAGGCCGGTAAATCGTTATTTTTGACGTGTTCTTCAAACCTTTGCTTAAATATTTCAAATCGATATTGATCTGGAATATTCGTATCAAAGGTTGGGAAAGGTTTATAAGTAATCGGCCCGAGTGATGGAATATCATATGTTGCCGAATAGTTTCCTATTGGTACATGAAGATCGCCCTCTTTCTGTCCGGAAAGAATCTGATAATCTTTGTACCAGTCCGTCCAATTTCCAAATGGTGCTGATCCGGTGAATCCGGTTGTATCTTCGCCGAAGTTTTCTACAGATAAATTATTTTTTGCTGCTTGATCCCATAAGTGTCCTGTAGGTGCGTACGCCATAGGATCCCCTGCCCCTCCAGGATAACTTCTAACATTGGCTGAATCTGTTTCTTTATCCTCATAGTCCGTATTAGTTCCTTGCATTACCCATTGATGTCCGCTTGCTGATTGAATACCTGAAGTATATACGTTATCAAGGAGCGGGAATGTACTCGCAAGTTTGTGAATGTTTGGAGTTACTTCTTTTGGGAACTGTGTTAAAGCTAGTTCTCCATTACCTTTACCTAAATCTCCTAGAACCTGATCATAAGTGCGATTTTCTTTAATAATATAGAATACATGTTTGATTGTTGAAGGCTCACCAACACGCTCAGGCATAGCGACCGGTTTTTTATTTTGACGAGGTTTTGCGTTCAGATTCTTTAAACCAAACCAGTTGTTGTCGGCAAATACCTGCTTAGTCCCTTTTGCAAGATCCTCGGCAGAAGGGAATGGGATTAATGAAAGAGAACCAATTTGAGCATATGACGATTTCCCGGTAACCTTAATTCCTTGAATCGTTAAATCACGTGAAGGTCCACGTGAACCAATACCATCCGCATTAGCAACGATTAACTTCTTATTTTCAGAATCAACAGCGATATCTACTGGAAACCAGGCTGTCGGCAAGAGTCCTTGTAGTTCAGGAGTCTTTTCTGGTCCATGCCAATCGTATACTGCAATCGCATTATCCCGCCCAAGGCTTACCATTAATTTGTTATCTACCACCTTCACAGCGTTAGGTGCTGATCCTTTAGCAGCATTAGGGTATGGTTTGATGTCGATCGTTTGTGCGACCGTATTAGTGTTAGAATCAATGACAGAAACCGTGTCGCTATTTGTATTTGCTACAAATATGTATTCACCTGATTGCGTCATACGTTCAGGCTGCACACCAACTTCGATCGTTTTTATGACTTTATTCGTAGTCAAATCAATAACAGATACTGTTCCTGTCGTCGTTGCACCTGTTTTAGGATCCACAACTACATTTGTCCCTGAAGAATCTACTGTTGTGTCCCCTTCTTTTGCAGTACGGCCACCCTGGTTCGTTACATAAGCAAAGTTGCCTTTGACTAATACACTTGTAGGCGCATTTTCTACTGCTACTTTAGTTACAGAAGCGGTTTGAGGATCAATAACTCCAAGGCAGTTATCACGGTTTAGGGCAACTAGCAGCTTCCCTTCTTGTGTAACCGCTATATCAAGTGGATTAATATTTCCGCCGACAGATGCCTTGGGCAGATTAATGCTTTTTTTGACAGATGGGGTTCCATCTTCACTAACTGACATAACGACTACTTTTCCGGTTGTTCCTGATGAACCTGTTGCATATAGCTGGCTACCATCCGCAGAATAAGCTAATCCCCACATTCGAGAGAGGCCAATGGATAAATCTTGAGTAGTCAATTTTCCGGTCGAAAGATCAACAATATTAATTCCTTTTCCACCGTAATTATTGCGTCCAACGATAGTTGCTGCTGTCTTACTATTTGGATGTACAGCAACCGTTATAGGGTTGCCCCCAAATTCAATTTGTTTTCCTGCTGGTGTGATGAGTTGATTGACAGGTGTTAGTACAGATCCGTCTGCTTGAGAGCCAACGAGCCTGTTTCCAAAAGCATTATCATTTGCAGCATAAGCACCAGCAGATCCTAACAATACCGTACTTAAGGTAATACCAGCGAGCAATTTTGTCTTATTTACTTTTTTCTTCATTAATTTTCACTCCTTTCTGAATCTTCCTAAAGAATACTCCTATTCTATTAATCTACTACTCCAATTTAGTAAATTTATATAAAGGTTATATTTAGTAGAGTTGAGTATTAATTAGTAAATTTCCCCTAAAAAATAGGGTGGTTGGATTAATCTTTCACATTAAAACGTTGATATATCAATATTGGTAGTCCTGGTATGCTCATTTTCTCATCTAAACAAATTTACATAATTTAAAAAAAGTACAAGTAAATAACATAATTAATTACTTACTAGGATATTGAACGCCCCTCAATCGGGGATGTAGTAGAACGGTTATTGCGAAAAAAGAGTAGAAAGATAGGATTTAATACTAAATGTAATCCAGGAGTCTAGCAAATTTGCTGTGTTACGGACCAGAAATGATTGCACTGGGCCGATTGAACGGCGCATTCTATGTAATTTATATCTATAAAAGAATTTCACCAATAGAAAAAAGAACCGTTTATAAAACGATTCTTTGATATAACGACAAGAATGGGCATAAAGTCTACAGCCAAAAACAATAGGATCTAATTCAAGAGATACAATAAATACTTAACACTTCCTAAACGGTTTTTTGAGATTTATGACTGAGGTCACCAACAATGTCGTTGGAACTCTTGTCATATTCCTTATGAAGCCATTTATACAAAATAGGAATCATAAATAAGCTGATAAATGTGGAGCTAACTAATCCACCAATCACAACTATACCGAGAGTTTGAGAGATAATGGTGTCAGTTCGAGATGATAAAGCTAAAGGCATTAGTGTTAATATGGTTGTTAAAGCAGTTGTGAGAATCGGCCTGATTCTAGATAATGTACCTTGTAATATTGCTTCTTCTAAAACGTGTCCTGCCAACCTATTTCTCTCTATTTTATCTACTAATACAATACCATTCGTAACCACGATTCCGGTTAACATTAACAGTCCGACCAGAGCGGCCAGATTCCATTCTAACTGGAAGATTAGCATTCCAGCGACTGATCCAATGAAGGCAAGTGGTATACAAATTAATACTGTGAGAGGTGCCTTCCATCCCCTGAATACACAGCTAATAATGGAAAGAACGATCAAAATGGAAAATGATAAAGCAATGGCCATTTCATAGATCATTTCCTTAACTTGCTCAGGAGCTCCTGCAAAAGAGTAATTGACTCCTTCGGGCAGTGGAGTATCCTTAAGTACGCTTTTAACTTTTTTGGTTACTTTCCCTACATCTCTAGAGAGTATATTTCCATTAATAACAGCGTAAGGATGACCATCCTTCTCTTGTATCACAGATGAATCTGTGATTGGCGCTGCAACAACAAGCTGATTTAATCTAAAAGTTCTTCCCTCTTTATTAATAAACGATTCGTTACCCATTTGATTTAATAATCGCAGTGCTGGGTCTGTTTCATTGAGGGCCGGGTCGTTCTTATTATCCACACTCTTAAGATGTAAAACGATAGGATATGTATTATTGTTAAGCGAAATCTCGCCTATTGTGCCTTCAGCAGTGTATAACTTGAACCTATTTATGATATCTGATAAATTCAGACCATTTTGTTCAATCATCTTTCTGTTTAAGGTTAATTGATATTGAGAAGCGGTTCCTTCTTCATCAGCCAAACCTTGCACGGCAAGGCCCGGTATCAACTTTAGGCGGTTTCCAACAGAGCGTGATAAATTTTCAAGAGTTTGGCTATCCGCACCAATTAGATTAATTTTTAATAAAGAGTCATCTCCCGAAATACTCTTGTCAGTTACCGTGTAAATTGCTGAACTTTTAAGAGAATCCAATTGTTTTTGTAATTGACTGGTCGTTCTAGTTTTATCTGCATTTTTTCTAATACTTAGGGACAGGTTGGCTATATTTGGTTGCTGTATCCATCCACCTCCAGCATCAAATACATCGTCTGATTGAGGAGTGAAAGAAGAACCGAGGCCGGAAGAAAATGAAGAAACGTTTGGATTCTTTTGCAAAAGTCCCTCAACTCTCTTCACTTCTTCGTCTACTTCACTCAGCGATGTATTTTTAGGTAATTCAATTTGAATGCCGAGCTGTCCTGTATTATTCGTCATGGTCAGGAAATTTACAGGAAGCAAGGCCGAGGCTACACCCAAAACAACAAATAAACTTACAGTTATTGTACTAAGAAGCTTTCTTCTCTGAAAAACCCAGTCATAAATCTTATAAGAACGTTTAGCCATGAAATCGTCGTGTGCTGTTGGCTTTCCTTTCCAGACAAGATTATATAGAGCAGGAACGACAAGAACTGAAACGACTAAGGAAATAATGAGAGCAATAACAACAGACCATGCAAAACCTGAAAAGGCTGCGCCAACGAGACCACCGACAAGGGCTATGGGAATATACACAGCAACCGTAGTGGCCGTAGATGAAACAATCGCCGGAATCATCTCTTTTACAGCTAGCGTAATGAAAGAAAAGCTTTTTAATTCTTTTCCTTCTTTTACTTTTCTGTTGATATTGTCCAAGATCACAATCGAATCATCCACAACCCTTCCCATTGCCACCACAAGTCCGGAAACGGTAAGAATGTTAAGGGAGATTCCTAATAACTTTAGGGTACCGGTAGTAGCTAAAAGACAGATTGGCAAGGAAATAGCAATTAATAATGTAGAGCGTACATTGCGAAAGAATAGAAATACGCAGATCATGGAGAACAAGCACCCCAATAATCCCTCTTTAACGAGTCCTTGTAAAGAATGGTTCACCTGCTGCCCTTGGTCAAAAAGTATGGAGGCTTCTACATCATTATTTTTAATCGGTGTTATATCTTGTAGTCGGCTGTGAATGCTTTTCGACAAATTGGTAATATTTGATGAAGGCGTTTTTAAAATATCCAGTACTACGCTCGGTGTACCTTTTGTTCTGGATATGGTCTGAAGATTAACAATCGAATTCGAAATATCTGCCACGTCAGATAGTGAAATGGTCTTACCATCTGCCCGACTTATAGACAACTTCTGCAAATCTGTTTTATTCAGCCCCCAGCCGTTCACTTTTATGGGCACCGTCATCTGGCCGTCTGATAAGTCCCCTTCTGTTTCAGTTGTGTGTTGTTGATTGAGGGAATTATTGATATCGTCCACACTAAAACCGGACTTAATTAAATCGTCCTTACGAATTGAGATGGCGTATCCAGCATTTCCACCACCTGACACTTGAATGTCCTTTATTCCAGGAATAGTTTTAAGTCCTTTTACCACTTCTTCTTGTAAGGAAGTCCTAAGCATGTTTTCCGAAATATTGACATTATTGCTTTTTAGGCTGATTGTCATAATAGGAAGCGAATGCGTACTAAGTCGGTTCACAAGGGGTTTGTCAGATCCTTTTGGTAATGAAATTTCTTCTATTGCTTTATTCACTTGCTGCTCTGCCTTTTCCATATCATATTTCATAGGAAAATTTAGACTTATAAACGAGCCCCCATTAAAGGAATTAGTTTCCACATCTTGAAGATTGTCTACTACTCTGACCGCCTCCTGGATAGGTTTTGTTATATATTCATTAACCTGATCAGCCTGTAGGCTTTGTGCTTTTACTGTAACCTTAAGTGTAGGATTATTAATTTCAGGTAGATAATCCCTCTGCATTTGAAAGGCTGATATTGCACCCCATACCAAAATGATGATAGTTAGTGTAATAATAAGGCCAGCTCTTCTAATAGAAGCTTGTAATAAACGATTCATTTTCTCCTGATTCCCTCCCTATAAAGAAATTATTATGTACGTTTTACTGCGCCAAAGCCACATGCCAAGCATATTTACTTTTTGAATTGGCTGACACCTAATCTGCCCTTTTTTTCAGCAAGTAGATAACCAGTGGTAGTTGTAAAATTACGGTCATCGGTTCTGCGTTAAAAGACCCAGTAAACAAACTTATGTCTTTCTTTAATTTCCTTTCCCCTTTTTAATAGATTAATCTCCATCTGTTAATCTACAATTTCAGATTTGTAAAGCTATATAAATTCTTTGTTAATCCTTTCGTGTAACAAAAAAAGGCACCAACCACAAGGGTTAGTTGCCTCCTTTTCCTATTCAATTAATCCTAAAAAGTTTTTTCCGAGTATGTATTCCTTTTCGTTATCAGGAATTAGAAGGGATTCTACCCATCTTTTCTTGTCCGAATAGTCATATTCATTAAATGTCTTCATCCCATATGGTCCGTCACAGCCAAAAAGAACTTTACGGTAACCTAAAGCCTCTACCGCTTGTTTTACAATTGACGGATTGAGATAATCACTTGATGTATCAACATATACATTTGGTTGTTCCTTAACGTATTTCCATAGATTTCTCCAAAATGGTAGACCAGCGTGAGCATAAA
Source organism: Gottfriedia sp. NPDC057948 (assembly GCF_042887255.1). Taxonomy (NCBI): domain Bacteria; kingdom Bacillati; phylum Bacillota; class Bacilli; order Caryophanales; family Bacillaceae; genus Gottfriedia; species Gottfriedia sp. NPDC057948. Next base: position 34,983 of record NZ_JBHVPN010000026.1, read on the forward strand.
TTAATTTAAGTTTAGGAAAATTTTCAGGTAGATATTTATAGGAGTCAATCTCAGAAGAAAGATGAATAATCATCGGTACACCTTTTGATTCACATAAAGCAGCAACTGGTTCCAGAGCTTTAATACGATAACCATGCATGAATGGATGAGCCTTTACCCCAATAAAACTAGGGTTTTTAAGATAGAATTCTATTTCTTCCATAAAATTAGGAATCATAGGGTTCACTGCTACCCAACCTAGAAAACGATCTGGAAATCTTGCAATTGCAGTAGCCACAATATCATTTTGCGGCTCGGTAAAAATCTTGTATTTGTTACCATAAAGATTTAAATAGCCACCTTTCACTAGACCATTATAAATTTTGTGCCCAATTTGAGGTGTATTAAGTATAAGAAAACGGAATAATCGTTGGATCTGATACTGAATGGTACGATCCGATTCAAACATTGTTTCACTCATAGGAGGGATTAGAGCAGTTTTTGCTATATTATTTTTATCCATCCCCTCTATCATTTTTTCTAAGGTCAGCATGGATTCATCCACATGAAAATGGCAATCAATAATTATATAAATCTCCCCTCTACTATTATTTTCAATGTATTTCCTTTTCAACAATGGCCTCTATTTTTAAAACTGATCACTTTTAACCCATTATTACTAGTATCAAATATATGCTTTGAATAAAAACTTTATTAAATTAAAGACTTCTGTCCAGATTCAATTCAGCTTTGCAAATCTACTACAAGAAATAAGAAAAACGAGGTCTAAAGGTGTATTTAATATCTGACTCCCTATGTAAAAAGAGTACGTTAGCAATTAAAGTTCACACAGGATTTTTTACCTACTTTTACTATTGAAGTTATAAAAAAATAAAAAATTAAATTTTTCATTAAAAGTATATCAAGTTTGGGTTTTCTTTAGTAAAATAAGAAAAAAATTTTATATCAGCTAGATAAAGTGAGGGGTTCACCATGCTAGAGGGACAAATAATCAAATTCTATCGTGAACGTCAGAACATGATGCAGAAGGATTTAGGAATTGGCATCTGTTCGAGTACACATATAAGCAAAATTGAACGTGGATTAACAGAAGTTTCTAAAGAAACAATAAACTTTCTGTCAGAGCGGCTTGGCATTGATATGGAAATAGAAATTAAAACATATAATGGCATAGATTCCATTTTAAAAAAATGGCATGAATCGATCATTTTAAAACTGAAAACAAAGGCTAAGAATTTAAAGGAGCAATTAGAAGCTATTGCTCTGCTGCATATGCAGGATATTTATCGTTCCTATATGCTCATACTCACAAGATATTATTTATTGATAGGACAGGGGCATCAAGCTACATCTCTAATTGCTGAAATGGACAAATGGTCTGATCTTCCACCATATGAAAAAAACATGCTTCTTCACATTAAAGGGATCAATGCATTGATAAATAAGGAATATTATAAGGCAATTTCATATTTTCAAGGAATTGATCTAACCTATTACAACAACCAAGAGTACTATTATCATTTGGCTTTTGCCTATCATTCTCTGAATTCACGAGTATTGGCTTATTATTTTGCCGAAAAGTCCCTGAACTTTTTCACAGAAGTACGCAGTTTTACGCGTATGATTGAAGCAGAAATGCTTATGTTGGTCCAAGTAGAGCGGGACGAGTTTTACGATCCAAAAGATATCGAATATCAAAGATTAATCGAGATGACTGAAAACATAGGATTAGACCATCAAAGAGCAATGCTGATTCACAATCTCGCATACCAAAAAGTTCGCCAAGGAAATTATGATAAAGCTAGTGAATACTATAAACAATCCATGGATATAAAAGATCCTAATACAGCCCTTCATATAGCCTCTTTGGAAGGATATATAAATGCATTATCGAAACAAGGATTGAAATCAACCGAAAAATTGCTCCAATTGGTCGAAAAGGGTATTGCTCTTTCTGAAGAAATAACAGAGCCAATCTATTTACATTTCTTCTATTTACATAAATATAATCTTCAAAAAGAAAAAGAGCTTTACTACCATTACCTTGAAAAAGAAGCATTTCCTTATTATCAGAAAATGGCACATGTTCGCTTATCTGAACATTATGCGATAAAGTTGTTTGACTATCATATGGAAAAAGGCAATGTCGAAGAAGCAAATCAATACGCTGTGCATCTCGTGGAAAAATACCGCAGAAACGATAAATTTGCTTGATTTTTAAATTAATACCTTTAAGGAAGTCGTGTTACTACGTACATAATAAGTTTATTATTATTACTGAACAACGTTAAATTAAAGCAGATGGAGCCGGGAATCTATAAAAGATTCTAGCTGTTCCATCTGCTTTAATTTCAATCCTTTCAATTATTCGATGTAATAATTCAAGTGTTAATGTATCAATCTTAGTTAATTAAGAAGGAACTTTTTGAAGAGTGTGGATTTTTTCATTTTTATTTGAATCAAATATCCTGCAACTTTCACTTATCGAATGGCTGTATTTTCAGGCGGAATATTGAAAGTAAAGGAAGTAGCTGGCTTCGAATGTAAAAGTTTGTCATTTATTTTCCATATTTCTAAAATGACACTAACTGTATATGTTCCTGCAGGTGCTCTCTCTCCATCATTCGTTTTGTAATTCCACGTACTTTTCCATTGGATTTGTTCCCCGCTGTTTAATGACTTATGTTGAATCACCTGTAAAAAAAATTTCCCTTTACTAAAATGATAGACCTGTTCTCCTTGTGCATTATACACCTTATAATCATAAAACTGACTTGTTGGAAACTCTATAAACATTGCCTGATCGCTATTATTTTTAAACGTAAAAATGAATGTGGCTTGTTCCACGTCTGCGATGACATCTCCATCCCATATCCAATCTGTCATGCCTCTAACCTCCTTAGCTAAAATTAAATGATTCCCGCAAACAAAATTCTAAAAGGGTTTATACTCTTTCCTAATGTATAGATGTATCCCTTTAATATTGCTTATTACTTTATAAAAAACTATAACAATCCGTCTAGTTAAAAGATAAAAATAGCCTATCAATCATTTGCAGATGGATAGGCCATTAATCTTGTCTCAAGCTATAAACCTTAATGACTTCTTGAGAAATTTTGTTGCCTAGATCCTCTAAAAGCAGCTGGTCGTAACGATACATACTTATCATTCTTTGGGTTTTGATTTTGGCTACCCCACTTGTTATAGGCTGTACGATCGAGTTTCACAATTTTCCACGATTCACCTACATTAAAGGAACATCTCGTGTTGCTCCTTCTTGCTTTCAATAACCTTCTACACTTTCAAGTTCTGCAACAGATCGTTCGAGATTTGTGGAACGCACCTCACGTCCGTTACCGTATATATCGGTCTAAATCTTATAATCCAGTAAATAGAATGGGGGCAAAGTTTTGAAAAAAAGTCCCATGTGGAGTAAGGTTTCCAATAGTCTTCACCTAAAGTATTCTAATTTTAATAATAATTTTATATCCATTTTTTTCGAAAACAAAAAGATACCAGCTACCAGAGTCAGAGTTTTTCTCTTTTCTCAGGAGCTGGCACCCTTTTAGTTTAGTTATTTTTTAACAATAACCTGTGTTACTTGTACATCTTTATAACCCTTTGCTTTTATGAAGATCTTATAGGATTGAGCTTTTGTAAATACTTTTCCGTTTATTACTATGTTTCCTTTAACTATTTTGTAGCTTCCTTTTATTGATTTTCCGTTTACCGTTATGCTTGTTATTGAGCTTCTCCATTTTGAATCGTCTTTGAAGGTTATGTTGATTGTTTTTCCTACTTTGTTATCTTTTTTGTCTGCTGTTAATTTTGGTGCTGGTTTTACTTCTGGAATAATAATCTGTGTTACTTGTACATCTTTGTAATCCTTTGCTTTTATGACGATCTTATAGGATTGAGCCTTTGTAAATACTTTTCCGTTTATTACTATGTTTCCTTTTTCTATTTTGTAGTTTCCTTTTATTGATTTTCCGTTTACTGTTATGCTTGTTATTGAACTTCTCCATTTTGCATCGTCTTTGAAGGTTATGTTGATTGTTTTTCCTACTTTGTTATCTTTTTTATCTGCTGTTAATTTTGGTGCTGGTTTTATTACTGGTGGTACTGGTTTTACTACATTTGAATTAACATACAGTCTTCCTTTAGTCATCATGGTCATTTGATTTCCATTATTGTCCTGAACTGTAACCTCTATCTGTCCACCGTTTAATACAATGTCCTTTTGAACAATCCATTGTCCAACATAATGTCCTGTACCTTTTCCATCTTTATCTACTACCTCTTTCATTGGCATTTCAATGGCAGAATCATTAGCTGTTTGTATGCTCATAGTCTTATTTACATTACCTATAGGAGATATAATTCTAAATGCTGCTTTCTTTAATCCAACTTCTGAATCAAATTCAACCTTAACTGCATCACCAGATTTTAATTTTAAATCATGATCTGGTTTCAAATTAGTAATACCTTTTATTGCATATTTCACATTTACAGTTACGCTCTTAACTGTTTCATTTCCTGCCTTGTCTCTAGCAACAACATTTATTCCATTTTGCCCTTCCTTGGACATAAGCTTTACTGTCCAATTTCCATTTGAATCGATGTCTGCCCTTGTTCCATTAACATCAGCATAATCTAAATAATCATCTTTGGCTGTTCCTGTTACAGTTATAACCTGATCATTTATATTTGCGTTATTTTGTGGACTTTTAACTTCTAAAACTGGTGCTGTCTTATCTACTATAACCTGTATTTCCTTCGAATAAGGAGTAGATCCGATTTCTGTAATAGTTTTCGCCTTCAGAGTATTAACTCCCTCTTGTAGTACAGTATCAATTGAGAAGCTTCCATCATCATTTGTCTTTCCATTTGCTATATCTTCATCTTTGTTAAATATGTGAACGTCCATTCCTGGAGCTGCCATACCCTTTATTGTTACATTTTCATTATTTACATATGGGTTGTCCACTGGTGATGTTATAACTGGAGCTAGTGCTTCAAGCTTAACTGTTGCTCTAATCATCATGTTTCCATAATCTTTACTCGCTAAAGTGAATTGACCATTTATAAACTGCCATGATCTTTGTGCTACTATAGAGTTTTTATCCAATGCAATTGCTGGGCTTATAGGAGCAAACTTATCCTGTATTAAAACCATATAAAAATCGCCTGTTACAACGATTTGCTGCGCGGATAAATCAACGACTGTCCATTTCCCTTTCTCCTTAGAAGCAGTTGCATTAAACGGCCCTGCTATCATTTTTCCAGGGGAGCCATCTCTTCCACTTGCATCATAAACTGCCACCTTAAATGTATTTCCAGATGTTGCATCAAGCATAAATAATCCAGAGGTTACTATGCCTGTAGTCTGTCCCTCCGGAAGTGACATTCTTACTGCATAGCCACCTCCTGGTTCCCATTGAGCCACTGAGTATTCTGCTGTTCCATCATCATAGCCGATCTCTCCTGAATAATTGATAAACGGTTTTATCTGAAGATCATGAGTAACATTTTCTTTACCCGTAATATCTACAGTGAATCTCTCATCAAAATAGTTCTCTGCGATAAGCTGTACTGTATATTTACCTTCATATGCAGTTATTGAGTAATTACCGTCTGCATCAGTTGTAACTGGTGCGACTGCTGCATCCTCAATTAAGTAAAGTTTAGCGTTTTTAACAGGATTGCCTGTTTGCGCATTAGTGATTTTACCTGTTAATGTTCTCTTAGGTATTGGAGCCAATGTAATGTTTGTATTTTCAAGAACTTGGTTAGCTGCTACTTGAACCTTCTCAGCCTTTGGATAGTATCCGTACTTTTCAGCTCTTAATGTATACTCTCCTTCTTTAACCTTAAAACTATATGAACCGTCTTGAGGATTTGTTTTTGTTGAACGACCATTTTCAACAATAGACACTGTTGCCGATAATGGAATTGTTGCTATATTTGCATTAGGATTTATTATTTGTTGTTTTGGGCTGTTGCTTAAAACTGATCTGTTACCTAATGCTGCATGTAGATCTGTTAAGCTAATATGTTCTCTAGGGCCATTGCTTAAAACTGATGTATTACCTATTGCTGCAGATTTATCTGTTAATCTAAAATCATCTATAAACCATCCCTGATGATTATTAGAGTTATTAGAATAAAATAGAAATGCGATATTTATTTTCTTTCCTGCATATTCGCTTAAATCTATTTCTTCATTTGAATATCCGCCTGTCTTAGTGCCTGTATATTCAGCTACACTATAATAATCATAGCCGTCAGTTGAAACCAAAACTTTTCCCTTGCCAATCTTTTCTTCTAGATCATACCAATTTTTAAACTGTAAATAAGCAGGTCCTTTTGGCAGGACAATATTAGGCGATATCAATCCCATTACTTGATTTTCTGAATACGTTCCTTCAAGATTAGTAGCTAAAATCTTTTCTCCCGAGGCTGCTGCCATAGGTCCTGTCGTTGGTTTTCCCCACTGCCATTGAGCAGTCCCCAGCATTTGCCATCCTGTTATATCTGTTTCAAAATCATTAAAGTATCCTATTGTAAGTGCATCTTTAACAATAATTGTATAGATATCACTTAAAACCTCATTTTTCCCAGAGTCAACTATTCTCCATCTGTAAGTTATATTTGATCCTGATACTACTTTATCAGCTGGAATTACAGCTTCATAGCTTCCTGACTTGTAGTCCCCACTCTTCCTTTCAGCTGGAACTGTTGTCCACTCATCTGCTGGATTATTTTTATATTGAAGCTCAACTGAACCAAGGCTTATATTATCCTGTACATCTATTGTTAATTTTTGGTCCATTCCTTCGAATACCTCTTTTACAGGTATATGATTAAATGTTGGCGGAACTGTATCCTCGGCATCTTCTGATACTTGGCCTTTAATCTCAGAAATTCCTGCCATAACTGATGTTACAGCCTTAAGTGCATTAATAACACCATATCCATATCCATTGTTAGGGGTTTCAGGATATTGAGAGTCAGTACAAGGAGTTGCTGTTTCCTTTATTATTCTTTCAATATCACTAACTGTTAAAGATGAATTGGCTTGAAGTAATAATGCTACAAGTCCTGATGTATGTGGACCTGCCATTGAGGTTCCACTCCATCCCCCCTCATATTTACCTCCTGGAACTGATGATCTTATATTAACTCCAGGTGCTGAAATTTCTGGCTTTTGTATTCCACCATATGGTGATGGACCCCTTAATGAGAAATTGGCTAACTTGTTGTTTATGTCAGTTGCTCCTGTTGCAAAGGATTCTGGATAGTTTGCAGGATTAGCAACTGATCCAGGCCCACCAGGATTGTATTGAGTTGTATTTCCTGCTGAAAATTCCGGAAATATATTTGCTGCTCTCCAATTTGTTACAATAGTTCTATACCAATCATCTACTCCAGGACCGCCTCCCCATGAGTTATTAATAACATTAGGAGCCATTTCTGGATGTGGTACTCCATTTCTATCCTTAGGTGCAAGCATCCATTCACCAGCCGCTATTAAATCAGCATCATTTCCGCCATCTTTTGTAAATGCCTTAACAGCTATCCACTTTGCTCCTGGCGCAACACCTATCTTATTTGTTCCATTTGGTTCTGAACCAACCATAGTACCCACTGTATGGGTTCCATGACCGAGATCATCGTAGGGTACTGAACCGTGAGTTTCAGTTGCATCAAACCAGTTGAATTCATTATTTGGATTATCTGGATTATTTGGATCATATCCTCTATATTTTGTCTTTAATGCAGGGTGATCCCACTGAACTCCTGTATCTATGCTACCAACGACTATCCCTGTTCCATCTATTCCCAAGGTCCAAACGTCAGGCGCCCCAATTTTTTTAAGACCCCATTCTGTATTATCATCCGCTTGAACAGTAGCTCCAATAGTTTTTTCAGGCTCGATTAACTTTGTAATTCCATTAGGTTTAATACTTTCAACCTCAGGCATAGCTGCTATGTTTTTCATAACTTCCTCTGTTGCTGTAACTGCCATACCATTTACGATGTAAAACGATTTAATATCCTTTACATTTCCGCTATTTTTTTCTTTTACTAAATACTTCTTCAAATTACTCTGTGATGAATCTGCTTTAATTCTCAATTCAGAAACGATTGATGAACGAACGACTAACTCTTTTTTTACATTTGATAGCTGCTTATTCTTAGCCTTAGCTTCATCAGCAACCTTTACTGTATCTACCTGATCCTTAAATTTAACAAGAAAGCTATTTTGAGAGTTGTTGTCAAATTCTTTTTCAAGTTCTGGACTTATTTTATTCTCTATTACTTCTTTAGATCCTTGGTTATAACTATTCATACTATTTTCACTTGCATAAGCCTTACCATAATTTCCAACTGGTCCAATAAATGAGCTTATGGTAAGTAGGAAAGTTGACGACAATGTAAGCAATTTTTTGGTGATTTTCATTCTGTTTATACCTCCATATTTAGATTGAATTTAGCTAACTACTCCTTTTCCCTCCTTTCCCTTAATTGCTTGAACCCATTAACTGATAAAATAGGTTTTGCGATGAGACTTACAACACTAACTGCATGTTCAAACGGTAAGAACTATCTCGAAGCAGGATTCATAGTTGAATAGGATAAATTAAGAGATTGCTAACAAGATACCTTCTAAACCAATTACCAATTCTGTATCAGAGTTATGTAGTTTCTAGCTGTATATGAAATGAATGGGTAACATTGAATTTTAATAGAATTATATATTTGTCAGAATAGGATGACAAATGGGGTTTTGTAAGAGGGGGACGATCTTTTTTTTTACATTTTTTTATATTTTTTTACACTTTTTTACATTTTTAATAATTTTGAATATTACAATATTGTAAATCTATCAATCGTACTATTAATATAGGTTTTGACTTGGGTTTATCAATCAATATATTGACAATTAAGGAATTGGATGGTATCGGAAATATAAGAAGTATCAATACAGTACATTGGAAAGTATAAAAAAGGAGAGACATGTTTTTTTCTGTGTGAAAAACATATTTTCTTTATAAACGAATGTATAGGTATTGTCATCACATATTTTCAAATCTTTCAGTGCCGTTTCATGAAGAGAACACTTCTACTTTTCCTTAGATTCTTTTTTCATTGATAGTTGTTTTTGAGCATGGGTTTGTTTTGTGGAGCAGGGGTTTATTTTAGGTTTACATTTTCTGTTCAGCAATATTAAACTCTTGCTATTTCTCCCCCTTCATACCAATATTCCTCCGTTCCTATTTTTTCCCATTCATAATAAACCCTTGATACAAAACCCCATTTCCCTATTTTTTCTTTCTAACTTTTTTTAGCAAATCATTATTATTTGGAATAAAGTCTTAATAAAAAAAGAGGAAAAAGGTTTGAGTGACTGCGTTCGTCCCTTGTACCTTTTCCCTACTCATGCCCTTTATCAGATGTATATTCTGATTTTGGCAAAGGTTTATTTTGTTTAGCAGAAATTTATTTGTTTGTTAAATTTTTTAAAACTAATTGCGCCATGCACTCCACATGAGCAGTACACAATAAGCAATACATGAGATGATGTAGAGTTTACAGCTATTCCCTAAATAATAGTATGAACAGCAATTGATCCAATCACTACAAGATTAGCATATCGGTGTCTAATTTATTAAGTATTCATAACGCTCTTCCTTCATATCGGTATATCTTTTGAATAACTGATTTATTAACTGAAGATTTATTAACCGATCTAACTCTTGACTACATTGAATGGTTTTAGAATGAAGAAAACCATAACTCTTATTAAAATCATATAATTCATTTCTCTTTTCCTCTATCTCTAGTGTTGCTTGTTGTTGTAATAAAGTAACCATCCTATAACCCCTTTATCTTTATTTTAAAGTAATCATATTGATTAATTGAAAGCCGCGCTCTATTGTGGCACTTCGCTTGATCTTGTCTATACTGCTTATTCCTACAAAATAGAAAAATATAAGGTAAAAAACCGACAACGTCATAATGAAGCGTCACCAGTTCTTGGTATCATGTAAATTATCTAAGTTCCATCTATTGGTTGACATGTGATGTCATAAACTACCAGTTGCTATCCTGTTCATTTTTTGGTTTAAGAGTGATCAAAACGAAGGAAGTAAGCTAAGACTTTTTCAACAATTGGAAACCTGCATGTTCAAATGTTAAGAAATATCTCGAAGCAGGATTCATAGTGAATAGGGAAATTAAGAGATTGCTAACAATATGAAAGGGCCACCTCCTAAACCAATTACCGATTCTGTATAAGAGTTATTTAATTTCTGCTGGATATAAAATGAATGGGTAACATAGGATTTTAAAAGAATTATATATTTGTTAGGCTAGGATGACAAATGGGGTTTTGTAAGGGATTGACTGCCTGTTTTTTTACATTTATTTACATTTTTAATAATTTCGAATACTATAACATATCAAATCTATCAATCGCACTATTAATATAGATTTTGACTTGGGTTTATAAATCAATATATTGACAATTAAGATATTGTGTGATGATTGGTAGATACGAAGGATCAATACAGTACATTGGAAAGTATAAATAAGGAGAGGATATTTTTTTCTGTGTGAAAAACATATTTTACTTATAAACGAAAGTATAGGTGTTGTCACTATATATATTTAAATCTTTCGGTGCCGTTTTACAAAGAAGACACCCCTACTTTTCTTTAAATTCTTTTAGCATTGATAGTTGTTTTGACCATGGTTTTGTTTTGTGGAGCAGGAATTTATTTTGGATTTACATTTTCTGTTCAGCAATATTATACCTTTGATACAAAACCTCATTTTCCGATTTTTCCATTCTAATTTTTCTAGCAAATCATTATTATTTTCCGAATAAAGTTTTGATAAAAAAAAGGGGAAAAAGGCTGAGGTGACTACGTTCGTTCCTTTTACATTTTCCCTACTCATGCCTTTTATCAGATGTATATTCTGATTTTGGCAAAGGTTTATTTTGTTTAGCAGAAGTTTATTTGTTTGTTACATTTTTTAAAACTAGTTGCGCCACACACTCCACGTGTGTCGACTGTAATTGACAACACAATAGATGTTGGTGGGTTTATCAACATTATTGAGGCACTTTATACCTAGTTTAATGGGATAATTCGATAGAAACTTATTAACTCCTGTATTCAACTAAAGCACGCGATAGTTGAACAACAATGATTTATTAAAATAGAAAAGCTACTTAAATTTCTAATTGAATCGTTGTTATTTTTTTCTCTCTATTTACCCATAAATACATATTCTTACATTTGTGAGCAAAATATCTAATCGCTACGGAATCTTTTAAAAATTCATCTAATACCAGACTTACCCACGAAAATGATAATAAGTGTTTATCTTTTTTTGTTCCAATTAGATATTCGAATACTAAATCAAAATCTTGATCTTCGTATTTTTCTATTTTCTCTGGAACTACCTTGTAACTTAACGATGGACTCCATTCTGGTTCAGTTTCACTTACTTTACCAAAAAGTTCGCTAATAATAGGATTTATCCCTTGTTTATGAATCTCATTTAAAGACACCTTTTTAGGATTAGATAATCTTACTTCAGTCGGTAAATTATTTTCATAAACAACTCTACAATTATTAAAATGTAAAATAACTTCTGATATCAGCTTGTTATCCAACTTTTTATTAATAAAAACAGAAATTTCCCCGTTTTCAAATTGATTACCTAACATTAAATAAAATTCTGTTATTAATGAAAAGTGAGGCTCGTGGTTTTTACTTGATATAAATTCTCCAATTCTAAAATCCGTGTTGACCTCATCATAATCTCCAACTACTTCAAGATTTTCATAGAGTTCTAGCCATTCCATATTCTCGAAACTTAAATTTTCTAAGTCAACTATATATTCTGGTTCAATCGTTATCGTAGCATATGAAGTCCATCCTACATTTTTAGGCGTTAATCCAAACAATCTAAATAACTTTTCCTTGTAATAATCATTAAGTTTACCCATCTATACCTCCAAAACTTATTCATTTCAATATTCAAGATACCCCTAGTATTCCCCTTCTAATTCAATTAAACTTCCATATAATAAATAGAGGATGATCGATTAATGATCATCCTCTATTGTTGTTAAACTAAAGCATTGCGTTAGTTGAATAAGCTAATCATTTATTAAATGATAGATACAACTTAGAAACTAATTACTTATTTAACATTTTTATATATTTAATCATTAAGACATTGAAATATATTTCTGTTCCAACAGAAGTAACTAAATCGAACCAGTTGGTCTCATTCAAGGAAATTGAAGGATCAATATAATGTAGAATTAAATAACCGACAATCATAATAACCGTAACTAGGACAAAAAATCGGAGTGTGAGTGGAAGATACAAACTAAAATAGCGAAAGACAAATTCCTTCCCATCTCCTCGTTGATTTATTTTATATGCTAAATAAATTCCAACTAGATTGATAACCAGAAAACTAATCATATCAATAATATCTAAGATGTTAAAAGTTTCAGTTAAGAATAATAACGGATAAGCTAGTAAAACTATTGCGAATAAAGAAATACCTATTATTTTATGGTATCTTTGTGACTTACTGGACAGACTCTCTTCTTTTAAAGCTTGAACGAGCCCTTTTACATTCCAAATGTACATATGTAATCCCCTTTATAATGTCTAAAAAATCATATCCATTATAACACGGACATAATCCCCTCCTCAGGAGCTATCCAAACAATAAATCTTTAAATAGCAAAAAGCCAGCTTTTAACTGATTTTTTTGTTTAGTAAGTATAATAATTTGGTTATCTCCTATGATAGAATAGTCTTAGAATTGGAAAATAATAGAATAGGAGATGGAAAATGAAATCTTTTTATCTAAAAGTTGGATTATTATCAGCTTTAACAATTAGCTTGTTTGCTGGAAAAGCCAATGCAGAAACGCCTGATCTTAATTGGACATCAAAATGCCCTTCATATGATGCACTTAAACAAAACGAAAATCCTACATTTCAAATCAGGAATTGTCTACTAACAAATGCAGCAATTGCAGCGGATATTCCACCCGAGGTAGTAAAAGCTATTGCTTGGAAGGAATCTTATTGGAGACAGTTTGATGCCAAAGGCCAGCCATTCAATTCTGAATTTAATGATGGTGGAATTGGAATTATGCAGGTAACTGATGATGGCTATGATGAAAAAAGATTAAAGTTCGATATTGCTTACAATATTCAAATTGGAATTGATATCTTAAAACAAAAATACAATTGGCCAATCCTACCTAAAATAATAGGAGCAACGCCCGAAGTTATTGAAAATTGGTACTTCCCTGTTATGGCATATAATGGCATAAAGCCGCCAAACAGCCCAATTATTAAAACAAAAGGTGAAAAATACGGACAAATTAATACTGATGCGTACCAAGAGAAAGTATTCAAAATGATTGAAGATGAAAGTTACCTAGACAATCCCTTAGTTAAATTGGCTAGATATCCCTTTACTGTTAATGATTTTGATTATAACCCTGAAAAGAATGATAATATTAAATTTCGAGTAACGGAATATACCTTGCAAGATGAAATTCATAAATCAAACTATTCGTTAAAGATTGGTGATCAGGTAGCCGTGACAAGAAATGATGTTGGATTTAGAAATGCCGCTGGTGGCGATGTCATTACTAGAGTGAATCTTGGTACCCAGTTATTTATTACCGGTAATTTCGAGTATGACAATGATGAATATTCTAAAAATCAATTTGTCTGGTATCCAGTTAAAACTGTTAATGGGAAACTAAAGGGATATATCTCTTCAGCATACATAAAGAAGGTACCAGATGTTACACCTCCTATTGTTAGTGGAATTCGAAATAATCAATACACAAATAAGAATGTAGTAATTGAATTTAATGAAGGAAAAGCTATGTTGAATAATATTGCGATAAACAACGGAAGCATTATCTCGAAAGAAGGAAACTATACTTTAGTCGTAAAAGATGTAGCCGGAAACACAACTACAGTAAAGTTTACGATTGATAAGACAAAACCATCTATTCCTACATTAAATAATGTTACTGATCAGATGACATCTATTACTGGAAAAGCACAGCCTAATTCGGTAGTAAATTTATATATTAACTCTAAATATTCTAAGAGTGTCACTTCAACACCTACTGGTAACTATACAATAAAGATTACTAAGCAAAGAAGTGGTACTAAAATTAATGTGAATGTGGTTGATAAAGCACAAAATATCAGTGATTTTAGTAGAACTGTTATTGTTGCTGATAAGACACCACCTTCTAAACCAATTGTAAACAAAGTTACGCATAAATCCATTTCTGTTACTGGGAAAGCTGAAAAGGGAGCTACGGTATACGTATACAATGGTAAAACATATTTAAATAAATCGATCGTTTCATCTAATGGAAACTTTTCAGTAAAAATTAAACCTCAGAAACAAAATTCTACTTTAAAGGTTTATGCGGTTGATAAAGCATCAAACAAAAGTGGAGATACTTATGTAAAAGTCTATTAAACACAAGAAAATTGACGATGTAGCATTTCGTGTTACATCGTTTTTCTATGATGACGAAAAAAGTGAAGGAATTATTTATTAGTTTAATAGAAAAAACCCGCTCAGGAAGAGTGGATCATAAGGGTACGTTTTTATATAAAGTGTTTAAACATTTAAGGTGTATAAGAAATTTCGAATGTGATCATTTTCGATTAATACACTTAAACAAAAACACCTTTTTATTAAAGGCTCTGTTAAAGTACAGTGTTGATTTTTACTATAAAAAAAGACTGTTTAAAATTAAAATGTACCCTTTGTAAAGGACATTGAAAAAGAGTCTATGCTGTTTTAAGGAGATGATTTCTGTATTGTACAGGGGTCATCTTCTTTAATTTC